>OMYM01000372.1 GCA_900315225.1 uncultured Erysipelotrichaceae bacterium | reverse complement strand
CAAAAGAGAACGGAGAGATATGACGCACTTAAGGATTATGGTGATTAACGACATGCTTTATCTTGAAGGTAAGATCAACAACTTCATTGCAATCCACCAATCAAAAGCAAAAGTTCAAGAAGCAAAGGTCAATGCTATTGTTGGGGCATATCTCGAAGGCGCAGAGTTGGACATTGAATTCCTCGGAGTGGAAAAACCGTTTTACACGGTTCACAAGGATTACGAAGAACAGTTTAACAAAACACACGATAAGCTTGAACTATTCAGAGAATACAAGGAGGAATGGATAACAACATGACAACAATGATGGTTTTTACGAAACAATTGAATAGGGAGAAAAAAGTACTTTTTAATCTAGTTGGTAAAATGCACAACAATACATTGGCTAAGATGCAAGCAACCGTCAGGAAATACAATGCTAATGGAGTTATTTTCGATGAATACAACGAAGGTCATTTCGATCCACTGATCGAGAAGGATACAAAATACAAGAAAGCATGCTTAGAAGCTGCGAGAGTAAAAACTTCTAAGCATGCGGAAAGATACGTCTCAGAAGCGAAACATAAGAATGACGAAGAAATCAACGAAATCAAAGGAACGATTGAAACACTCAAAAAAAGAATAGCTTATTACCAAAGAGGAGTAGATGAATATGAAAGTCAATTTAAGAATACAACCGGAACACCTTTACAGAATCAATCACAACAAGCACAAGATCCATCGGATATTCAGAAGAGCATTAACAACCAATAAAGCAAAATCAAGTAAAGAAAGGAATGGATAACCATGAACTTAAAAGATAAAAAAATACTTGCTGGAATCCAATTCAAGCTTAATAATTCAGGCAATGACATCATGGAAACACTTGCGAAATATGGCTTGACATCATTTCCTTTATTCCTGACAATTCTGGCAATGTATCTGGATTACGCTAATTATAGCAGCTTGTTTAGCGAAAGCATGAATATTGGAACCAATGTGATCCCACTTATTACATTTGGCTTGGTGTTTGTGGCAGATGGCGCACCTTTGGCCCTTGCATATCTTATGACAATACAAAATAAGAGATGGTTCCATTGGGTATGCATGTTTGTCTTGTTTGCTGTATTTTCGACTGTCATAGGGTTGAATTATATGATTAGATGCACATCTATGAGGGAGATGTTTGATCTTAGTGCTGTTGAGGGTACCAGTTTTTTTGCGGATGCTTCTACTACAACTACTTCTTCATACACTCCATCGCTTTCTGAGCTTGGGATTACCCTGATGATTGCATCGGAGCCATTGGGAACATCCATTGTCGTATTTGTCTTTGGCATCGTTAATGATACCAAAAAGGCTGTGTACATGGTGAGAAGACGCAAGCTTGCTTCGCTTGAGAGAGACCTTGCCCGTCTAGAAGGAATGCTTAAGGTTGTTGAGAGTCAAGATTTCATTACTGATATCGATGATTATGTTGCAGAACTAAAATACGTGATTGATGCACAAGCAGAAGAGGAAAAGGTATATGCAGATCACCTGATCGTCTCCAATGGATCCTGTGATGCTGCGGGATGGAGAGATGATCGAAGAAGAGGAATCGCATGATTTGATGTATTCATTGGATGTGCTATAATATAAGAGCCAATTTGAACGTTAGATAGGAGTAATTGAACATAGAGAAAGATTTATTGAGGGGAGATTCGTATTTGAATCATGTTGTTAAGTAAATGACGAAAATTCATCAAGCCCATTGAAGGGCTTGGTTGGCTATAGAAAAAAATCTGGGATACAGGTGCCCCTGAGATTTTAGTATTATTGGTTGATTATCAAACAGTTCAAAAGAAATTGGAAGAGTGTCATTCGTAACATTAACAAAGAGCCGCATCCACGGGACACGGCTCATTCTTATTGTATAAAGAACGACAGATACTTCTTGATCAAATATACAGGAGAACAGCTCCATGCATGACAATAGCTGTTTACCATGGCAGAACCATAAGGGGAAAAGTTGGGGTTATTGGGATCGAATGCTTCCCAGAATGTATCTGCCCCAAGATCGATCATCTTTCCCCAGTAGTTTATCATTTGGGATAATCCTTTGTCAGGGAGATCTGCTTCAAAGAATGCCTCTGCGAGGTGGTGGTACATATACGGTGTGACAATGCCTTCCAGGGGGAAGAGATTCCTGTAGGTACTTAACATGATTTCTTTGTTGTCATAGTCATCCATGACATGCGCAAGAACCATCCATACTTGGGAAGCAATGTTGTATTCGTTGCCTGTAGTCCTAAACAGATAACAACGTGGGTCAAAGAGATTGTCAATGGCGTATTGGGTGATCTTCGCCAATGTTTCTTCGTAGTGAGAGATTTGTTCATCATTAACAATCTTCCCTAGAACAATGAATTGCTTGAGGACGTAGATGACTTCTCCCTGTCCTGCGGTATCTTTGTTGTAGGTGTTTGACCAGTCCACAAAGATGGGATAGTTTTCATCTGGAATGAGTTTTCCATTGGAATCGAACATACCAAGGGTGATGTCCATTTGTCTTTTTGCGATGGGATAGAGTTCTTTGACGAATTCGGGATCTGGGTGTGCCTTGTTGAGGTCATATAGGACACTGATGAAGAACAGACTGTATTCGAATAGGAATGTGTCATCGGGGATGTTCTTTGGCTTTACAAAGACATTGGCGGGGATCTTTCCCTCTTTTGTCGTCATGGCCGCAAAGAGGTATAGACAACGCTTTACCAAATCGACATTGTCAAATGTCGCATAGTTCGCAAGAGCCTGCAGACGAAGATCACCTAGCCATAAACGT
>OMYM01000354.1 GCA_900315225.1 uncultured Erysipelotrichaceae bacterium | reverse complement strand
GGCTTCGCTTCTCCTTGAAACTTTCGAAGGGATACTGCGGAAACATGATGAAGGAATGAAAATCACCTTGGCAAGCCGCCGGCAAAATGCGCTTCGCACGATTCCCATTCGTCTTTCTTTAATGAATGCGTTTATTTGTGATGCAGAAGGGTTTTATTCCGCGCTTGATCAAAACACCTCCTTTGAATACGTGCCTATTTCCAATATGCCTGAAGAGGCGCTCGTCTTGCATGAAATCGATTTTGCCATTCTTGCTTTTCCTGATCTCGACCCAAGGTTGTCATCCATTGTTTTCCACCAAGACACGCTGTGCGCCATGGTACCGGACGAAAGCCCCTTTGCGTCAAAGGCGGAGATATCCCCGGATGACCTTTCCGGTCATGCAATCACATATGTTTGCGACAGCCAGCAGTTCTATCAAAAGGAACAGCACGTCTATCATGACGTGCTTGAAAAAAGCGTGCCTGTATATACTGATCCAAGGGATCTGTCGTTGCTGGCAAAGCTTCCGTCTACTGACATGATTGTTATGTTTGATTTGCATCGGCCGCATGTTCCTGCAACGTATCGCTTGATCCCTATTGCCGGTCAACGGAAAAGGGACATATGCTTTGTCATTGCCAAAGATCGTGAAGATGATCCTTGTATTCTTCCATTGTACAGTTGGTTCATGGAACATGAAATAACGCTCAGCTTATCTAGCTGAGCGTTATTCAGTGTTTTACTTTTCTGTTGGATTCAATGGCAGGCCAACGAGTTTGATGTCAAGAATGAATGTATTGGGGGATTTATCTTCGAAGTGTTCTTCTAATGGCATGAAGATGTTGAGATAGTGCATTGTGTAGTGGTTCATTTCTGTGTAGCTTCTACCAGATTCGAAGAATGGAGCAAAGCCTTTTTCGAATTGAATAGGTTTGTATAGGGTGGTAGTGAATGTTCGGGTCTTTCCTCCATCCGCTATCTTGATTGTATCTGGGTAGGTGAGGAATTGGTTGCCGAGGAGGTAGTGGTCGTTGGGGAGGTTTTCGAGGGTGTTTCTTGTGAATAGTGAGGCTTTACTGAGATCTAGCAGGAAGCGCATTGGTTCGATTGTATCGCCTAATTCTTCTATAGCTGGAATTTCTACTTCTGCCCATTTGTTGGTGCGTTTGAGTATGAAGTTCTTTGTGGTGAAGCCTTTTTCGACATGGGTGTATTTGTCTTCTTTGTAGTAGCGGTTAATGAATATGTCGGCTAAGAAGACTTGAATGTTTTCTACTCCTCCAATGGAAATATGAGTGACTTTTTGTTTGATTTCAAAGTCTACTTTTTCGAGTGGATTGGCGTGTTTTGGATCGTCTTGAGGGGCATAGATCTCGATACGGTTTGGTGCTCCTGCCTTCATGTATCCGAATGTATTGAAGGTAAATGTAAGGGATCCATTAGCGTCTAGTGTTCCTTGCCATTGGACGGTTGTTGGGGTGATTTTGTCATCTTCACCCGTTTTCTTATCTGAACGGGTGAAGATGACTTTGTGTCCAGCGTATTTGTGTGTTTCTCCAGCAGGGACAAATTCCTCAATGGTAAGGGTGTGGGTGTAGTTGAGGGTTGTGTTCATCGTGTTTGCCCAAGCGGTTGCTTGTTGGCGTAGTTCTCTTCTTTGTTCTTCTGCTACTGCTTCAAATGCTGGTCGCATATCTTTTTCGAGTAATGCGATTGCTTTAGCGATGATATCATCTTTATTCGTTTCTTTGATGTCTTTGACGGTACTCCAGAGATTGCGCATCTCAGCGTCATGGACACCGCCTGAGATGGCAATCTCCATGTCTCCTTGTCCTTTGTTTGCTAGGTCGATCAGTTTCTGGCATGCGGTTGTCATGTCGTGATAGATCGCAGCATTGATTGTTGACGCAAGGCTCTTTGGATCTCCGTTGTGGTGTTTGGCATTTGACTTGTGGATTTTAGTGATTCTGGTTTGCCAGCTTTCAACTTCTACTCCAGCGTCTTTTCCCGTCAGTGGGAATCCACTGATGGGACTGACTTTGACTCTTTCCTGTTTCTTCAGCATGGGTCTTGCACATTCTGTCTTGTAGAAGTAATATAGGGCTTTGGATAGAGCGTCATTTTCAGCGTCTTGGACGGTGGATCGTATCTTGGTGAGGGAATAGTCGACCAGTAGCACTGGCAACGCGTAGAGGGAGCCAAATGAGGTTCCTAGCTTGCCTATAATGTATCCGAAGCTGTAGGAGTTCAACCATTTGTACATATCCCAAATAGTTCCTTCACTGACTTTTCCATTCTCTACAGATTCACGGTAGGCTGTTTCCGCAATACTTGCGGCAGATAGCCATGTGGCAAAGTTCGCTCCGATTTCGATCAGTTTTCCTGGCAGATAGATCTCTGATCCTGTGGCAGCGAATTCAAGTACTGCTTGGGGGATGATTTCTTTGTAGCAGGCAATGTCATAGGCAAAGGATGAAATCCAACCCATGATATCATTGAAGTTGCTAAGATTGCCAAATGTAGCTTTGATAGCTTTATCTACATCTTCTTGGGAGATAAAGTGATAGCTTTCCAGTTCAATCGCTTCACCCATCAGATAGTAGAAGAATGCCATAGCTACAGGATCTTGCTTGAAGGCTGTCTTTTCTTCATTCATCCTTTCCTTGATGTCATTCCATGCTACATCGTCACTAAGATACATATGTGCCATACTGGCAAGCGTGACATTGGTTTCATTACTGTTAGAAACATCCACCACAGCAAAACCAGATAGATGATTGGTATGAATGACTACTTCTCTATTAGCTTTGTCAATGTCATGGTCAATCAACTCCCACTCTTTCGAAGTAGCGTTATAATACTGGGCAATCACACCATGATTCTCTACAGGTGTATACGGAAGATTGATCGTGAAGAAATCATCGAGTTCATGAACTCCATCAGCGTTTATATCATAGCGAGTACGTTCTCCATCAAAGATATGCTTTGAAACTGTCAGCTCTCTGACAAATGCCGCATTACGTCCTCCCAGAGTGATCTTTGCGCCACACGGAGCAACTACTGTAGATCCATCCACAGGAACCTTTAGACGATGCTTTGACTCAACATCAGGATCATTGTTTTCCTCCTCAATGACAACTGGTTCCTTTGGCTGAGGAGGAATCATAGGCTTCTCTTCCTCTTCTTCACAACGTGTGCCACAATACTTGCAGAAGATAGAATCATAGTCTATTGTTTTCTGACAAGCCCTACATACCTTGGTAGTAGGAACTTCTAGCGTTGGTAATATCTCTTTGTTATCAATGCGGTTTCCACACTCAGGACAGAATGCTGCTTCAGGCAGCAGAGGCGTTCCACAATAGGGGCATTTGTCATGAGATGATACCAATACTTCTTCCTCTTCTATTGATTCATCCATCGCCTGCAATGGGGTGTCATCTCTGTTTGTCTCAGGCATGGAACGAGTAATAGGTTCTGGTTCTTCTTCTGTTGTCTCCACAGATGGATCAAGGGAAAGCGTAATAGTTGTTTCCTCTGGTTCTTGGCTTGCTTCAACAATGTCATTTGTGTCTGGCAAAATCAATGAAATTGGTTCAAGCTCTTGCTTTGGTGTTTCGGTAGTCGAACCAAAGGAAAGAGAAATGCTTTCTTCTTCTTTTGCTGGAGTTGGTTCTGGAGGTGTTTCAACTGATTTTGTATGATCAGGTGTGACATCAACACCCATTCCACATATTGTACAGAAAGCATAACCTGGCTTGAGAGGACTTCCGCAGGATGGACAAGTTGTTGGCTCATTACTTGACTGCTGGAGTGAATCGGATTCCTTGGATGTTTCAGGCAGAACCAAAGATATTGGTTCATCCTTCCATGACTTTATGAAAGAATCAAGAGAGGAAACAAAATCATCATCTTTTGGCGTTGTTTGCGATGGAGTCGCAACTTCTTCCTCTTTCGTTGGCTCTTCAATACGAGTGCCACAGAGTGTACAGAAAACAAATCCAGGTTTGATAGGATTGCCACAGGAAGGGCATGTTTTAGGCTCACTGCTTGCCTGTGGGATGGGTTCGGATTCTTTGGGTGATTCAGGCAGAACCAAAGAAATTGGTTCGTAATTCCTTGGCTGTGTGAAGGAATCATGAGAAGGAACAAATGCATCATCCTTCGGCGTTGCTTGTGATGGAACCGCAACATCTTCTTCCTTCTTTGTCTCTTCAATGCGAGTGCCACAGATAGTGCAGAAGGCATAACCAGGTTTGATAGGATTTCCACAGGAAGGACAAGTTGTTATAGGCTCACTGCTTGGTTGTGAGATGGGTTCGGATTCCTTGGCTGATCCAGGCAGAACCAGGGAAATTGGC
>OMYM01000398.1 GCA_900315225.1 uncultured Erysipelotrichaceae bacterium | reverse complement strand
TGCTGAGACTCGCGATCATTCCCTCGTACGTTGGCTCCGTGATACCCGCCAGCGACAGCGATATGACGGGATACTCCCCCTGTTTTCCCATCATTTCACTGTCCTGGAATATGCTCAGCCTGGAGAACAGCTCCGGCTTTCCTGCATACTGCACAGAAAAGAAACGCTCGACCATGTCCATCGTCAGCGTCTTCCCAAAGCGCCTTGGGCGGGTGATCAGTGTCACTGGTTCTCTTTTGTTCCACCATTCACTGATAAACCTGGTTTTGTCGATATAGAAACAATCGTTTGACACAATTTCCTCGAACGACTGGTTGCCTCTAGATATTGTCCTTGCCATCTCCTTGTACCTCCTTGCTGGTAGGATTATAACATACTATGCTCGGAAGAGCAATCATGTGGAATTTAGCATCGTATACCTGCTGTTATATGCGGAACGATCAATTTTCTGGAACAGAAATTAAAATCGTTGGGCATATAACAAAAGGCAGATAATGCAGAATTCTACCTATTTGTTCGTCCAAGTATAAAACAGAAAGATCCATTGCCATGGCAGCGTTGAAACGAGTCAGTTTTTGCTTTTGGCTGTGGCATTGGTTTTGCCGAAAAAATGAACCAGCGTGCCGATTCATTTGAGGGTGATCTTTTCGATCCTACAGGTATGTTTTCTTGTGGATGGGCTGTAGTTGATGCCGATGAGCAGCACTTCGCCGCTGTATTCCACTTTTCTAAGATAGTCAATGTAGTCCTTTGCCTCAATCTGGCTGATCGTCGTGCCAGTGGATGCGCCGTTTTTCAGCTCCACCAATAACAGCAGGCTGGTGGTGCCTTTTTGTGACATGAACAGGATGTCCACGAACCCCCTTCCGCTGGAAAGCTCATCGAACGTGACGTATACTCCCGTTGGTGAGTTGTTGAATGCCTGGAGAACGATGTAGCGCAACGCATGTTCATCGTTGTAGTGGATCGGTGGTCTTTCGTTGTGGATATCCTCGAGAAGGGAGGCGACAGTCTCTGCATCCATGTTGCGCGTGGCCGCCAAGACCTTCTCGCATCTTCTGGTTCGGTTGACAAAATCCTTGTTGGGGGCTTTCGCAAAGGCGCGAAGCATCTGGAGGCGAACCTCCAGGTTTGGGATCCTGACAGTGCTGGAACTATAATCGTAGGCAAGGTAGCCAAGGTGGACCAGAACCGTCAAAACAATGTTTCCTGTGTCAACCCTGTCAAGCCGGTTTTCGAACTCCTCCGGGTCAATCCCCATCTCCTTCCCGTCAAGCAGTTCGTTCATTGCATCGCCCAATCCCTCGATGTTCAGATAGATGTAGTCGGTCAAGGACTCCATGGCCGCCGTGTTTGCCCAATGGGGAGAGTAGTCGCTTCCTTTCGCTGCCTCCATGACGGAGGAGGGGCAGTAGACCTCACCTGCGCCAGGGAGCCTGTAGCCATCGTACCAAACCTTCATCAGGCGCTCATCCGCACCAAACTTTTCGCATACCTTGGGAACGTCATCTTTCGTGAAGCCGACATACCTGGCAAGCATTAGGGGCTTGAGCATCGTGCGTTCCCTGAAGTCGGAAAGGGCGGACTGCGTGTTGTAGCGTATGATTGGCAATATGCCCGTCATATACGCCCCGGCAAGATAGGCAGGGGTGTCCTTTGAACGAAAAACGGAGCGAAGGAATTTGATGTAATCATCAATCATCACCTGGTTGTCCTTGTCCTCTCTAAGGATTATGTCCCATTCATCGATGATCACGATAAACTTGTGTGTGTCATTTTCCGAGTCTTCCTGCCCTTGTTTTTTCTATTTGAGATGACTTGAAACAGCAATCATTGCATTGCGCAGTGGCTGTCGAGGGGCGATTTTGATTTCGGGATATTCCTCGGAAAGCTCGTCAAGCAGGACGCGCTTGATGTATTTTACCAAAGTGGGTTTTCTTCCATCCAATTCATTCCAGCTATCCTTTAGGGCAGGCAGGTCGAAGTAGATGACTGGATGCTTGTTCAGGTGTTGTTTGAATGTGGGGTTCCTTTCAATTTCCAATCCCTCGAAAAGCTTCTCTGCATTGGCACCGATGGAATAATATGCGGCCAGCATGTCGCAAGCATATGTCTTGCCAAAGCGTCAGGGGCGGGTGAAGCAGGTCTCGTAGTCTTCCGTAGACAAAACGGAGTTGATGTATGAGACCAATCCTGTCTTGTCTATGTGGTTTCCTTTCTTCAATGTTTTTCGGAATCCATCGTCACCGGGGTTTACATATGTTCCCATGGAATACTCCTTTCATCCAAGCGTATTATACAGTGTTTGTTTTATCTTTGCAAAGTGCTTGCACATCTGTTTTGTTGAAGTAACGTAGTCGAACTCTTCGGTTCAAGCAAAAAAGGCAGCCTGCGTCATTGTCTTTCGCACCCAGCCTTTGATCATCTGTCCATACTTGTTGTAGCGCCCCACTTGATCTTGACGATGGCTATTCCACCATGGAAATGACTGGAATCGCCTGCATTCCCTTTGGGGGAAAAGGTATTTTGTGATATACTGGAACAATCAAATAGCTGGAACAGATATTTACAATCGTTCCGCATATAACAGCAGGCAGACGATGCGGAATTACAGCTAATTGTGCATCTGAGTATAAAAAGAATCTTGGGTACATAAAGAGTATTCATGGCCACACGCATCGGGATATATGATATGCGGGAAGCACATGTGCTTCCCGCATCTTACCAATCTTCTTCTTCGTCGTCTGGATATTGTGGCACTTCTCCCTTGGACGATACAATGCGGTATTTTGCTTTCGTTGTCTCTTGCACTTTTTGGACGTTGATGATAAACATCCAGTCATCGCCAAAGTCATAGTGTAAGATGATCTTACTCTTAGGAGAAAGATCGAGGCTCTTGAGTGTTGTCTTCGCTGCTTGGTTCATTTCGATGCAATCGGGAACAAGGAATTCATACATATGG
Source organism: uncultured Erysipelotrichaceae bacterium (assembly GCA_900315225.1). Taxonomy (GTDB): domain Bacteria; phylum Bacillota_I; class Bacilli_A; order Erysipelotrichales; family Erysipelotrichaceae; genus Bulleidia. The sequence continues at coordinate 964 of OMYM01000398.1, read as the reverse complement.
GATTCATCAAAGTCGAACGCCACAAGAATCATTTCACACAATTTACGCAGTGTCATTGTCTCAGGTGCTTCGACAACTCGGTTTGCGTGTCTTCCCCATCCTTCGGGGTAAATCTTCAAAGTATACAGTTTCATTTTGTTATTCCTGACCTTTCTGATGGAGTTGGTTTGACAATCAATCCCATCCCTCATATTCTTTCATGACACCAAGGGGATGTCAAGATGCTTCTGTATAACAGAAGGGAATCAATGCAAAATTCTACCTATTCGTTCATCCAAGTATAAACCATGGAATCTACAAGGGGCTATAGAAAGCAATCCTGTCATGCGAAAGGCTATAGGTTAAGGAATTGTCACGAAATAAATTGAGCATCTTGATTGGTCATGATTACAGTGGTAACATTGTGAGGTACACTAATTATGGAGGTGATTCATGACAGATTCAACACAACACGATGCGATTGATCGATTAACATACAACATATCCAAAGCGGTCATCCCGTATGCCTCGGAAAGAGAACGCCGAATTATTGCCGCAGCAATTGCGGATGGATTGGGATACGGCGGAGTCTCCTATGTATCAGAAAAGACCAAATTGTCGAGAAATACCATTGGCAATGCCATCCCTGAAATGCTGGAAAGAATCAAGAATACCATCGATTCAAGCTCCTGCGAAAAGCATTGGCAAATGATCCAAAACCAGGAAAAGACCAGGATTCCGAAGAAGAATCCACGCCCAAAACCATGTCGTTAGAAGAACTTGTAGAGCAATTCTACGGGAAGGAATCGGGCTTGGGGGATGGAGAGCGGCAACGAAAGAAGGGGGGAGGCCGAAAGCGTGCAATCGACCACTATCCCGGGCTGATCGAAAAAGTCGAGAAAACAAAGGACGGCAGTGTCGATTATGAAACACTTGATAATGCTGTATTCAACGAGGATACCACCCTGTATGCAGTTTATAAAGA
>OMYM01000175.1 GCA_900315225.1 uncultured Erysipelotrichaceae bacterium | reverse complement strand
TGATTTTTACGTTTTAAGGCGCTCAAGTTATATAAATCTCTAGGTAGATCGATAACCAAAACGAAAAGTTTAAAGCCGTTTACTATATCTCCTTTTCTCTATCTTAATGAAATACGTTTATGAAGTCAAGCATTTTTTATATCTTACTATCAGTATTACCAAAACATTCCATTTCCATACTTTTGCTTGAATTGAACGACACCTGGATCCAACACATTTAAATCACCATGCATTGAATAAAGATTCAAGACATGAGCCAAGTTTCGAACACAATCAATCGTATCCGAATCACGCTCTCCCACCGTTGCTTTTAGGATCGCATATGCCTTATACAAATTTTGGATTGCCCCTAGCATATCGTCTTGGTTCCACTGCACGAAACCAATTGATTGATAGATCGAAGCGGTAGTAGGATCTTTCTCACAACCATTTTTTATTCTGATGGTCAATGCCTTGTTATAACACTCCAAAGCTTTCTCATACTCTTCCATTTCGTCATACAATGTACCCATATCGAAATAGCAACGGCTCGTCTCTTTACCTTCTTGACCACAGTTCTTTTCACATGCGATCCGATCCTTCTCGAAGTATTCCAATGCTTTGTCATATCTCTCCATCGCAAGGTACACATTGCCTATGCAGTGATAGCTCTCCGCTGTTTCCAGATGTTGTTTTCCCAATGTCTTTTCCTGTATCTCTATCGCTCTTAAAAGATACTTCTTCGCCAAAGGATAGTCCTCCATTTGAAGATACACTTCTCCCAATCTGCTTAAAACCGAAGCAACTTCCGGATGTTCTGGTCCATATTGTTTCTCTTTCCCAGCCAATGCAATCTCATAGCAATCCTTTGCTTTATTATTCAATCCATCATTAAGACAACAGTCCCCTGCGCTTATATACGAATCTATTATCTCAGGATCATCCTCCCTCAGTTTCTCCCTCAGGATACTCAATCCTCTAGAGAAAAAGATTCCGGCATTCCCATAGTCATTCTTCAATGCATATGCCGAAGCAACCTCAACATGCCTACGTCCAATTTCAATATCTCCTCTTGGAAGCAACCTCTTTTGTATTGTTAAGGACTTCTTTAAGCAACGCAAAGCCAATTTGGCATTCCCCAAGGAATAATATGCCAAACCCATGGCTCTATAGCTCACCGAAGTATCATACGCATCATTTCCAAGCTTTATTTCAAAGATATCTTTCGCCTTCTCCGAATACTCCAAAGCTTTCTGACCATCACCCAAAGCATGAAAAGCATTAGCGGTATTGATATATCTTTTCGCAGTTTCCACATTGGTTTCCCCCATGGTCAACTCGCAGATCTCCACCGCATCAAGATACATCTTTAACGCATTCGCATAATCATCTTTATCATAGTATTTGTTTCCAATTCTATTTGCATTCTTCCCTTCCCGAAGCATATCTTTTTTGCTTAGTGTATAGATCCCTCTAACAATTGCATCCTCTTCATCATCAAAAGATATCATATCAGCTTCAGACGGTGCAATGAATACAAAGATACTCTTGTTCTCCAGTAGTGTGATATCCTTGAGCAGATTTACTTCATCAACCTTGGGATTGCAAATAATACAATTCCCTGTAATACTTTCTTTGATCCATCCAACCAAATCATTGCTTTGACTATTACAGTCATACACTTCATATTCAGGGTATTTCTTTATGATTTTATCCCGCATCTCTTCAGATGTGACTACAAAGTATATTCCTTTCATTGGCTCATGCATAGCATGTATCAATAAAAGATATGACGTTTCATTTCTATTCATTTTTCTTCCCCCATACCCCCAAATGATAGCACCATACAACAAATTGTGAAAGCCCTTCTGAGATAAAAAGGCACCCCTGCCAGACATGGCAGGGGTGCTAAAAATGCCCTTGCGCGACCATCTTTCAGCGGGGATCAAGTTGCGTTTTCCAAGATTGCAACTGTGTTCCTTCGAATACATGATCAAAACTCGTTACGTCTTCCTTCGACCAAGGCTTTGTGGCTGATTCCAGATTAGAAGATTCCAGATTACAGATTAAGCCACAAAGCTGGACGAACACCGACGTCGTCATCATCGCCAATGAAGCCGACCGCATTGACGAAGCCACCGTAGTTGACGCCTGCGGCGAGAAAACCTTCGCAACCAAGAGAGCGAAGCCACCACCAGCAGGTGTTTAAATCTTTATCGACATGTGCGCCTTGATTCACCACATATGCCGTTGGCTTGCATTGCCTTGCTTCATTGTTTGAAAAATACCTTGCGGCTTCATCTAGGCTCAGCAGGAACACCTTATCTTTTGTGGTGCTTCCTTTAGGAAATGCGTTCACCAAATATGTACTTTCAAATGTTCTTGCATTCCGCGTTCTTAATACACGTCCTTCTAGAATATCATC
>OMYM01000369.1 GCA_900315225.1 uncultured Erysipelotrichaceae bacterium | reverse complement strand
CTGCAATACGGCATAGGGAGAATTGGAACCAGCCGGAACATGCAGAGACAATGTCTTTTGCAAGCCGTTGTAGATAAACGACATGGATGCTACCGCTTCACCACTATACACATGTGCCACCTGTATGCTTGGAGGTGAAACCACGGTTGCATTGGTAGCCAGATAACTTCCAACGCTATGAATCTGGGCATCGTAGAGAGACCCGGAGAACGAAGCAGTGAATTGAACCGTGTAGTTGTTCGAGATCACTTTCACCACTGCATTCGTCCAAGAATACCAGTTTGAGCCACTGATGTAGGAACCACCGGATATCGAGGCGTACGCATCTCTCGTGTCAATCTCCTGGACTTCCGTTTCCAATCGAATCGGCGCGCTTGGCGCGATTTCCAATGGCGCAAGAAACAGATTTGCGACCAAGGCAAGCGAAATCATTTGTTCTGTCATGTCTATTCTCCTTTGGCTGTTGCTTCAGCCAATGCAATTATGATAAAAGCCGCAAGACATAGCAAGCGGCATTTTTTCACCCGTCTGCACGAGCGGTCGATTTTCTGCACGAGCGGTCAATCAATCACAAGAACATGCACCGAATTTCCTTCTTCTCGCGTTTCCCAGCCATTTTTGCGCGCTATGTTCTCTATGATAGCATCCTCCATTGCGCACTTGGTGCGCGCATCGACTTCACTTTTAACGGTGAGCAGATTATTGTTCCCCTTCGGATTCAGTATGACCGTGATTTCCTTCTTTGCATTTCCTTCACGAATCATCGTGATTCGTTTGTCAAGCAAGCATAGCAACAACAGGTTGAAGTCCATTGCCTTGTCGCCAAGGTTGCCCTGCATTTTCCCATCGACAACGAAATGAATGTCACGGTTGGAAAGGCATTTGGTCTGAAGAATATAGTCGATATACAGGTTGCCTGTATGGATTGGCGTTTCCAACTCGCCAAACATCTTCAGTGTCTTTTGCGCCAAGTCAATTGCTTGTTCACGGTTGTTCTCCTTGATGTACATCTCCATCAACCGCAAGTTCTTGGCGATATCATGGCGTTGTTGCGACAGACCCTGCGCTTCAACCATATGCACAAGGATACGTTCATTGTTTTGTGCGATCTTTTTCCCTTCAACCGCAATGGTTGCTCTCGATGCGGTAATAAGAGCGAAAACGACCGTAATGGCGGGCAAAAGGCAAGCAATGCCTTGATTGATGTAGTAGAACGCCGTGTCTCTTTCGATTCCCGCCTCGAAACGATACCAATTCAAGTACATGAGTACCTCTTGGCAAGCAAGGACAAAAGCCGCCACCATGACGACAAACCAGCCCTTCAAACCATAGAATCCTGCTTTTCCTAGATAATAGGTAACCGCCATGATGAGCGCAATCCCTAAAATGCCACACAAAAGAAAATCAAGATCAAGATCATAGCCCATTGGCAATGTAAGGTTGATGAGTACCGGCTTTGGAAAAGAAAGGATGTATCCTCGCACCGACTGATCAAGGCATGCCGTGGAATTCACCAACGAAATGGTAGTGATCGATTGAAACACGGCACGCGATGACTCCTGGCCAAGGCACTCCTTACAAAAAACAGCAAGCACCGCCACCCGCAGCAAGACATAGACTACCTGGTCATGCAACATAAATGCATTCCATGAAAGATGCAGGCAAAAGATAGACAATGTATACGCCAGAAACCAATGCGGCTTATTAAACCGCTTGCCAATGGCCGCCAAGCCTAAGGCATAGCTTGCATCGGGAATCACGCCAAACAATACCGTCTGGATGAAAACAACCACATTCATCATGGCTTTAGCCTCTCGATCAAAGCATTCTTCAAGGTTCGCATCCCAAGGCGGCTGCACTTAAACTCCTCACTTGAAAACAATTGCGCAGCCTGACCATGGATCGATTTGACATGGGCGGGGTTTAGCGCCTGTGTCCGATTGACAATCGCCATGTTCCCCAGTTCACTCGCCGCCCCTTTCAAGGATCTTCCCCTCAGCGTAAACACGATGTCATCATCGCAATACACAACGACATCACGCCTGACAATCTCCATGTACTTGACTTTGTCAAGCATGACTTCCTTCTTGCCAATGGATGTCTGGATCTCCCTGATGTTGTCCAGGTATTTCCTTGCGATGTCAGAAAGCTTCTTCTCAAGGACGCTTTGTCCATCGCCTTTCTTAAAAAAACCGACGGTCTTGTAGCCAAAAGCATCTTCCATATATTCCGGGTATTCACTTGTTATCAGGAAATAATCGGACGCATTCACGATGCGCGACAACTGTTCCAAACCATTGACATCATTGGGAAAACAAACATCCAAAATCACAAGGCTATATTTATCAAGATTGTCAAGGGATTCCGTTATGCTGTGAAATACATCAACAGAACAATCGGGAAACACATTTTCCAAGGCTTCAACCGCTGTGCGGCAATCATGTTCTTCGTCATCTATGACGGCGAATTTCTTCATACGCATTCCTCCAACGGGTGATATTGTAAAGCAAACATCTCTGCCAATCAACACGGCATATCACGCTTTTGACAGAAAAGCAAAAATCCCATCGATTACACGAATCAACGGGATTCCCTGCTGAACCAATCAGTTGTTCACATTGGCAACCCTATGCCAATGCCGACAGAAACGCTGCGCTTGCCTCGTCGAGCGCCTCGGGCAAGTCGCTCGACTTGCGCTTGATCGCTTCCAGAACCTTGCCAAGATCGGTGTGGAACTTAGCAAAATCCTCCTGGTTCATATCCGATGGGAAAATGAAGCTCATCCTGCTTTTGGGAAAACTAGGAACTTCACCTTCATCATTCATGGCAAACAATTCTTGCAAATCCTCTACCACGTCCCAGTACTCATCACCTGTATAGATCACGATGACAATGACCGGCAACAAGCCGCATATCTCAAAAGCTTCGGAAATCTCCATGAAGCCATCCCTGACTTCAAGTGGCTCATTGCACTTGCCTGACCTCGCTATCTCGATGAGCTGGTTGATGTATCCAACGACGCAGGCAAGAAAAACCAATATAGACGTTTCATCGCCAACGATGCCCTGGTAGCTGAGAATGAAGACCGCCTTTCCCTTTCCTTCGGTTTCATAAAGCTTCATCACGTCAATGGTGTTCTTCAACATTTCTCTTACCGGTTCTTCGCAACAAAACTCCCAGTCGGCGGTGTCGATGTCCTTCAGTTCCTCGGGCTTGATGATCTCCTCGCCATTGTTCACTGCGTAGTTGCATGCATCGGCGAAATACTTGTTGTTTGAAAAATACGCTTTTGCGGCAGATTTATCAATTTCCATCTCTTTATCCTCCTGTGGAAACAGACGTG
>OMYM01000313.1 GCA_900315225.1 uncultured Erysipelotrichaceae bacterium | reverse complement strand
GTAAAGTGCAACTGGTGGTAGACCAAGATATTCTTCAAGAAGAATATCTTGGCTGTCACCCATGTGTAAACACATCCTCCCTCAAGCGAAAGACACAGGATGTATTTACCAAATATCTTCCCGCTGTTCACCATGACATGGTCATTGTACATTTGGTTGATTGACTTCATCTTCGCTAAGACAAAGGTTGTCATACTGGAATGATCAAATATCTGGACCATCTCTTCTTGCGTACCCCTAAGATTATAACACATTTTTCATACTTGTGATTTCCGAATAAAATATCCATACTTTATGGATATTTTAAACATCAAGCTTCTTCATAAGACACAAATACATGATTCATGATATACGACCAATAATCTAATAATAATATCATACATTCGATATAAATCATGAATGTTTTTACAATATTCATTTCATCTTTATTACATTTTCATATAAATAAGCTTTGCTAGATGAGAGAGATTTTTTTCATTTTTTTACTTTTGGCACTACCAAATTTTTCTGTATTGTGATATAGTAGTCGCTGTCACAACAAAGGGAGAAATGATCGAATGAAGAAAAAAGAAGCGGTTTTATTGAGCATCACCCTGACGATAGGCGCATTAGCGCCTATCGTTACAACGTTAGCGGAAGGTTCGTATACTGGATTCAAGAATGCCGATGGCACAGAGACAAATGAAATAAAGCCAGAACAGACGCTTTATTGGTATGAGAATGGCATACGCCAAGGCGTATATGGCGACCCAATGAACATCAAGGATCCAAATTACGATGGATACGAAAGAGGCAGAGAGATCTATGATCCAAAATCCGATGCGTGGTATTGGCTAGACGCAAACAACGATGGAGCCATAGCCGTAGACAAGGAAGTATGGATCCCCTACACCAACCAGGAAGAACCCAGTACTACCAATGGAAAATGGGTAAGATACGATAAGTATGGACAAATGATCAAAGGTTGGTACGCAACCGAAGAAGGCGCATACTATTACGATCCTATCACAGGGGAAATGTTAAAGGGCATGCATGTCATCAACGGCAAGACGTACATGTTTGACCCTGTTACCGGTCTTAAGTACTATGTGTCTTACTCCAATAGCCCTCTGGTAGATGCCGTGGTGTTGTCGCAATATACCGATGGACAACGCACGCACACGATTGATCGTATCACCCCGCATTGCGTAGAAGGACAGGTTACCGCCGAATCACTTGGTGCGTGGTTTAGAAACCCCAACCGCGAAGCTTCTTCCAATTATGGCATTGATCGCGATGGACGCGTTGGCATGTATGTGGAAGAGAAGAATAACTCCTGGTGTTCTTCCAGCCAATTCAACGACCAAAGAGCCATCACCATCGAATGTGCCTCCGATACATGGCATCCCTATGCCGTGCGTGATGTGGTGTTCGAGAAACTGGTTCTACTCTGTACAGATATATGCGAGAGAAACGGCAAGAACAAACTCATTTGGTTCAATGACCGAAACACTTCCCTAGCATATGAACCAAAACCTGGTGAAATGGTTATCACTGTTCATCGTTGGTTCAAGAACAAGGCATGTCCTGGCGATTATCTGTATGGTCGCATGGGTGAACTAGCCGACCGTGTAACAGCGAATCTCAGCCAGAAAGATATCAAGATACGTTAAAATACCCTGTGGTTCCAAAGGAACCACAGGGTATTCTTATGCTAGGCTATAGTTTTTCCGCAAAGCTTCGACACTCTTCAGCTTTTTCTAGCAAGCCAAGGGCATCGTAAAGATCTGCAGCGTTATACAAGGCATCTATGTTCTCAGAATACGACTTAGAATTTAATAACTTTGCTATCATGACGGCTTCGTCAAGATATTCCACGGCTTTCTGAATTTCGTCCTTTGTGTTATATGCCGCTGCTATTTTGATGAGTTCCCTACTGATGTAGCAATGATCATTGCCAAGTTCAAATTCCACTATGGCAAGGGCTTTCCAGTAATATTCTATGGCTGAATCATAATCTTCTGATTCAAAGTAGTAATCACCCATCTGGTCATTTTCAACAAAGAAGAATAAACTGTTTCTCTTTTCTTCTTCTGTTAGTGCTACATGTCTCAATATCATGTCACGATCCTCCAGACCAAGCGCACTTGAAACATTTTCAATACGCGAAAATATAATAGCACTTTCTTTCATTTTTTCAAGATTATTTCATCTTCAAATTGGGACACTGGATTATTTTCGCTTTCCTTCCATGTATTTTCTTTCCCATTCACGATCATATTCTTTATCGATATTGGAAAGATCGTCTGCGATCTCCATGATGACATCATGGAGATCCAGATGTTCTTTCCATTGCTCAGGAATGGCTTTGTATCCTATCCATGCGCCAAGGATATTCCCTGTGATGGCTCCTGTGGAGTCACTATCACCCTTGTGGTTCACCGATGCAAGGAGTGCCTTTGTGAAGTCGTTGGTGTACCGCAAGGCACAATACACTGCAATCGCCAATGCTTCCTCGCCAACCCATCCCTCGCCAAGCGTGTGGATATTCTCTAAGTCATTCTTATCATTTTCACTAAGTCTCATTGCCAAAGAGATGATCTCTGTCAAATCTTCCATGTATGGGGTATTTTGGAACACTCTAGCAACCGTATCCCTTGCGTCTATGACAATATCCTTGAGGGTGTCTTCTCCCCTGGAGAAGACACAACGATGCACGATATGCGCCAGCATGGCCGCAGGTAGATACCCTAGGGGATGACCATGGGTGATCGCCGCAATCTGCGCTGCCTCAATGTCAACCTTCTCAATATCCTCATGCGGAACCAAACCTACTGGTGCAACCCGCATAACACCACCACAACCCTTGCTAAGGTTCCAATGATCCTTGGTATAATCCTCTATACCTTCGGAATTCTTCCGAAGGTAATAGAGGGAAGAAAGACATGTGTTGCCTGGTGCCCTACGGCTATACAACCCTTTTACATCCAACAGCCATGATTGCGAAGAAGTGTGTCCATCATAGAAACCATCCTGCGTCACAAGCCAATCCTGATACGCCTGTGCGACATAATGACGTGGCTTCGTATGAGAACCCATCAATGTTCTTTTTGTCGCATAGACAAGCATTCCATTGGCGGTAAACAGCGTCATCTGTGTATCATCCGAGAACAACGCATTCCCATTTCTTGGACTCAGTTCATACTTTGCAATCCCTTGTGGACCATACTTACGTTCTATATCGTCTTCACTGTAGAATTCTATTGCATACCCCAATGCATCACCGGCTGCCCCAGCAATCAGACATCCTCTGATCTTATCATCTCTATGAAAATCCATGAAACAGTTCTTGAATTCATTGAAGTTATACTTGTCATAGGATCGATCCAGTACAGCGAAATCCACATGGTCAAACAATCGATCATAATCAATCTCTTTGAGTGCCTTGTAGAACAATCCACTCACTATATGGGCATCATTGCCAAAGGCTCCGCATCCCCATGCGCCTAGCACAATATTCCGATATCCTAGACTTCCAGCGAGTTTCAACATGTTCGATATACGTCCCTCGAACATCTCTCTGTATTCTTCATCCGAAAGCCCCTCGATGCCATGGGAAATCATTGGTGCAGCACAAGTAATAACCGAGACTATAACAGTCTCATCCAAGAGATTCCCTCGGGAATCTCTTATGATTTCTACCTTTGGGCTAATGATCACCGCATCGGAACCCATGTATGTCCTAAGTCCCCTATGGTACGCATAATACCCATGCGCATGTTTGCTTTCCAACGACAGTAACAACGAACTCTTCCGACACAGATCTTCTTCCTGAGCGCTTGCTCCTTTGCGAACCCCTCCACCAGGGTGGACGGGATTCGCAAAGTTAAGCACAAGCACATCTTCTCTCTTCATTGCCTGGGCATAAGAGTCTATGTTCTCACAGGTGAATTCACATGTATTCTCTCTTTCAGGATATTTCAGATGATATGCTTTCTCACATACCTCTTCCGGTAGATACACCTGTGCCTTCAACATTTCTTCATATGAAAGCTTTAGATCGATTCTCTTATCATTCTTAACATAATATCCCTGTTTGAGAATACGCATGGTATCTTCAAACATCTGCACATTTTCTTTTCTTCCCATGTGTCAAACCTCCAAATATGTATCGTCAATGGGTTCTTCCCAATGCCATGATCGGACCACCATCTATGATATCCACCCAATCATGCGATTGTTGGTTGAAGATATCGTAGATGGAATACCACCCATTCCTGCCTGAACTCAAGGGATCGTATACGAATGTGCGATTGTGTTCATCCAAGCCAAATAGAAGGATGCAATGGGTATAGTTTCCACCAACGAAATATCCTCTTGCGACACAGGTGGGAACCATCTCTCCAATGCGTAGATGACGTATCATGTCGTCTGGTGACATGTTGTTCGCAAACGTCAAGTGATATTTCCCAGCAACCTTGCGCCAGACTCCCGTATCGGTTCCATGTCCATAATTGGCATTGTAGTCTCCCCAGGCATTGAACATATACGCGATATCCAATGGCGTATAGTGGCTTGAAGTGTAGTAATTGATCAAAGAAGTAGCGACACAACATACACATCCCGTATTACGGAAGGACAGCCCGTTGATCATCGTGTTGGACCAACGACTATCCGTCTGGTTATAGTACGGTATCCCAGGGATATACGTATGTGTTATGATGCCATTTCCATCCGCGACATAATCAACCCCATCCCAAGAGAAAGACCCTGTCTCTCTCTTTCCTGTCACCAAGTCATAGAAGGAGTACAGGGTATTGTTCACTTGTCGCAGGCCTTTCCACATAGCCCCCGTCTGCAAGTCGAAGTAGTACCAAGAGCTATTCTTGGCGTAATACTGTTCTCCCTTGACCATGGCGCCAGAGGACGTGTAGCGCACCCATTTCCCTTCCGATGAGCCAGGTATCTCATCTTGGAATATGTATGGTATCCAGACATCCTTGTCCTTTGCCATCGCCCCTTCATTGTTCGCATCCAACCAATACCACGCATCACTGGAAGGATCATATATCTCACGCCCACGTTCTATGCGGTATATATTGTCTATGATGTTCTTATGATCTCCTTCAACTCCTTGTCGTATCCCATCTTCATACCAATACTTATACTTGTCAATGCTAGCCCAGCCAAACACAAGCATCTTCCCATCAGTCTCATTGAAGTAACGATGCTTGTTATCCACCAACACATCTCCCTTTACCATATGCCCTTGGGCATCAAAGTAATAACTATCGCTACCAATCGCATTGAGCCCTACCAATGGATTCCCGTTCGTGTAATACATGTCATGTGCATCATTCCACCCATTCTTTGTCTCTTTTGCTGTTACTGGCATCACGAGAGTAAGCGCTGTCAAGAATGCAATGAAGCTTCTTCTATAACCTCTATTCATTACTACCCAACCTCCTTGTTTACAGTACCATATGATTATACTCCCCAATGCAAGAAAAAGAAACCATTAAATTTCTTTCTATGAGAGATCCTTTCTTCCTTATTATTTTATGGATCTCTCATAGAAGTTTAAATTTCTAGTATAAAACTGCTTCACATGTGGTATAGTTAACCATGAGGAGGTAACATGGATACCATAACAAAGAAAAGCGCAATTGCGCTAAGCAAGAAAACCCCCAATCACATCCAACCGGCATTTTCCCTTGAGGGAGAGGATCTTTTCTATGCCTTTGAACCAGTTCTCATGACCGATATCTTGTTAGAGGCATATCTCAAAGCATTTGGCTTACTACGCCTATTACAGAAGATCCAACATGACGAAAAAACACCCTATGAATTATTAGAGTATATTGAACTCGTTATCATCAGAAGACTTCTAACCCCCTTGGAAGAATTCGGCTATATCGACCGTGAAGACAATTACTTCACTCCCCTCGTCTTCGAAGAATACGATGCATCAAACGACTACGACATGATGGATATCATCATCGAACACAAAAAAGAAATCCTCCAGACAGTCAAAAAGCGCCTAGCCAAAAACAAACCCTTGTCCATCATCTTCTCCCTCATCCATGACTGTTTCTTTGACACAGCCAAAGAAACAGTCCTAGAACGAAAGACAATCGAGATAGATGAATGGATCCAAGACGAAACAGGCTTCACCGAAACATACGACAAGACTGGCGTATACATGAAGTTCAAACACCGCATCATTGAAGAAAACAACCAAACCCGAAAGGAAATCCTCCTCTGGGATCGAGAAACAAGCAGTTTATTCAATCTGTTGGAATACCCCGACAACGACATCCTGTCATACCAACTCATTACAACCACAGAAACATACCTAGAAGACATAGAAACAATCAAACTGATGTACGCCACAAGAGACATCGAAGCCTGCGTAAAAACCCTAAAAAACCGTCTAGACGAAGACGAAGACCCCGACCTCTTCGACGCATACTACACCCTATGGACAATCTCGCTCACTATAATTTATGCTATGATCTGGAAAACCGTAAAATACGAAACAAAAGATACACCAGCCAACTGGCTCTCCCTCATCCCCGTAGACCAAGTCCAAAAAGCCCTCAACGTCTTCATGGTCGAACAACTCACTTCAAACTACTACCGATTCAGATCCATGACCTTT
>OMYM01000529.1 GCA_900315225.1 uncultured Erysipelotrichaceae bacterium | reverse complement strand
TGGGAAGGGCGATGCCGGATCTCAATGATGGCTGGTATGTTGTCTTTGAAAAGTGATTGTAAGATTAGTGGGTTATGAAAAAGAGTGAACTGAGGGCAGAGTTGAAAAAACTCGATAAGAATGAATTGACGAAATTGTTTATCGCGGCATACGATGAGCTGACGCCTAAGAAAAAAGACGTGGTCGATGGCCTGGTCTTGGGTGGGGAAGCGATTGAGGCAGAGGAAACAGTGAAGAAAGAGCCTGAAATCGACATGGATGGATTGATGGAAGATATCGATGCTTTTGTCGAACATGCAGAGGATGGGCTGTACTACAGCCCCAACAGGACTGTTTCCAAGGAAAAGAGGTCAAAGTGGAGGTTTGAAGCAAAGGGTTATTTCAAGTCTCTCATGGACATTCCTTCCAACAGCAAGCATTATGATGATTCCGTGACATATGTCATGAAGATGTATGGCATTCTTTGTCGTGCCAACGTGGTCTATACGTTTCGCTCGGATGATCCTTTTCGGGCTGTGTTCAATAAGACGGAGGGAGAGTTTTTCCCTGAACTGCTAAGCTATGTTACCCTGAATGGGTACAACACTGATGTGGCCAGAGAGTTGTTTTTGATCATATGCAAGTTAGAGCCTGACAGGGAAACATCTTCGACGAGATTGCTGGAAATGCTTGTTCAGAAGATCACGGAGTTTGGCAAGGAAGAGGACGCGCTAAAGATCGCCATGGAGGAGTATAAGATACATGGGGAGAATGGCACGTTTTCAAGCGGCTTTATCACCGAGCAAACGATCATGTCGAATAACCTAGGCAATAAGATTCCTCGTTTTATAGTGCTGCTATTATATGCATTGGAGCGTTACGAAGAGGCATACGACTTCTACATGAAGGCAAAGCTGCCATACAATACGCAAAAGGAAGAACGCCTGTATGTTCTTTTGGAATTCCTTGGCGACAATGAAAAAGAATGGGTTCGCATCTATGAAAGAGGGATTGCGGACGCAATCGTGCCAAGAAACAACTTGCAACAAAAATACAAGTCCTTGACAAACGCATAGATGCAATGGATCTTGGAGTGATTGGCTCGAAAAGAGTGTTCTCCATGGCATGCCATGCATTGCTTTGCTACAATCTAGCGATGCATGGCATTGGCTGGGCTATGGGGATGCAGTATTCTTTTTGTCATAGGACATTGTGGCTGGCATGCACATGCGTGCTGTTGGCCGCATATGCATGCCAGGGAAGTTACAGGAGATGCTTGTTGATTCACTTGCTTGCCTATCCTGCGGTGTTTTGCCTTTTCCTTGGATCGTATGCCTTGAGATGGGTGGATTTGTTCTTTTCGCTAGGCATTATCGTGTTGACGGGCATATTGTTTGCTAGGAGTGTTGGTAAGAAGTGGTTGAAGATCATAGTCGAGGGTTTCACGGTGCTATGCGCTGTTCCAACGCTATCGTTGATGGCAATGCTAGGGGTGCTTGGTGATTTTTCCAGGGTGACGGTCCAAACGTTTCCCTTTGACGATGATGCTCATGTGCTTGAGGTTTGCATCATTGACGAAGGGGCATTGGGAGGCAGGACAATGGCGGCGGTGTATGATGCCAATGGATGTGTTCCTGTCCCGTTTGGGAAACTACAGCGTCCATTGGCAAGGTTGTCAATGCATTATGTCGATCCAGACGACCTTGCCATAGGATGGCAAGGAGACAAGGTTATCCTGGACGATGTGACATGGAGCTGGAAATGAGTGTGAAGGGGGATTCTATGCGAGGACTTGGAACGATTATCAATATGGGCGCGATCATTGCTGGTGGATTGATTGGCCTGTTATGCGGGAATTTCCTGAAAGAAAATACCCGTGACGCATTGATCAAGGGGAATGGCGTTGCGGTCATGTTCATTGGCATCTCTGGCACATTGCAAAAAATGATGGCAGTGCAAGAGGGACAGATTGTGGTCAATGGCAGCTTGTTGATGATCTTGTCGCTTGCGGCAGGGATCATCGTAGGCGAGGCCATGTGCATCGAGGCAAGGCTGGAACAGTTTGGCGAATGGCTGAAGAAGAAATCTGGAAGTGGGTCGGACACACGGTTTGTCGATGCTTTTGTGACGACATCCTTGACGGTGTGCATTGGAGCAATGGCGGTTGTCGGCGCCATCCAGGATGGCATGACAGGCGACTATACAACGCTTGCGGTCAAGGCGATCCTTGACTTTATGATTGTCATGGTCATGAGTGTTTCCATGGGCAAGGGATGTCTGTTTTCGGCCATTCCCGTGGGTATTCTGCAGGGAGGCGTGACAATCATGGCAATCCTGTTGTCTTCCTTCATGCATGAGGCAGCGATCAATGCCTTGTCTATGGTAGGCAATGTGTTGATTTTCTGCGTAGGAACAAATTTGGTGTGGCCAAAGACATTCCATACAGCAAACATGTTGCCAGCCATTGTCTTTGCTATGATATTCAGCGCATTCATCTGACAAAGGAGCAAATATGATCAACAATATGAGAGACCTTGGGGGAACAAAGACAAAGGATGGCAAGTCCATACGCAAGAATATGCTTGTC
>OMYM01000368.1 GCA_900315225.1 uncultured Erysipelotrichaceae bacterium | reverse complement strand
GTTGAATCTGCGCGAGTTAGTACCGTAAATAGAGAAGTTTATGTTTATATGCGGAACGATTGTAAATATCTGTTCCAGATATTTGATCATTCCAGTATAGTTACGAGATGGTGTCAATAACACTCACCCTTGCAAGCCAAGGAAATGCATCAGGGATTTAAATGGGAGGCAGACGACAATCCGCCAACGCCCCACCAAAGAGATGGCACGATGACCACAGGCTGACTGACAAGCGCAATAAGCATGCCCGAATTCCGGCTGCTTCTGTAGCCACTTGACTCATGCACATTGCATGATGTATGATTTGCCTGGGAAGAAAGGGGCGGATCCTGGAAGATGCGATGCATGCCACTGATTGCCAGCCGCATCAGTCCGAGCGCCTTTTGAACAAGAAGCCTGCAAATGAAGTCTAAAATGCAGGGAAAGGAGAATGAAAATGGGCATATACTTGAATCCGGGAAACGAGAATTTTAAAATCAACCTCAATGGCGAGTTTTTTGTGGATAAGACAGAACAAATCCAGTTCTTGAACTCCCGCGTCAACACTCCCCAAAGGTTTGTCAGCGTTTCACGTCCCCGAAGGTTTGGCAAGACGTTCGCCGCAGACATGATCTGCGCCTACTACGACAGGACGGCGGAAAGCAGGAGCCTGTTTGAAACCACGTTGCTCCCGCAATGCGAGCCTGTCGTTGTTGGCAAGGAAGCAATCCATTGGGATGCGTATCTAAAGAAGTTTGATGTAGTTCACCTGACGATGACCGACTTCTTTGGGGAAGAAAGCACCATCGCCGATTCAATAAAGCGACTGAGGGAGGAAGTCGCCGGTGAATTGATGGATGAATATCCTGATGTCCGTTATGGAAACAACATTACTCTTCGCACAGTCATGGCGAAGATCTTCGCCAAGCATAAGAAGCAGTTCGTGGTTGTCATCGATGAGTGGGACGCGGTTTTCCGGTACCACGGGAATGATTTTGACGGACAGAAGATTTTCCTCGACAATCTCAGGGACTGGCTCAAGGACAAGCCATACATCGCCCTTGCCTACATGACGGGAATCCTGCCGATCAAGAAATACGGCGGGCATTCCGCCCTCAACATGTTCAATGAATTCTCCATGACGCAGCCCATGATGATGGCGCAGTACATTGGCTTCACCGAGGCGGAGGTGAGAAGGCTTTGCAACAAGTACAACATGCTGTACGAAGACATCGAGGAATGGTACGATGGGTACAGGCTGTCCGACTACATCCCTGTCGAAAAATGGGAGCTTTTCAGGGAGGGGGGCTACACGGAGCACAGGTTCCGCGTCTACAGCCCGCTCTCGGTCCTGAAGGCGATGCGGAACGGCATCATCGATGACTACTGGGACAACACGGAGACATACTATGCGCTGGCAAAGTACATCCGCATGGACTTCGACGGGCTGAAGGACACGGTGGCTCTGCTGATGGACGGCGGCAGGGCGAGGGTCAGCCTGAAGACCTACCAGAACGACATGAGCACCTTCCAATCGAAGGACGACATACTGGCGCTGCTTGTCCACCTTGGCTACCTCGGCTTTGAGGGAGACGAGAAAAACGGCAGGGTCGATTCCACGCACGGAGAGGTGTTCATCCCAAACAAGGAGATCCTCGAGGAGTACAAGGCATCCACGGGGTCAGATGAATGGGCGGGAACCTTCGAAAGGTTCAACCAGTCTCTGGAGCTTCTCGAGGCAACGTGGGCGGGAAAGGCGGACAAGGTTGCCGGGATCCTGGAAAAGGCGCACGACAGGGCCTCCAACCTGACCTACAACGACGAGGCCGCGCTGAGCTACGCGATACAGCTGGCATACTATGCGGCGGGCAAATACTACTCATGCTTCCCCGAGCTTGACAGCGGGAAGGGATTCGCCGACGTCGCCTACATCCCCTCGCCGCGATACCCCGGCAAGCCCGCGCTGCTGGTTGAGCTGAAATACAACAAGGACGCGGACACGGCGATCTCGCAGATCAAGCGCAAGGAGTATCCGGCGAGGCTGGAGCACTACAAGGGCAACATCCTGATGGTCGGCATCGACTACGACAAGGAAGCCCCAAGCACAAGCCCGGGCTACAAGCGCCACACCTGCAGGATCGAAAAGGCATAGATCCAGCACACCCATGACAGGCTAACCCCCTGCTATCGAGGCTGAAAAAGACGGTTGCGGATGCCACGCCAAATACGCAAGATTATCGTGTTCCTTTTTCTGGCTATGAGCCAAATGAAAGACAGTCACACTCCCGATATGAGATAAAAGCCCGCCCAGGCAACAAGCATCGCCTGGGCGGGCTTTTTTCCCGCTATTCAAATCTCAGAATAAACGCAAGCATTCATCAACCCTTCGTGTCGAATTCGGCTTTGTATGTGCCACAGGCGTTTTGAGGCTCATATAAACGTCTTTCTTGTCCGAGATGATATTATTGATCATCCCAGGAAAAATCCCCTGCTATCGAGGCCGAGAAAGGCGGTTATGGATGCACATCAGCTAGTAAGCTTGCCGTGTTCCTTTTCCGGCTATAGACTAACGGATGGACGACATAGAGGAAAGGATACTCGAATTCGACAAAGAGAAGAGAACCATCCAGCCAAGATCCCGTTGCCTGCGGGGAAAAAGCAAACCCCCAGCCCCATGGATTGGTGAAATAACAAGGAAGTGAGTTCTCCACCAGGGATGCGTCTTACGAGTACACACCGGTAACTGATGTCAGGACAAGTGGCAAAATGCATCCGTTGCTCGTAGCCAGACGAATAGCTTTATATTTCTCTGCTTCATTAACCATATGGATGAAAAATCCTTTGGCCACTTCATAATGATATACCTGATTACCACGAAAACCATCATTTTCATCTGGTTTTCTTGCAAAACTTTGATCACCCCGATATACTGACATCGAAACTATTTTATCTTCTTCGAAAGTATATCCCCATTGTAAACCTGAGCTTCCAGAATAAACGAACCAATTAAATTATCTAATTTCATGTTGGAGTCCGTAAGTCCCTATAAACACTTGATTTTTCCGTTGGAAAAGATAGATAGAAATCCTAAAATGGACAAGTGCATATTGGGCCTGTTTGAGAATTATCTAATTGCAGGCGATGTCAGAGGCTTGCGGTTGCTCCGGATTGGATTTGCGGAAAAACCGAATTCGACATATTGACGGAATGATGTTGTCAAACCAGATAAAACGGAATGATTGTAAATATCTGTTCCAGTATAGCAACAATGCCGGTCGTATGGCCGGCATTGTTATCAGTCTATGTTCATATCCACTTGAATGCCAAGAAGCTTGCCTTCAGGGGATTCATCAGTCAAGCGAAGAATGAACGCTTCTTTTTTAAAGATCCTTTCATACTCCTCTTGAGGCATTGCGGCATGGATAGACGCAAGCTGGTCTTTCGCAAGGCTGCAGATGTACTGCACTCCATTCTCTTGGCAATACCTATCCACAATGCGAAACAATTCCGCCCTTTGCCTCGGGTCTATATTGCCAAACAACCTGCCGTCATGGCATAGAAATCTCATCCCAGATACCTTTTGCGATAATAGCATTAGATCATAGCAGAATATCTTTACCGAGTTAATTCCATCAGAACTGTCAGATTCAATATGAGCTGCCAGGTTAAACCTAATCGCATTGTCATTAGTGTTGTTTTCTAGCGTCAACCCGCATGGCTTTTGTGGATAGAAGCGTTCTGCATATTGACGGAATGATGTTGTTAAACCAGATAAATACGATTGGTTATCTACTATGTATTCACCTGCTTTTGCGTTTTGATTCGCTATTTCTTTCTTCAGTTCCAGTTTCTTTGTCTCATATGACTGCATCAACGAACGATAATCGGAGATCTTACGAATCTTTTCCTTCAGTTCCTCAATCTGTTTCGTGATAGCGACATATTCATCTAATGCCCTGTGTGTATTAAGATAGGACAGAAGCTTATCCATCTCATCCCCAAGCGCTTTCAATTCCTCTTCAATCCCAGAGAGTTCTTTCTGCAAGCGCATTTGTTCATTACTCAGCCTCTGCCGCCTGCTTTCCAGCAACGAACGATGGAATTCATTCACTTGATCAATAGATACACGAACCATGTCCGGTATCTCCACAG
>OMYM01000392.1 GCA_900315225.1 uncultured Erysipelotrichaceae bacterium | reverse complement strand
TACTTGGCGGTGAAATTGCATAGAATTTTCCAATGCCTGCCTACTGTTATATGCGAAGCGCTGTTTTTTCGGTTCGCATTTCTTCAGAAACCTTTTTCTGTATATCACGAGCATGTTCATAGCACTCAAAAACCTCATCAAATTTTATGCCAAAGGTCGTTTGATAGTTGAAGGGTTATTATTCTCATGCATGCTTGTTTACTGTGGTCTTAAAGCGTAGTACAATTCAAAAGGAAAGAGAGCATTCCAATGGAAAAGGTGTCTTACGACACCTTGAATCGTTACACTCGAGAACAAGGTTTTCCTTGTCAGGCAGTTTGTTTTCTGATGGATACTTCCTTTCCCTTGTAGCCGATGCCGAACTTGACGATGCGATTATCTGGGACACCATGTTTTTTCAGCTCGGCATCGTAATGCTTGTCGTTGATCTGCTTCAAGGCCCTGGCGCATGTCTCATCCAGGCTCTTCTCCTTCTCGGGGTTGAACACCTTAAACTCAATCAGGATGCCATAGTCCATTTCCTTGTCCTTTGGCTCCAGCATGATGTCGTACCTGCCATCCCCACTCTCCCGATTGGAGCCGATGTAGAACCGCTTGCGAAGTGAAGCAACCAATCCCAGGGCGAAGCCATGGTAGAAGTTCTCAGGGTTTTTCTCGCCTTCCTTGTTGGCAATGTCAAAGGATCCCATGAGGTCTCTTGACATTGTTGCAAGGCGGCTCTGCATCTTCTTTTCATCACATTTCAGCAATGCTTCAATGAAGTCACCGTAGGTGGCATCATCGTATTCGGTGGTGAACCACCCCTTGACAAGATCGTCCATCATCTCCCGGACTTCGTGGTTGACGATTGCCAGGGAATATTCTTTTCCTGACATTTCCAGAGCCTTGAGATATCCGCATGAAAGCAACAGTCCCCAAACAGTCTGATCGCTCGTCCGCAGCGTCTTGTAGGTAATGGTCTCGTTTACTTCACCGATGATTGATCCCCCTTGCATGAGGACCATGAACTGTTCCTTCAAGACATTCGAACCATGCTTGATGACATGGGAAACGATGTCGTTGGAAGCGGAATTCGCCCAGTATGACCTGAATTCCTTTCGGTCAAGCATGGATGTTATGGACATGGGGTTGTACATGCTGTCCTTTTTACCAAACTGATAGCCATCGTACCAGTACCTGACTTCTTCCCGCTTGTCCAACATGCTGTATTCCTCAAGAGCCGCATCTACTTCCTTTTGGGTAAAGCCGAAGAATTCTTCGTAATAGGGGGCCGTGACAGAACACGGTTTAGCGGTGTTGAAGGGGGAGTTGAGGCTCTCTTTAGGTATGACCGATATCCCAGTGATCAAACCTTTTTCAAGATGTTTGTTACTTTTGAACATCGCCCTGTAAAATTGCCCGAAGAATTCAGCCGCCTTGTCCCAATAGCCGCATAAGTACGCCTTTTCTAGCGGGGCATCATATTCATCCAAAAGAATGATTACCTTGTTTTTGCATTTTCTCTCAAGAATATCAGATAGTTGCGGAACGCTCTCCTTGATCATCCATTCAGGAATTGGTAGAAGTCTTCCATTTGCATCATATCTTTTTTTCCGCATGGTCTCCATGTATTCAATATCATCAGGATCCATTCCGTCATACCCGAGTCCATACTTGACATGACTAAACAAATTCCTGACCATCGAGCTAATACTATTGATCATCTCCTCATATGTCGGCATTGTGATGTCAATCATTGACAACGAGATTACTGGATAAGTCCCCTGCAGTTTCATCATATCATTGTCTTTATAGATAGCTAATTTCCGAAATATATCAGGCTGGTTTTGATACTGCACAGAGAAGAAACGTTCTACCATGCTCAATGCTAACGTCTTTCCAAACCTTCTTGGTCTTGTAATCAGCGTAACATCATCCACTGGCCACCACTTCTTGATAAACATCGTCTTGTCTACATAAAAGCAGCCATTTTCAATCAATTTGCTAAAATTTTGTCCTCCAAAGCTGATCATTCGTGCCATGAGATATCCCCCTTTCATTCATCAATCGTATTATAACATGAATCAGCGTAAGAATCACGGCTTTTTCGAAGAAATGATGCCTACGTCATTGACCATATCTTTGAAAAACATATGCAGATGTATCATAGCCCTGCATACTTCTCCTGAAGCAACTGGAATTCTCACATCACTCTCTGAAATTTGTAAGCCAATATTCATTCCATTTTTCTCGATTGATCACCTTATCTTCCATTCCCTTGCCAGATGTCTTCATAATATTCATTATCGCTTACTTCTACTGTAAGGCGCACGGCATTCCGTGCGCCTTACACACAAAGATCATTCTACATCCATGACAAATTTAGCAAAATCACAATACAGATCCAACACACCGATGATGTCATCCATTTTCGGCCTTTCGCTAGCATCATGATTGAATACATTGCGACAGTCTTTCAGCACCTTACGCATCAGCAGCATATACCCGAGTGCTTTTCTTTTTAGTTAGACTGCTTTCAACTTTAAACACTTCCTGCCCGTCAATCCTGTAGACATAGGATTATTGAACTGCAACTGAAGACCTCTGATACTACGAATGCTCGTTCCATCACGTAAAGCGGACTTAAGAGGTTCTTTAGCAACCATGATCTTCTTTAAGACATGGATGGTTTCATCTATTTGTTTTTCCTCCTTTGTAACTATTCGAACAATCACGTCTTCATGTATTTCCCAGGTGTTCCGAAAACATCTGTAACGACTGTTGTAATAGGTGTTTTCAAAGCTTTTACGCAAGACTACCGTTGTACCGATGCAGAAATCTCCATCATTCTTTTTTCGCTTTTCCAGCTTTCTTTTTGCCTTCTTCCAGCAACTTCGGATTTGTGATTCTTACGCTTAAAACACTGCTTTTCAGATATTGGCTTGGCATGAAGGATTCCAAAAATGTCAGAGCCTGTTGATATAAATGCTTTTCCAGACATCGGCGAACAATCAAATTGTTATTGAAATCATCTTTCATCATATCCCCGTAATCCGCTTCCACATAATCTGCAAAAATAGCAAAGGTATCATCCGATGTCTTAGCAGCAGGAAGCGCTTTTCTTAATTGTTCCAGACCCATTTGGTACTTGTTAGCATCACACTCTTCTATTCCCGCTGATATTCTCTGCATGGCCGATACTGCTGAGCTGGTTTCCAAGTTAGTCGTGCTTTCATAGTATTTCGACAATTCGGATTGTCATATTACCGTTCAAAGATGTCATCCAGCGTAACCTGCCTGGACACGATGGAATTAACTCCTGCATTTACCCCATAAGGCGTGATCATGACCACCTGCAGGACCTTCTTCGTTCCAGTCGCCTCCCTGAATGCTTCCATCTTCCTCCTGAGCGTGTCCTCCATATCCTTGCTGATGGCGTGGACATCATTCCAGAACTTGATCTCGCACAGGTTGATTGTGTTGTCCTCGCTATCCAGCACAAGATCAATCTGCGCCCCACGCATCCCCTTGCTCGCGTCCCCTTTTGTTGACCATGTTGAGGCATAGGTGAGTATGTCTATGCCCAGGGTTCTTTCAAT
>OMYM01000364.1 GCA_900315225.1 uncultured Erysipelotrichaceae bacterium | reverse complement strand
TTATACGGTCATCGATTGTATCCAAACATCAAAAAGGGATGCCTATAACAACATCCCTTTCATATCTTCGCTACTTTTCGTCGATTGCAATCTGGTAGGTTTCCTTGGCAAAGTCCAGCTTCAGGCAAGCTGTGCCAAATTCGTTCTTCCAGGTAATCTCCATCTGCGAGCCATCAAGCAAGGAAACGATTTCCGCATCTTCGCTGAACACCTTGCATGTGTTGCGCATCCGAAGCATTTCAAGCTGCTTGAGGACAACATCTTTTCCAAGACCTTCTTCAATCTGTCCCATGTCCAGATTTGTACGGTTGATCTCTTTATGTCCACCAGCTCCTGCCTTGCGCATGCCCTCGTAGTCGTTCTTGCCCGCAAACAGATCCAAATACCATATCTGTGGCTTTCCAGGCATAAACATCTGCAATGCCCTTGCCATTAACATGCGTTGGTCACTCTCGCCCAGGGCGCTGTAGTATGTAGCATTTACCTGGTAGTATACGTTCTTGGCACCATGCAGATCCTTGACATATCCACCCCTGTCCACGGTAACGCGAATCAAATTCTGGATGCTTTCTTCTGGCAACAAGCCCTTCAAATCCAACAGCGGAATGCCATCATGGCAACCTAGCATATTCACGGTATGAATCTGCTTCGCCAAGATTTCGTCTATCCATTGCTTGAGGTATGAGCCATTCTTTCTTTCAAATGCATCGATGACCAATCCAGGCAGGAAGAAGTCATACACCATGTAGCCCTTGTTTGCCAAGGTCTCATAGATCTTTTCTTCATATGAGGCATGGATTTCCGGCAACAGCTTCAAATTGTGTCCCTGGGCAATGTCATCAATCTTCTGCAGCAGATCCCAGGTTCCAGGGTCATTCAGGAAATTACGCTCGCCCACTTCTTTTGGCGCATAGGCAAAAGCGTCCAGACGCACAATTGATGCGCCATATCCCGCCAGCTTCGCCAAGGTGTCGCGGTAATAGTCCCATACCAATTCAGACTTGATATTCAAGTCCATCTGGCCAAGATACGTCCTCTTGTTGTTTACATACCCCACAATGGCATCCTTGTACCCGTTCCATCTGCCAAGATCCAAGGTTTCAAGATTCTTGTCCGACTGATTGAATGCCTTGGCAATCTCATCCGCAACGCCATACTGCATATGCAGATCCCTAACCAATTCATATGCATTCAGATTCGGATAATTAATCTCTTGATAGAATGTATTCCAATATGGCACTTCCCTGCCATCGGGGAATCTCACCATTAACAATGGCAATCCCGCCTTGCGGAAGAACATTTTCTCAATGTACTTCTTGTCTGGCTGGATATATCCGCCATCTGTCATTTCGCCGCATCCATCCCAGAACTTATTCCAATCAATAAAGAAATCGCGGTATTCCGAGTCATCGCCCTTTTCCAGGATATCCTGGAATTGCGGCGATAATACTGAAATATGGTTCAAGACAAAATCCATCAACAGCCTGATATCCAGTTCCTTGAGACCTTCAATATCCTCTTTGGATGCCAAGGTTTCATTCAAATCATAGTTGATGATTGAAAATCCCCTGTCCAAGTCGCAATTAAAGACGCTTGGCAAAATATAGAATGATTCAAAGGCATCCTTCATTTCTGGCTTGCGCAAGATACTCACAATATCCGCCAGCGTTCCGCCCATGCTGTCGCAATATGCATTCAACAGCGTCCCAGTCATCGTCTTATTCTTTTCCATACTACGGTTTTAATACCTCGCCTTCCTTTGAAAGAATGATATCCGCATTCTCCATCCTGTGGTCAAGCTTCTCCTGTTCGATTTCCAACACCATGGTCACAAACGAAGAATCCGCCTTGCCGTCCCTTGCCCTAAACAGACGATATGCCTTTGTCTCCTCAGGCGTGGAACGCAAGCAGATTGAAATATCAACGCCCTTTACCTGCTCAGAGCCACTGTGCGTCCATTCCAGCAACAATACGTCCGTATCGCTGAAATCAACCTCATCGTACCAGCGCGCATCCTCTGTTCTGCCCATGCGCTTCAGCCAAATCTTCTGCGCGCCCTTCTTAAACGCGTCAAGAACCCAGTTCACTTGCGCAAAGTCCTGTTCCTTTTCTTCGCCAAGATATCCTTTCAGCCCTTCTCTTCCATATGCTTGGTATGCCTTCAGCCATGGACGTGTTTCGCATTCCTTCGGATCGGAATCCGTTTCCTTCTTCCACAAATCCGACAATTCCTTTTGCACCTCTGTGGAATAGACTCCCTCTTTCAACAATCCCTTCAATCCTTCGGAACGGAAAATGGCGATACGCTCCGCATCGTTGTATTCCGGGATCCTGCGGGGATAATTGTCGCCCGACATTGCATACGTCTTGATTCCTGCATCGTTCAGGTAATATGTCAACAACGATGTCGTCACGCTCTTTCCCGAGCCAGATCCACCGAAAATAGAAACAACGAATTTCTCATCGCCTTTTTCACGCATCATCTTCAACAACAGCTTGAACAGCGTCTGGGCGTGCGGAACCAATGCTTCCGAAACGATCACCTTGTCCCCTGGCATATCGCCATGAGGCATGTCATCGACAGGAGCTGGAAACTGCCACGCATCATTTTCCAAGATCTTCTTCAATCTTTCCTGCATCATTACTTCCTCCTATGATCAGTTGCCTATATTCTACCATCATTTATTTACTTTGAAAGCGCTTTAGTGAAAATCTCGCGTGCTATCTTATGTCAAGGAGAACAGCAAGATATACTGGAACGATCAAATATCTGGAACAGATATTTACAATCGTTCCGCATATAACAGCAGGCAGACGATGCAGAATTCTACCTATTTGTACGTCCAAGTATAAAAACCAGGGATTACCCCTGGTTTCATTAGTCCAGCTTGTCTTTGATCTCTGCCTTGGCAAGCGCAGCTTGCACGCCCAGATGCTCCAGCGCATTCTTGGCTGCGCGAGACGCATTGTCAATGCCTGCTTCTGCTTTGTCTTTGGCATCAAGAGCAGCCTCCTTGGTGTTTGACTTTGCCAAGGATGCCTGGACGGCAATATCTTGAACACCATCCACGATTTTCCTCTTTGTTTCACCAACCTTGGCTTCAGCCGCATCTTTTATGTTTTCAACGGCATCTCCCAGTTCCATTTTTGCAAGCGCTGCCTGAACTTGCGCCTCTTCAAATTTGTTTTTCAATTCGTTCATTTCATTTCCTCTCTTTCGTTATTTTCTTTGAACAATGAGTTCTTGCACAATGTTGTCCACGGGTTACTTTCCTCTGCAATGCGCCACAAGAACACCTTAGCCCTTGTCGGGTTGTCTGAATCTATATCATACGGCGATGAACCGCAAACTCCAGTCTTGGTGATTTCAACTTTATGACGTGAACCCTTCACTTGAGTTGCGAAAATAAGATGCGGTCTCCTTTTCGATGCGCTACAATGCACTTGCTATATTTTAAGAGAAAGAAAGGGGACCACATCCATGCCTAGTATTCTAGTACAGTTCGCCGATGTAATCAAGGGTTGTTTCACGGCTTTCGACAGAAGCCTTTTTAACCCCTATGAACCTTATGCCTTTGATCCAAACGTATTATCTTATAATACCAGATTCAATTACAACATGAATTCGAAATGACTCCGTTACCTCATAATGATATACTTGCATTCCATGATATTTATCATCTTTATCTGGCTTCCTAGAATAAGAATTATCAACTTGTGTTACTGTCATTCGTGATACCTTATTCAGAAACGTTTGGAATTCTTTAACATTTTCTCTAGAATGTATAACCGTTTTCCAAAGGGTATTTAAAGCACAGCTCAAAAGGAACTTCACGATTTTGACGTTG
>OMYM01000265.1 GCA_900315225.1 uncultured Erysipelotrichaceae bacterium | reverse complement strand
TCTATGTAATACTCGCTGCCTAACAAGAACGCATCGGGATAGTTTGAATCGACCCACAGAATGTTGTTATATGCTTGTTTTTCTTCATGATTGAGGAAGATAGATCCTTTTACATAGTTGCCTACAAGAACTTTGGCTCCTAAAGAAAACTTATCATAAACAAGAGGTGCATCGTCAAGCACGACTGCCTTGACCTGCCCTGGCTTAAGCACAGGCGAGATGCCCAAGGCTTCAGCATAATCTGGATTGGTAATAATGCTTCCCAACTGGCTTGTCATGATCGCTCCCGCAGATGAACCCATGATCACCACTCGATCCATATCGAGATGGTATTCGTCAGCGTGATCCAGCAAAAAACGAAATGCTTCGTTGGCCTGAATCAGCGGAGCAGGGAAATGGTACTCTGGAACCAGCACATAATCAATATTAACGATGTTAAACCCTTCGGCGCAGATATCATCCAACAATGCTGTCGCATCACTTTCAGCGAGGGGATCCCCGATACTCTTACTGCCGCCAAAGAATCCACCACCATGAAAGTAAATAAGAGTAGGTCGTGATATATCCTGGTCTTCATTCGGGTATGTAATATCTAAAAAGCTGTTTGGGTAATTGTCGGAATACTGGATCTCGGTAATGATGTACTGGCCATTCTCCTTTACCCCTTCCCTTGGCTCAGCAAGAGGCTCATAAGAGTTTATTGTGTTCACTGTACTGGCCGACAGCTTTTGAATCATTCCCACGATGATTTGCGTGTGCGTCATCAGAAACAAACTTCCCATTGCCAGAATAGCCAGTACGATTCCAAGAACAATCAAAAGAGTATGCTTCTTTTCCTTTTTTCCGCTCATTTGTTTTTCTCCACATCTTGCCAGTTATTGTTATGAAGGATCTCTGCATCCTCACCAATGAAGACCGTAGCAGCCTCTTCGTCACTTCTGAGTTGCCATAACATCCACGCAGTCATGTATCCATCACTCCGAGCAAGCATGTCTTCGTGCTCTGCGCCAGTCGCCCTGGCACGTACCTTAAGCACATCGTCACTGATTGCCTCATAATTCTCAATCAGGGAGGCAAGTGGAGCAACCCCGGCATATTCCTTGGTAATATCAGCCACACCTTTATCATCCGTTTGCCCAGTTCCTGCCACCATGAAATAAGGAATCTTGACCTTGGAAACATCATATTTCCATCCCATATTTCCAGCAAGGAATGGATAAGCTGCACTTCCAGTAAATACCGTTTTATACGCTGTCCCGTTATCATACATGGTTACCGCAGCTAAAGCTCCAGCTCCACCCTGTGAGAATCCCACGATTCCAATGTTCTCTGTGTCAAGTCTTCCATTCAGCTGATGATCCTGCGGTAGATTCAGGAGATAGTCAAGCATGAGGGATGTTGTTTCACCAGTTCCTGCCTGAGGATCTTCGTTTCCAACTACAATGAACCCCCATGACGCAAGCCGCTTAAACCACGGTTCATATTTGAATGCAGGTGCTCCACTGGCATTAACGACAACAATCACAGGATAATTTTCATCGCTGTTTTCCAGCTCTGTCGGATACCAGAATCGCACTTTTTCGATTGCCTCATGATCCGATGGATTATCGAGATAGGAAACCTCATATTCACCAAGCTGTGAATACTTCCATTCAAGTGGCGCAGAAGACGAAAAATCTTTGTAGTAATCTTCCTCGAAAGAAGACTTCTTCGCATCTATAAAACCCTTGATTATACTCAGATGCACAATTAGCTGGAATTCTACATCGTCTGCCTGCTGTTATATGCGGAAGCCTTGTAGAAATCTGTTCCAGATTTCTGAGGCTTCTGGTATAAAAGAACAGCTGCTATAACCAAAACAATCCCTCCAATGACTTTCATGACTTTTTTCATAGTAACCTCCTTGACAAGTCGTTGGAGCAAGTGTATCATCAAGCCATCGTCAATACAAGTGTATCAGCGAAAATGACACACTGAAGGGAGGTTTGTTTCATCGCATGAACAACAAGCAGAAAAACACCTACGTAAAAAAGCAGATTACCGCCACACTTCTTGCGCTTCTTAAAGAAAAGCCTCTATCAGATATCTCCGTCAGCGAACTTACAGACAAGGCCGAGGTTGGGCGTGTTTCATTCTATCGGAATTATCAGAGTAAAGAGGATATTCTGAAAGAAGAGTCTGATCGGCTCATCAAGGAATGGGGTAGACTTTATGAATCAAATCCTGAATCAGCACCAGAAACATTGTTCCCATCTTTGTTTGATTTTTACCGGGATCACAGAGATTTCTATACCACGCTCTACAATGCCGGCCTGTCATCTATCATGATGGAAACAATCATAGGAACTATTCAAATCACGCCTGAAATGCAAAATCTTGAGGCATATATGAAATCGTTTTGGGCCTATGGCATATATGGGTGGATGCTTGAATGGATCAAACGTGGCATGCAAGAAAGCGGTAAAGAGCTGAGTGCGCTCTTTTCACTCTCTCATCAAAACTAGCATCAGCCGACAAGTATGCTGCTTATACCCAGAAGTGCAATTAGGTGGAAATCCACATCATCCACCCACTGTTATATGAGGAACGATGAACTTCTAGGACTTATGCTTTTGAGTGCCATGACACGCAACGTGGAGACAAGCATTCGTGTGCAGAAAAGAATGCAACTTCATCAATAAGGGCAAGCAGAGCAGAACATTATTGACTAGAAATCCCACAGTGAGGATATGGCCTGGTCTAGTAAGGAAGAGATTGCCAGGATTTGCCATGTCAGATAAAAACTATTCGATGTTAAATTCTTTAAGAACCTCTTCAAATCCCTCAAAAGAGTATTCTTCTACCTTGAAAATCGCGGGGCAGATAAGATCCGCTTCCAGCATCCAGTCAAGCTTTGTAATTCCTGTCTTTTTCAGCCATGTCTGGAATGCATACGCCGCTTTGACCGCTCGAAGATCACCGATTCCATTATCCACAAGCCAGAATTTTGGATCGACTCTTTTTCCGTTTTTTATGCAATATCCTTCTTCGCCATTGCCAGTGAGACAATAGCCTCCATGCTTTAATCGATTGTATTCCGCAAAGCGGTCACACATTTCCTTTACAAGGTCAATTTGTTCCTGGCTCATGCCGTATCTTTCTATCAGCTCGCATTCAATTTTATACGCTTCATCTCTAGACTGTTCGCTTTCATATGGAACAATCAAATGGTATGAATCGGAAAGAAACCCTTCCATTTTCTTAAGCAATTCATTCTTATACTTTTCTTTTCCAGTTATTTTTCTTTCTGTCATAATTTCTCCTTCTGTATTATATATAAATCATACACCATTTCCGCTGATTTGTCAACCATTATTTTCTTTAGGCGGCACTTTTTCTTCTCAGAAAATGAACTTCACCAGCATGCCTTGTGCAAGCCGAATCGTCTTTCCAAATATCACCAATCCATTCATTCCGTCACACATGTAGGTCCTAAACAATTCGCATAATAGTTCACCATTACAACTCCCAGCAATAGATTCCCAAGTTTTGCCATCCGCTATCATAGCAACCAATCGTTTCTGTAATTCATGTTTCTACTGTGATTAAGAATGCAAAGCATATCACATTGCTTTTGCTAATTCATCCCAAATCACGGATAACATTTTAGATAAAATGTTCCTGTAAATCAATCTCCATGGTGGTAAAACCATATAAAAACACGCATGTTCCCATACATGCGTGATCTTGTTTTATACGTATCCAACGATCATTTCAGATGCTCAGCAAAGAAGGAATCGATCTTGGCAAAGGGAATCAAGTTCTTTCCACCACCATCATACAGATCGGTATGAACTGCCCCTTCAATGACATAAAGTTCCTTGTTTTCAACATACTTGGAATCGGTCGTCATGTTCTTGTAGGCATCCTGGGAGAAGTAGAAGGAATGTGCCTTGTCGCCATGGACCAGAAGAACAGCGCTTCTGATTTCATTAGAATACTGCAATATCGGTTGGTTGATAAACGACATGCACCCGATGGTGTTCCATCCGCCATTGGAATTCAAAGATCTTTGATGATATCCTCTTTCCGTCTTGTAGTAGTCGTAATAGTCCTTGACAAAGAATGGCGCATCCTCTGGCAATGGATCAACGACGCCTCCACCAAGCTCATATGTCCCATTAGCATAGTCCTTTGTCCTTTGCGCATTCATTGCTTCTTTCTTGGCATGCCTTGCTTCCTCAGAGTCCTCGGAATCAAAGTATCCCTTGGCGTTGACTCTTGTCATGTCGTACATTGTAGCCGCAACCGTTGCCTTGATGCGAGTGTCGATGGCTGCCGCATTGATTGCCATGCCACCCCAGCCACAAATGCCGATAATGCCGATTCTTTCTGGATCTACCAATTCATTGACCGACAGAAAATCAACGGCTGCCTGAAAGTCTTCCGTGTTAATATCTGGTGAAGCCATATATCTTGGATAGCCAGAGCTTTCACCTGTAAAGGAAGGATCAAAGGCAATCGTAAGATATCCCCTTTCAGCCATTGTCTGGGCATACAAGCCAGAGCATTGTTCCTTCACCGCTCCAAAGGGACCACTCACGGCAATCGCAGGAAGCTTTCCCTTGGCATCCATTGGAATATACATATCTGCACACAATGTGATGCCATATCTATTGTGAAATGTCACTTTCTTGTGATCAATCTTGTCACTCTTAGCAAATGTCTTGTCCCATTTCTCCATCATCTCTAATGCTCCTTTTCTTATTTCTTTTCACGAGTAGTTTAGCAGACATTGAGAATCTTTTCGAATAGTTATAATTCATTTCATGATATTCTATATTTGCATATCATAGGAGGAACCATGGAAATACGTACATTGCGCTACTTCCTTGCTGTCGCAAGGGAAGAAAACATGACAAAGGCAGCTGACATCCTGCATGTCAGCCAACCGACTTTATCCAAGCAACTCAAATCCCTGGAAGATGAACTGGGAAAAAAACTGTTCAACCGCCACTCTTTCTCCATTGAGCTGACGGAAGAAGGAATGTTGTTGAAAAAACGGGCGGAAGACCTTGTATCCCTGGCAGATCGAATACAGGATGAATTCCAGGCAATGGACGAGGTGACTGGCGGAGAGATCTTCTTTGGACTAGCGGAATCATGGCAGATCCGCTTTCTGGCAAGAATGATCAAGGACTTCAAGACACGCTATCCCCGCATGCGCTATCACATCACATCCGGGGATACCGAGCAAGTCACGGAAAAGCTAGACAAGGGAATCCTAGACTTTGCGGTATTGGCGCAAGAACCCGATCGTTCTAGATACCAATGCATGAAATTCCCCGAGCCGGATATCTGGGGTGTCGTCATGCCAAAAGACACATCTCTTGCGTCCAAGAAAGAAATCACCGTTGACGACCTGATCGGGCTTCCTTTGTTCTGCTCCGAGCAATCATGGCGATACGACATTCCCAGATGGTGTGGCAACCGCATGGATGAACTGCATCTAGAGGGATCTTTCCGTCTATCCTACAATGGAGCCATGTTTGCCTTGGAGGGATTGGGGTATTTGTTGACATTCGATCATTTGATCGACACCAGCGACAAGCTTGTTTTCCGTCCCCTTTCACCTCGCCTTGAGACGTACATGTATCTGGTATGGCGGAAACACCATGCCTTTTCCCCGATTGCCGAGCGTTTTCTACGTGAGATACAGGAAAAACAATGACTTGGGGCAATGATCATCACATTTCCAGCAGCTTGTCCCTGAATTTCTCCAACAGATTTTCATCCAGCTGGATCTTTGCTTCAAAGTAGTCATTCCCCATTTCTTCCCATGCCTCTTCCAGGTATGATGCATCGGCGATGTATGCGCGATACAACATGTCTGCCATCTCTTTGTCATAGGAAAGATACTGTTGCCTCATGGCGATTGCCTTTGGCATATTGACGATGTTTGTCTTGAGATAATCTTCCATGATGGTCTTTCGTTCCACGCCCAAAAGCTCCAGAACCATGGCGGTTGTCAAGCCGCATCTGTCTTTCCCCTCTGTGCAGTGCCAAAGGATTGCCCCTTTGCCAAAGTCATGGGAAAGAATGATGCGCAATACATTTGCAAATGCCTCATGGCATTCAGACACCAGCTTGCGGTATAGCCAACGCATATCTGGGATTCCCAGGCTATTTGCCTTTTCCTCATGGCTGATGCCTGCGGTCAATCGCGTGAATATCGGAACGGGATAATAGGCGCAATGATGGAATTGGTTGGGGATTTCCTGTCTTTCCCCTGGCGTTCGAAGATCGATGACGGCGGCTATGCCGACCAAGTCTTCTTTGCTTGCCCTACCAAGATGCGCCGACCTGACAAGCATATTCTTGCGTATGGACTTGCCATCCTTTGTCTTTGTTCCCCCAAGGTCTCTCATATTGTTGATCATATTTGCTCCTTT
>OMYM01000363.1 GCA_900315225.1 uncultured Erysipelotrichaceae bacterium | reverse complement strand
CACAGCAAGGATAACAAGACCAGGTATTATACTTGGAGTAGCTGAAATCAATCAAGGATAATTTGGAGGACGAAATATGAATACAGGAAACATACGGCTTGTAAAAGTGGACACAAAGAATATAAATTCTTTGGTCGATTTAGAGCCGTTCGAATCACAGCAGATCTTTGTTGTTGACAACTGTTATAGTCTTGCGGAAGCCTATGCCAATATTTCAAATGGCTGATACGCTCAGCCTTTCGGAATCTATGACGGAGATACGCCAGTCGTATTTCTGATGATCGGATTTGATATTGCCGATGAAGACATCGACAGGGAGAAATATCCTTTGCTCACAAACAATTATCTGATTTGACGTTTTATGATCGATAAGAATCACCAAAGAAAAGGCTATGGTAAGGCAGCAATGAATCTTGCCCTGGACTTTATCAGGACATGGCTATCCTATGAACCAGGAAATGATGTTTCCAGAAAACTGTATCAGTCCTTCGGCTTTGTGGAAGCGGAGAAGATGCCCGAAGGGTGGGATGAAATACCTGCGGTATTAAAACTGTAAACCCTCAGATGTATCGATATATTTCGAGAATGTTTTGGATTCGTGAGAAAAAATAATATTATGTCTGATATGATTCGCATTTTCAAATACGGTTGTTTCATCCAGCTGGTGGGTAATATACCGTGCGCCGTACATGATCCTTGCAACAGAAACGGTGTCGTTCTCCGTGTTGATGGTATAGAAGACAAGATAGTTTCTCACAAGAAAAAAACGGATGCCCTGACTGTGCCAGGTTCCTCTTTGCAAAGGGTATTCCTTTCCAGCAATGATTCCAGCGAGCGAACTACCGACATGATCCTGTCCGTTGTATCGCAAGCTGTGAATGTGTATGCCACTTTCACGATCCTTACAGTCTCTTCGTCTCGACTTCAACATCGTCAGCAGATACAACATGTCCAGTCTGAATGTCGTCCATCCAAAGCTTCATTTCTGCATCGAACTGTTCCTTCGCAAGGCCAGTGACCAAAACTGGCCTTGCGGAAGAAAGTTTCATTTCAAAGGTATCTGTTTTAAAAACATCCCGATGGCATTGCTGTGCAAAGGAGATTTCCCTGTCAGGCATCGCATAAGCACATTGCATCATGAAGTGTTTGGTGTACTTCTTATGCGGGATGATCTGATAAAGGATCATGTAAGTTTAACCAATGGAAATCTTGAATAAACAGGATTGTGGTTCCATTCATCAATGGATAGAACATCTACTCCAGTGATCATCTTGATTCCTGTTTTCATATCTTCTTGAAGCTTGAATGGTAATTCCTTCATGATTCGTTCTCTTAATCGTTTTCTTGTGACAGAATCGCCATTCGGATATTCTAGAACATAAATAAACCGCCCGGGTTTATGTTTACCTTTTATGGCTAGATAGGGCAACGTCCCATAGTATTTCAGAATGATAGAATTAACTGTTTTATCATCTTTTGGATTAAACGTAGACGAATTGCAGGCGTTTGGAATACATGCATTTTTGTATTCAACAATCAAAAGCTCGCTTTCTGTCTCAATAATAAAATCAGCATTTTTCAAGAGATGGAGCTTCGCGTGATGATAGCAGCTTTGTATTTCACTTGTAGCCCAAAGCGCATTAGAACAGTCAATTCCATAGTTTCCGTTTTCTTCTGGCAGTATTTTTGGCATCATTGTGTCCTTAGATCATATACTTCATCCAACAAATTCTCATCTGCCTTCATAATGGCATTATCCCGAAGACCTTCTAATGTATATGCAGAGGAGCTGCACACGATTTTATGATCCTTAGATTCACTTGAACCTGCCCAGAATAAATTGTGGAATACGACTTGAGCATCTTCCGTTCTGCGAATTTCAAGATATTTTGCGAAGTTATAGCTATGTGTCGCAATGATCATCTGAACCTTGTTTCGTTGCAACTCCAACAGGAGATCAACCAAGACAGGATATAGCTCTGGATTCAAATTCGTCTCAGGCTCATCCCATAACAGGATTGAACCTGGCTCCAAGAGACCGTTTCGGATTAATTTCCAAAGCAAGCCTAGCTTTCTGAAGCCTTCAGCTTCTAAGGAAAAATCAACCTTATGACCATCATTCTTTAAAATATAGAACACATCATTCTCCATGATCACGGTTCCATCGATGATGGTAGAGATTTTTTCGAGTGTCCGCTCCATCACTGGTGTCATTTCCCTTGGTTCAGGCAATGAGGCATTGGTTATAATGTCTGCCTGTGTGACATCAAATGGGATTCTGAGCTTATTGTAGAGCGCAAGAAAACCTTTGGAATGAGAAAGCATTTCGGTATCCGGTATAAAAACACATCGCCAATCGGAATCATTCCATTCTTCATCACAATGGTAATAGCCGTCAGAAATATTATATGCAAAATCAAATCCATTGCTTGAGACCATAAATCCATACGAGTCTTCCATGCCATGACGATTCTTTAGCACACTTCGATCCGTTAGATGATCAGAAAAATATCGTAAGATATCTTTGTTATCCCGATTTCCAGCTGCTGAAGGGACCTGTGTTGCGGCATATATCATTTTTAACAAAGAAGTCTTGCCGGTTCCATTTTCCCCAATCAAAACATTGATTCCATCATGGAATGCAAGTGTAAAATCATCATCTGAAATTTCTGCATTGTCTTTGCCTATGCCAGACCATGTTTTACGTAAAGAACGTTGAAATACAAGTAGATTAGATACGGAAATTGAGTGAATCATTCTAGCTACCTCCTTGTTTGGCTTTACGATTATATCACCAACCCGAAATATCGTCTATATTAAGACGACTGGAGATGCGAAGGCACTGCTTCTCAAAACAAGCCATTTCGTAGCATACAACGTTCTTGAACCGTGCCCTTGCCCTGGCAATGCATTGTCCCTGGATGCATTGGTCATCCGCTTCCCTTCAGCTTTCTCTCTCTTCCATGCTTCACCACATGAAACAATTACCGCTGCGATCAAGAAGGGCAGACGCATCGCAGCTGACAGCGGCGCTTGAAGTATGATGTACGAGATAAAGTTTACAAACCAGTTCAAGAAAGATCTGAAGCTGGCAAAGAAACAGAACAAGGATCTGTCCTGCAACTATAAAAGAGATGGCTGTGCATCTTTTAAGAGCATGTCCATAATCTCCCCAAGCGCAGTTGCGGGATTGGCTAGATAATACTCGAACCCTTTGTAGATTGTCGTTTTATCTTTTTTTCTATCTCGATCTTCCATGACAGTCTTTGCGTTCTTTACGGCATTATAAATATCTGCAGTTTCCAGTTTGCCAAGACATTTCAACATTTTTTACCGAGTGTAATAGGCGTGATACTGTATGAAAGACCAGATTGTCTTGGAGCGGCAATCATTGAAAATGTTGCTTCATCAAAAAAGGTCTTATAATTTTCTACTTTAAATTCCATCAGCATAATTTCTTTCCTCTTTTCCGAATCAATAATACCTTATAACACCATAACTGTTAACATGTGCTT
This sequence comes from uncultured Erysipelotrichaceae bacterium, assembly GCA_900315225.1. Lineage (GTDB taxonomy): Bacteria > Bacillota_I > Bacilli_A > Erysipelotrichales > Erysipelotrichaceae > Bulleidia. The sequence continues at coordinate 14,374 of OMYM01000363.1, read as the reverse complement.
TGCCTTATATCCAGAATTTTGTTTTTCATAACCTAGAAAAGCATAATAATATCAATAATGATATCTAAATTGCCAAAAAATGGTAATAAAGGTTTGCGGATAATTGTTTCTTTTTGGTGAAATCATCTGGATTCCACCCAAAAGAAACAATAAGCCAAAGTGAGCCGGTTTGATGATATGCACATGTGATGCTCTATTCGCTATAGATCAACGGAATCATCGGATCAGCGAACCACGAACGAAAAGAATCCTCAAGCCAAGTGTGTTTTTCAAGGGGGATACTTCGCGTTATCTCGTGGTTTTTAGTTGTATTGGCTTTGCTAGACGGAGCCTGTTTCGCACCTTTGATTCGAAATCCTGCTTCCATCATTTCTTCGTTCTTGGCAGAAGATGTGAGGCATGCCATGTTAATTGCCGGTTCTTCGATACAGCAGGTATTCCACGATATAACAGGGCATGATGCCAACCACATAGCAGACAAGGTCTACCAGCGAGAATTGTGTCCCAATCACGATTCTCAGCAGTTTGTTTGTGATGCCAAGTTTATCGCAGAAACCCCAAAGCTGAAGAAACTCTAATACAAAGGAGAATGCCAGGATTGCGCAAGGGATGACATGCCAAGATTGTGGTTTCTGTGGGCTAATCATCCTGCAGAATGCATAAATCAGGATCATAACCAGGACATCCCCGAAATGGTTCCTAAGCCACCCACTGCCATATTTGGCTATGGATACTTCAATGATCAGAAATAACAGGAAAATTGTCCCAAATCCAATCCTCTTCTTTGACATAACAAGCTCTCCGTTTTGCAGCTATTTTGTTTTCGTGATTCATTTTCTTATTCCACATGATTGTTTCAATCCTTTCTTGAGAGTTAAAAATTGTGAAAACATATCTTTATAATATTGTTCATATTTAAATACTTTTAAATGATTAACAGCATCAACTAAAACACGGCCATATTTTAAATGCAAGGCCATCGGACAACATCCCTGGCAAACTGGGATCCCCGTACGGTTTGAATGCAAATGGATTTTGTCAATTTCTCCTGCGGCCAAGCCAGATGCAAGGATGTTGAAATACAAGCCGGCATGGACTATAGTGCCAGGACGGGAGGCGCGTGATGCCTGGGACGGTCGAAAAAGCCCCGCGCAGCCCCTCCCGCTGGAAAGAAAAGCACGGGACAAGGCCGATGTATCCATCAACCAATCCGCACCAATGATGATACATCGGCACGACCGAAAGGTAAAGGAAAATGTTTGAGAAAATCATGAAGGCTAGGAAATTAAATGCATTTTGTCCCCTTTTCCCTGAAATATGCTATAATGATTAAGAAGGCTGATGAATATGAGTGAAATCTATCTGATGCGATACGCAGTCAAAGGAATAAAGTCGCTGGAAAACTGGGTGGAATTATCGTTCTACAAGAAAACTATAAACAAAGATTTCAGCATTAAGAATTATAACATCAAAGCCATATATGGAATGAACGGATCAGGAAAATCAGGCATCATTACTTCGGCAAGAATTTTGAAAAGCATCTTGTTGGAACCTGATTATTTAGCGAATCCATTGACACAGGTAATGTTGTCGAATCTAATATGCAAGAAAACAAACCGTCTGGATTTCAACATTGAATTTTTTGTGAACAACAGTGCCAATATACAACACAGCAAAATGTATTGCTATCAGGTTTCATTAGGACTTGACAAGTTAGGCAAATTTACCATTTTGGAAGAAGAACTGTCATCAAAGGCAACGACTGCACACAGTCCTGATCCAAAAAAAGTATTTCATGTTACTGACGGAGAGATCACTTATCTTTCGGAAGAAAGCAGTTTTTCAACTACAGTTGTAGAAAAAACAAAAAACTTGTTATCAAAAGCATCCTTGACCGCCATCTTTTTTAGGCAGATTACTCGGAACAAGCATGATAAGGAATCTTTTAGCTCTCTTATTCTTCCATTGATATATCTTTCTTTATTTGCGATGCAATTTTACGTTTATTTGGATTCGAAAGATGACCGCTTATTCGATGCTTTTACAACCATGTTTCCAGATGTAAGCTTTCAAGACAATGATGAGAATTACCTTGAACAACTAGAAATCTTAGAGAACCACATTGCTCGAACACAGAATTATCAGAAATTGATAGAGCTTTCTCCAAACGCAAATATCGTATCCACGGATAAATTCGATGCATTTGAAAGAGAGATTCATAATCTGGAGTCATTTCTCCGGATCTTCCAACAAAGTCTACAAAAAATCGAAATCGAAAAAAAGATTGAAAAGGATATCTATCTCTGCCGGTTAATCATGAAGTATGAAGGATATTCTATTGATGCAGAATATGAAAGCACTGGAATCAAGAAATTAATGGCTCTCTTCCCTTTCTTCCAGAAAATGGCAGACAACAGTATTGTCTTTATTGATGAACTTGACTCGAATTTGCATGATGTTTATTTATGCGCTCTTCTTGAATACTTCATGGAATACGGAAGAGGTCAATTATGCTTTACAACACATAACATCGGACCTATGGATGTATTAAAGCGGTCAAAAAAATCCATTGATTTCCTTTCCAACGACGGCAAAGTGTATTCATGGACCACAAGCGGGAATTACTCTCCTTCAAAACTGTATAGAAACGGAATGATTGAAGGATCACCGTTCAATGTCGATTCGGTTGATTTTCTAAGTATTTTCCAAACGGATACAGAATGATGGAGGATAGTAAAATTGGGCTACAAATTATTCTTTGTGTTGAAACAAACACAAAAGCAAAAACCGATTATTTATACATAAAGACCGCTTTGAACCACTTCTATCACATTGACAATCGCAATGGCATCAAGCTCTCGCCTGTCTTCGTCCTGAATGTGCCAAACACCTTGATGGCGGTCTTGAGCAGCCTAAACGATTTTTCGGCACTGTTGTTCGTATTACCCCAGATGCGGCATAATACGAATAATTCGGCGGAAAGAGAGATGAGACTGCCAGGGGTCAAGCGTGCTGTCGTAGGTTCGTTCGATACACTTAGAGGAGCGGATGCCTTCGCGAAAGCCTGGGCATACATATCCTCGGCCAAAAAGAAATTCCAAAGCGCATACGGCGCAGTGCCGGCCGCCTTGCAGGGCGGGGCGGTGGACTTTCTGTTTTCAGAAGACGAGATCATGGAATTGGGCGAGGTTGTCCAGAACATGGATAAAGTGAACCAGTAAGAGTTTCTTGATGACCAGGAGGCAGACACGTAGCTTGTGAACGAGGCGAAGCAAGACCTAGGCTTTAAGAGGGAAAACGCAGAGAAGGCACGGAAAGACGCAAGGGAAGCAAGAAAAAAGCCGAGGATGCGTTGCAGAAAGCGGAGGCAATGTGAACGGAAAAGGCATGGCATTTCATAAAGGAAACGGGTTTGGAATGTAGCATGGACAAGATGGCCTTGGACTAGCCAAGGGAGAGGGCTGCCTTCTCTCCCATGCCTGCTGCATGGGACAATTGCGTCAACATGGATATCAAATTAAATGGCGATATGCACCACCCTTGCTTGGACATGGGTCATATCGCCTTTTGGTTTGGAATCCTGGACTTTACGCTTGCCATTTTATTTTATCAACTTGAATGGGAGTCGTGGAGCGATATGGAAACGTTCTTAAATCAAGGTCTGGAAGTAGTGAATGCCATGGCAGATGAAGTGTATGAAAAAGAACGGAAAGATATGGTCAGCATCTTCTACAGGGCAATGGACCTGTATATGCAGACAGTGGATGATCCGCTGTTTATTGCGAAAGATCTAAACGATCTGATTCCTTTTCTTGGCTGGCTAGTTACATTTGCTAGGACAGATGCAAACAGTATATTGGAAAAGAAACAGGCATTGAAGGATAAAGCACTGGAGCTTTATCAAAAGAGTGAATTCTCCAATGCGCTTGGAAACGGAAGGATAGTGGCGTACAATCGTGAATTCTCGATACAGAAGCCTTATGCGGAAATGATCATCAATGAAATTGAAAATTGTGTGGATGAAGTCTTGACACCCAATCGCGACAGTTGTAGAATGTATTCATCTCTACAATTGTAGAAGAAAGGGCATTATTATGAAGGATTCTTATTCTCTCCCGGATGGTGAATTGGAGATTATGCAAATTATCTGGCAATTTGAACCACCGGTTTCCCGTAGTGTCATCGAAGGAGTACTCAGCAAGCAAAAGCACTTGGCTCCTAGTACGATCCTGACGTTTCTCACTCGTCTTTGCGAGCGTGGGTTCTTGCGGGTGGAACGGCATGGACGCATGAATCTTTATACCCCGCTTATTTCGCAAAAGGATTATCTGGCCAAAGAAAGCCGTAGACTCCTGAACCGCCTCTTTGGAGGGTCTCTATCTGCATTTGCTGTTTCTCTTTGCGATGGAGGCGTCTCGAAAGAAGAAATCGACATGCTGCGAAAAATGCTTGAGGAAGGCAGATTATGATTTGGGGACAGATAGTCTGGGGCGCGTTCCTCGCTGGAATTCTGGGATTGAATTTTCATCGGGCATGGAGATGGGAACATAGCCCGGAAAAACATGTTAGCTTTGCCGAGAAGTATGGGAAGGAAACATTTATTATGGTTCCGCCGACAGACTTCTTTTGGATCTTACTGGCTTTACTGATCTGGTTTGTTTTTCGCGATGGCTTTCTGGATGGACTCGTGCGCTATGCCGCATTAGCCATGGGGGAACTGCTTCTTTTGAGTGTTTATTATGTCCTGATGTTGATTCTGATGCCGTTTTTACGGAATCGATTTAGCGCAAGGGCATGTGCCGTTCTGTGGCTTGTGCCGGTTTTTGTGTTCTGGCAGGGATATGTGCTTGTCAAAGTATTGCCGCTGACGTATCAAACGATTTATCTGCCTCGGCATGTCCTGCTGATCATAGCAACAATTTGGCTTGCTGGCTTTCTCGCAGTAGGTGGCTACTATCTAATCTCTCATATGTTTTTTCGTAATTTGATCCTGAAGCATTCGACAAAAGAACCAAATGAGGAAACATGGGAAATTTTGAAACGTGAACAGGAAGCAATGGATTATCGGAAGCCGATAGGGTTGCTGCGGGCCGATGTATCCGCTCCGTTTTCCATGGGGCAGACAAATAAAAGCCGGTGCATGGTCCTGCCAAACAGGCACTACACGCCAGAAGAATTATCCATGATATTCAATCATGAATTACACCATCTCCAGCGCTGCGATGTAGATACGAAAGCGTTCCTATGCCTTTGCAATGCTTTTTGCTGGTTCAATCCCTTGGTCTGGATCGCCACAAGAAAAGCTGCAGAAGATCTGGAACGCAGTTGCGATGAGATTGTCACTGAAAAGATGACAGAAACAGAACGGCGCTCATATGCAACTCTTTTGCTGGATTCTGCTGCGCCTGGCCATGGTTTTACCACCTGTCTCTCTGCTGAAGCAAGCACACTCCATTATCGCTTAAAAAGCATCATGGATCCTCAAAGGCATCGGCTAGGGATTCCAGTACTGATGGCTGCACTCTTCTGTTGTGTAATCAGCTTTGGCCATGTTTCCCTTAGCGATGAGAAAGGCAGCTTTACTTCTTTGTTCCTGACCCCTGATGTTAAGATACAGGCTATCTATGACAAACAATATACAACTGGACTAAAATGGGATGAAGAAGTGCTGCGTAAAGAGCTGGATAAAATCAACCTAGAGCATATCGCCGAACAGCGGAATCCTGTAGTTGAAAATGCGCAAATTATCTTCAGGTTATCAGGCATACGTACTGTCTATTTATTAGAAAAACATGTCGTTATCCGCGATTTCTATCACTACAATAATGTCTCGATAGAATGTTATTTAGTGAAAAGCGCAATAGACTGGAATGCGTTGAACGCTTGCATTACGCGGTAGTTATTATGTAAGGATTACCTCTATGATATATCTTAGCATCCCTTGGCTTGATTATGTGGCTATCATGGATGTATTATGTAAAACGGAAAAAGGAGAAGAAAAGCGATGAAAGGTGTTGATTTAAGTGTGTGGCAGAAAGGAATGGATCTGGCCAAGGTTAAGGAAGCGGGATATGGCTTTGTCATCCTGAGAGGCGGTTTCACCGGCTATGGAGAAAAGCGGACGAAGAATAAAGACGAAACATTCGAGGACTTCTACCAACAGGCAAAAAGACAAGGACTGGGAGTGGGGGTGTATTGGTATTCCTGTGCCATATGCAGGCAAGACGGGGTGGAAGAGGCAGAATATCTGTATGAGAATTGCTTGAAGGGAAAACAGTTCGATTACCCTGTCTACATTGATGTGGAGGAGCCACGCTGGCAAGCCAACCGAAAGAAGGGGGTAACCGATGCCATCATCGGCTTTTGCGAGTATATTGGCGAAAAAGGCTATTGCGCTGGAGTGTATTCAAACCTGTCGTGGTTTGCTGGGATGATCGATACATCTCGTTTGGATCGCTATACCAAATGGGTCGCTAGCTGGTCTCAACAGCCGCCCAAGGTATCGTTTCCTGGCTTTGACATGTGGCAAAACTCCAACAACGGGAATATAGGCGGCTACCAAGTCGACACCAACGTTGCCTACGCCGACTTCCCAGATATGATCCAGCGAGGGATAGGCACGACAGATACAGACAAGCCGACCCTCTTGGACCATATCATCCAACTGCTGGCCAGAAAGTAGAAACCCATTGAAAAAAGGAACCATGGTCTCATTGTCCCTAAACGTAAAAAGATACCTTTTTAAAACCTTGATTTGCAGGAAAAGGTTCAAATGTGGATGTTAAACGGTAACATGTGCGCTATGATAAAGACGCTAATCATGGCAAGGAGGAACCACATATGTTGCTTGAATTTTCCTGTTCGAACCACAAGTCAATTCGCAGGCAAGTACTTTTTTCTATGCTGGCGGGCAAAGACTCTACATATGAAGGGAGAACGGATGAAATAGCTGGCATCAAGGTGTTGAAGACCGCCGTAATCTATGGCGCGAACGGGTCTGGAAAGAGTAACTTTATAGACGCTGTTTCATTTGTCAAATACCTTGTTACAAATAGTATCGGACATCAACCTGGCAAAGGCATTCGCCAGCTTCCCCATAAACTTGATGGTTTTGGCAAAGAAAGCTCTTATAGAATTCAGTTTATTACGAAAGGAATCAGGTATGTGTTCGGCTTTTCGTTGAAAAACACGATGATATCCGATGAGTATCTGTATTATTTTCCGAACAATCGGCAAACAAAAATCTTTGAGCGAGATGGGGAAGAGTTTACTTCCGGCAGTAGGTTCAGGGGGAAATTCTCTGCGTGCAAAGATGTAATAAAGCCAAATCGCTTGCTTCTTTCATGTGCAGCGAATTTTAGCTCGGTTCAAGAAGTTGCGGATGCATATGCTTTCTTTAATGATGAGCTTGTTGTGTATGGACCGGTAAATCAAGAGAATTGGATGAATTACTCGCTTTATCAGATGCATGGCAATCCGAAAATGAAAGCTGCTGTAATTGCTTTTTTAGCGGAGTTAGGGACAGGAATCAAGGATATCCAGGTATCTATCGATCAGAAGAAGCTAGAGTCTCTTGCGTTGCCTCCCTTTTTATCGGATGAGGCAAAGGCGCTTCTTCTTCAGTCAAATGTAGATGCGATCACGGCGAAAGTAAAATACGAGAAGTTCGAAACGGACTTGATCCAGGAAGAGTCAAGTGGCATTCGGAAACTGTTTGCTATTGTGTGTCCGATGATTAATATTCTTGCGAATGGGAAAGTTCTTTTATGTGACGAACTGGAATCCAGCCTGCATGAATCGCTTGTCTATGGCCTTGTGAGACTTTTCGCAAACCCAGATGTGGAAACACTCGCCCAGATGATATTTACGACGCATGAAACAGGTCTTTTGAACCTTGATTTGTTCCAGCGTGACCAGATTTGGTTTACAGAACTAACCAAGGAAGACAGATCTACAGATTTATATTCACTTGCTGAGATCAAGAATGTCAGGAAAGAAGAAAATTTCGGAAAGGGATATATCGCTGGGAAATATGGTGCCATTCCTATGCTGAATCTCAATTTTGCCAGTGTTGTATCTTGCATGTGAGTGGAGGTGTTAATATGGCTGATAAGAGAGATCTTTCGCTGGCTCCCCGGAAAGAAAACCTGCGAGATGCGCAAGTGATCACTCCTCCTGTACAGTTCTCCCTCTGTGAGATAAAGCAACATTTTCTTGAAAGCATAGAATCTATCAAAGCACAATATGAGGTTGCGGATTCTTTAGCGGCAAAGAACGATATCGGAGGGTGTAAGACCATCTGGAGATCGCAGGTTGTTCTAGCAGAAGGAATGCTAGATTTCTACATCCGTGAGATACTCTTGAAGATTGGAAACGCTGCCACAGTAACATCGATGATTGAATTTGTGGTGAAGCAATCAAACATATCGCATGCGAGTGAAATGAACATAGCATTTCACTCGTTTTTTCGCTGTTGATACGGTTTGGACGCGGCCAATCAACAGAATTCACATGATTATGCTACAACAAAGGAATGATGTGTAGATATTGTGCTTACCGTATATTCTTTCCTTGAACAATCAGAAGGAGTAAGGCAATGGGTATATCCTTATTGCAAGAAAGGGGTTAATTATGGCAAAAAAGATTTTTAATTGTTTGTTTGCTGCATTGATGCTTTTTACATTGTTGCAGCCATTGTCTGTAGACGCAAAGAGCAACGATTGGAAACCGCTCTTCAACGTTGTTTTCAATGGGAAGGAAATCACTAAAGAAGGAAGCTTTACCGTAGATAAAGATGGCTATTATCTGCTTAGGCTGGATGCCACGCTCAATGTTGACTCAAAGACAAAGGAAAAGATTTCTGGAGGTGGAATGACTGTAGGAATCAATATCTTTGACAGTGAGAAGAAAACCATATTTGACGAAAAATGGTACGGCGATAAAATGCTGGAAGCCGAAATTGCTTTTGGCAATTATTTCAAATCTTCATCCAGTTGTTCATTTTTGATATCGGATGATGCATTCTTTTCTGAACATTATTGCCATGCGCTAAAAAAGGGGAGGTATGTTTTTTCCTCTGATATTTTCTTGAGATATCTTCCTAAAGGCGCATCGTTCGATGGAACCATGGATCTAACGCTATCCATAAAGAATATCGCTGACTATTCCAAGAGCGACAACACTTCATTTGAAAAGGCGCAAGTGATCGAAACCAACAAGACCGCAAGATCATATCTTTTTAAAGAAGACGATGAAGGGTATTTCGAGTTCATCAATCCTGTCGCTGGAGAAGTGAAATTTGAGGCATTTGCTATTTCGGCTCCAAAAGGGTTTACGCTTCCTCCTTCATTCATCTTTACATTGTTTGATTCGAATAGGAATCCCATCGCAAATAATGAATTGAGATATGCCAATCTTTGGAAAGGCGACAATGAATTTCTTGATCCAGACGAAGGACCTTTGCCTGATAGGTATTTTGAACCGTTGGCCTTGAATCTTTCAGCTGGCAGATATTACATGAAACTTGTTCCAAAGCGCCAACAATACTCATACTCAGATACCCGTACCCATGACTTTGAATATTTCCTGAAAGTCAGCGTCACATCACTGCATAATGCGTTTGCGGAAGTCGAGGGGAAGAAATATTGGTATGAGGATGGCATTCGGCAAGGCGTCTATGGGGATCTAAAGAATGTTCGCGATATCCAGTTTGGGGAGAGCGAGAGAGGCCGCGAGATCTACGACCCGGATACAAAAGCATGGTATTGGCTGGATGCCGTGTATAACGGGGCTGCGGCGTATGGCAAGGAAGTGTGGATGCCATATGTCTACCAGGACGAGAAAGCTTGGTCGGACAACGAGATCCGCGATAACGCAAACCGTGCCGATGAAGGCATGAAAGACTATGTCTACCAGTGCATGAAGAGAAATGCCGGCAAGTGGGTTCGTTATGATGGAGAAGGAAAGATGCTGAAAGGCTGGGTAGTGATACAGGGTGCCCTTGCTAAAGTCTATCCCGATCAAAAAGGCAACACCTATTATTACGACCACTTTACAGGCATAATGGCCAAGGGTACACTCACCATCGAAGGAAAGACATATCACTTTGACGAGCTTACTGGCGCAATGCAATAGAACTGTTTTCCCATATCGATCAAGAGCAGGCCTTAAGGCCTGCTCTTTTTGCCCATATGCTTGAAATAAAGATTTGTTCCAGCATATTTCCTCGTTCAAGTATAGAAACGATCATTATAAAGCTTGCCAGTAAAATCGATTCTTCAGTCACTGGGTTTCGGTAAGCGCAATAACAAGCTGTAGACCAATCCTGCGAGCCATTTCAACTGGTATGGCATTGCCTATTTGCTTGTACTGGTCACTGATTCCACCCGCAAATGTCCAATCGTCTGGAAAGGATTGAATTCGAGCGTATTCACGTATTGTGAAAGGGCGAGTCTCGTCTGGGTGGCATCTCTCTGTTTGTTTCTGGATTGGGCTGCAGGTCAATGTGAGGCATGGCTCGTCCCATGCGATCCTGCGAGCCATGCCCCGCTTTCCACCAGTGGAGTAATAGGCCGCGCCCATGTAGTCTTTTGCAATGTCCTCTGGCAAGTCTACCCAACAGCCACCAGGTGGAACCAAATCCATCACCTTGCGTTTCTTTTCGCTATACAATATTCCATCGCTTGCCGGGCAATTCCTTAGCGCATCTTTCAAGGTTGTCATATGGTCATCAGCTTGCGGGTATTCAAAGGACAGGTTCAAATTATTCCTTATGCCAATGATAACGATGCGCTTTCGCTTCTGCCCAACGCCATAGTAGCAAGCATTCAGGATCTGGTATTGAACCTTGTAGCCAAGGGAAGAGAATACATCAAGTATGGTTTCCAATGTGCGTCCATGGTCATGCGACTTTAGGCCACGAACGTTTTCAGCCATGAACATCTTTGGCTTGACTTCCTGGATGCATCTGGCAAATTCATAAAATAGCGTGCCCCGTGTATCTTCAAACCCTAGTTTCTTGCCTGCGTAGGAAAATGCTTGGCAGGGGAATCCACCCGTCACGAGATCTACCGAACCCTGGTACTCGTGAAAATCCACATTATGGATATCTTTGCAAAGGACAGGCCAGTGTGGTCTGTTATGCTTTAACGTTTCACAGCATGTCCTGTTGATTTCAACAAGCAATGAATGATGTATTCCCGCTTGCTCAAGTCCAAGCGCAAGACCGCCAGATCCAGCAAACAGCTCAATGCAGGAAATGGCTTTTTGCTTTGAGTTGTTCTTGGGATTGCACATCTCGAATGCAAGGTTATCACAAAGGAAAAACAAATCAACGTCAAGATAAGCACAAAGCTTATCAATATGGGATTTTATGGGGCTATGCTTATCGCTTAGCATGACTGACATTTGGCTTTTGGTGATTCCCTTTTTTTCCATGGCTTCCTTCACTTTTATTTTTGACAACTGCATATCATACCTCAAAGATATGATAATTGATGTGATTTTAAAAATCAAGCACATTCTGTCTGGCGTATAAAATGCATGATGTTATCGAGACGCAGAGAGGCAAGGCGTTAGCGCACCGATTTTCTTGAAAGATGAAAAGGAGATCGCCGAGACGGCTGTTATCGTGAAAGAATGAGGATTCTTGCTTGCGGGCTGATGATTTGTTGCGGTGTCATATTTCACAATGGCAAGCATTTGGAAATATGACACTGAAGGTGTATAATGCTTCCAGCGGACGGAATTAGGATTTGCTATGACCACGATTAATGAGAAGCTTAAAACGATGAGGGAGAAAGCAGGTTTGCGGCAGGGACAGATTGCGGACTATCTGGGAGTGACGCAAACCTTCATATCAAAGGTTGAGACAGGGGAGAGAAACCTCACCGTTGATCAGCTAGAAAGTGTTGTAAATCTATACGGATATGGAGGAGGATGCCCATCCGATCCAGTTTGCATTTAGGGCGCAGGATGTCGGCCAGGAAGACCTGCGGATCATTGCTGACATAGGGAAGATTGTAATCAATAGCAGATTCATGGCAAAAATATTGGAGGAATCGAATGTTGGATAAGCTGGATCTTAGCACAAAGGCACAAGAACTAAGAGAATTGCTAGGGGAAGATGCCAATTCCCCAGTGGACATTTTTTCTCTTGCCAACCAGATCGATGGACTTACACTTGTGTTTTACCCTCTTGGAGAAAACATCAGTGGAATGTGCGTTCGTGATAACGAGGTTAAACTAATAGCGATTAACTCGACAATGTCATATGGTCGTCAACGGTTTTCCCTTGCCCATGAGTTTTATCATCTTTACTTCGATGATGAATCAGGCTTTAATGTTTGCTCAAAAAAACTTGATCCCAAAAGCGAGAACGAAAAGTGCGCGGATCAGTTTGCTTCCTATTTTCTCGCACCATACAAGTCCTTAAGAGCAGCGATAAAGAAGGTTGCTGGTGCCGATCAATTATCTATGCGGCATGTGATTTCGCTTGAACAATACTTTGGTATGAGCCATCTGGCTATGTTTTGGCGCTTGGTCTCGGAGAGATATCTTTCTTCCGATCAACTTGAGGAATACAGTTCTGGCGTCATGTCCACAGCAAGATATCTTGGATATGATGATAAATTGTATAGACCAACGCCTGTCGAATTACAGAAAAGAACGTATGGACACTATCTTAAGCAAGTGGAAGAGCTACGGCAAAAAGACATAGTCTCTTCAGGAAAGATCGATGAACTATTGCTCGATGCTTTCCGCGATGATATTGTGTTTGGCCTATCAGAAGATGACCAGGAAGGAGAAGCGATTGACTGAAAAGTATTTCTTTGATACAGATTGCCTTTCCGCTTTTCTTTGGGTTCGTGAGGAGAGTATTATTCCAGGAAACATATCCTTTCCTGAGACAAGCCCAAAAAAGCGTCTCTGATTAGAGACGCTTGTGATGAACGTTTTTCCGATTAAATGAAACAAGCCCCAGCCAGCTTGAGCTACCACTTAAACACAGCCAGTCGATTATTCAAGTTCTTCCCAATGATAGCAAACAACTTGCCGCGGATCGTGTATTTCTTCATTTCCTCATTGTAACTGGTTTCCGAAACAAGTCGCATGCGTGGCTCTACTTCCTCGTATTCCTTGCCTGACTTTGTTCCCCAGCCGAATTTTGCGTTTGTATGTTTTACCGCGTCATGATGCTTGCTGTTTTTCTCCAGGAATGGAGAATGCAATTCGGCCAAAAGATAGCCATGTTCAAAGTTATCGCACAACATCTTCAGGCAAGTCTTGACTTGATCTTTCGAAAAGTATTCCAAGACACCTTCCATCACGATGATGTTCATGCTTGTCTTCGGAAGATTTTTTGTCCAAGATCCATCCAAGGCATCGCCATCTATCATCGTGCATCTATCACGATCCTCAAACACTTTTCTTCTGACTGCGATTTGATCGGGCAAGTCGACATCGAACCACTGTAGCTTTCCGTTGTCCACCTGCGAGAATTTATCGTCAAAGCCGCATCCGAGGTTGATGCATACCGCATCGGGATGCTTCTTTAACAATTCCTTCAATTGCTCGCGAAACAAAATTGTTCTTGCGACAACGCCTTCATGCGACAAAAACGGGTCGAATTTACTGACATCGACACCAAGGTGATCGATGATCTCCTTGGCTTTTGGATCCCTGATCCGAGCATTCGGGCGGGCGGTTTCGCTGGCTCGAATCGCTAAAGTGATTAGTGCTGTTTCTTGAATATCGCCAAACTTTAGATTCATGGTTGTTTCATTCCTTTCCTTTCTTTCTGGGAGGCAACAATATGATGGATTGACATCAAAGGATGATGAAATACCATCCTTGGACCAGAATACCGCATTACTTTCTTGATCTTTTCCCGCATTTCAGGTTTGTAGCAATGAACCTTGCAATTTGAGCAAAATGTCTTGATTTCCATGAAAGGGCAATGATCACATTGCATCCATGCATATTCTTTCAGGCTTTGACATTCACTGCATAGCTGGCCATTTCTTGAACCATGCGTACCATGGCAATACAAGCCAATCATCTCTGCCACAACCCGTTTTTCATGCTCCCTCTTTTGATTGATATCCATGTTTGCCTCCAGGTTAATTATAACTAACCATAGTATACAGCTTTCAATTCTGCGTTGCAAGCATAAATGAAAATGGATTCTCTACCAGCAATGCTTCAGGCGAAAAAGTACACTCGGATGCACAATTGGGCGGAATTCCGCACCGTTATCCTATAGTTACAATTGTTCTGGTATTTTATTGGCAGACACTGACGTTTCTTGATTCATTGTTGCGTATGGGTTTGATGCTGTGTTAAAAAATGTGGCACTCTTGAATCTCTTCCTTTT
>OMYM01000360.1 GCA_900315225.1 uncultured Erysipelotrichaceae bacterium | reverse complement strand
GGACAGGGTGTTCCTGCTGAGCATAGAGGAAGCACAGAGGTATTTCCCGAACAATGAAGCAAGGCAATGCATACCTACGCCATACGCGATAGCCAACGGCGCATATGTCACTGATGATGTGAAGACTTGCTGCTGGTGGTGGCTGCGCTCGCCCGGCAACCGATCTATCAATGCGGCCATCGTCAACTACGGTGGCTCGCTTAGCTTCTACGGCAGTTGGGTTTTCAGCAGTGACGGTGCCGTTCGGCCCAGCTTGAGGATCCATCCTGAATCTCCTAATCCTCCAATCCTTAATCTTCCGCAAGGGGTCGGAGGAAAGAGCAGCAAGACCAGACCCTGCATTCGCAGGAATATAGTAGCAAATCAAGAAAGAGTAACCTGACCCCCGCTGAAAGCGGGTCGCGCGGGTTAGTATTTTGGAGGGATTGTGAAAAACAGCAGTGATTTAACGGTAATTACGAAAGCCAAGGATTTATGTGCATATATAATGACGGTAACAGAGAAATCTCCAAAGAGATTTCGCTTTACATTTGTAACTCGTATGCAAAATCTTGCGCTTGATGTGATAGAATATTTATACCGCGCAAATGATTTGCGCGTAGGGAAAGGGCGTGCGGGTGAAAGTGAACAGCGGCTGGAGTTTCAAAGAAAGGCTATGACGAATTTGAGGCTGCTTGGTTATTTTGCCATGTTGGCGACTGAACAGAAGTGCATCTTGCCGAAGCAGTTTGAGAGAATATCGTTTCTTTCGACTGAGTGCATGAATTTGCTAGGGGCATGGATGAACAGTGATAAGAAGAGGTTAAAACTGTTGGCATCGCCAACGGCTTGATCTGGGGTTTTGGCTGTACGGGGAGATTGCTGGTGGCTTCGCTCGGTAACAAGGCAATGGAATCCTTCGTATTATGGCAAAGCGATTTCTTTATCAGGTCATTATAGCATTAAGGAGGGCGCACAATGTGCGCCCTCCTTGAGGTATATGAATTTCTATGGCTATACTATCATTATTGCGGAGTCTTGTCAACAAGAAATTGAAGAAATGTTCGATGCTTACAATTTGTATTTGTCTGTTCTTTCATCTTGGATGATGCCGTTGTAATCTAGACCATAACCAAAGTCATAGGTATTCCCTTCGGTGTCAATGTAGGCTTCATAGTCATTTCCTGCATCTTCATCATGAGCATCAATGGTGTCCATGTCTTTGGGCATTCTTGTCGGTAATAGTCCACTTGGATTGACATCGCCAGTAATGATTTTGAGGATTGCCTCGTCATTAACACCAAAGTCCATGACAATAGCATTGGCTTCTGGTTCAAATTCTTGCATGACCATGGGGTTTTTCGCGTGCATGACGACAATCACAGGTTTGGATCCAAGAACATTTATCGTATGTAGCATGGTTTTGAGATCTTTCTCGTTCCATGTCTTTGACTGTTTGTTTAGGAAGGATCTGTCACGGTCATTCTCGATGGGTTCTCCCTTTGCGATGCTGTGGGGGCGTGTCTTTGTGCTGGTGTATGGACGGTATTGCAGGGAGATGGGGATGTATTCTTCTGTTTCTTTGTCGTATCCTTCGGAGATGGGAGAACGCATGACAACGATTCCAACATCTGCTTCATCTTCATCATCTGTGAGTTCTAAGTATTGGCTTAAGACATCCTTGTTGAATGGGAAATATGTTTTGGCGGGTGTTGTGTTGCCAAACCAATCTGTTTTCTCTGGATCGGTGATATCGGGGATGTAAACCTTTGTTCCTTTCTTCAACGGTAGTACGTTTTTGCGGTTCTTGAGAAGGACAATGCTGCGGGTTTGGGCTTGTTGTCCTTCTTCCACATACTGCATGTTTCCCACAAGGGCACAGCTTTCTTCTACATCGAGATATGGATTCTCATAGAGGCCAGTGTGGAAGATGTTGATGAGAAGACGGACAGCGCTTTGGCGAATACGTTTGTCGGTGTATTCTGTGCCGTATTTCTCATCGAGAAGATGGAATGCTTCAAGGACAGGGATGGGGTCGTTGTTTCCACCGAACTGATCCACGCCTGCCTCTAATACACGGGCATGTCGCTCTGCGACAGATGCTGTTTCCATGCCCCAGCATTTCCCCTTGAAGTCAGAGACTTTCTCTCCCTCGTCTGATGTAATGCCCCAATCCGTGCATACGACACCATCGAAGTTTGCGTCCTCACGTAACATCTTCTGTATGATGACGTTGCTGAAGGAATTGCCAACGGTGTCTTGACCTGTGGAAATGGTGTAATAAGGCATGACAGCAGCAGCTTTTCCATCTGATGTATCAAGCTTGAATGCACCATTGGTGAAAACAGACTTGTGTTGTTCAAAGTTTCCTGAAGGGAAGACACTGTATTTGCCATAGGAGAAGTGGGCATCTCTTCCTCCTTCACCTGTGCCGCCTCCTGGCCAATGCTTGACCATGGCGTTGACAGAGTCATCTGACCATTCTTTCTTTTGCATTCCTTCGCAATATGCCTTTGCCATGTCTGTGCTCATGGCGACACATGGTCCAAATGTACCAGAGTAACGGTTCCACCTTGGTTCAGTTGCTAGGTCGATCTGGGGGGAAAGAGCTGTTGTTATGCCCATATGGCGGTATTCATCGGAAGCTACTTTCGCAAAGCGTTTGACAAGAGATGGATCAAAGGTGGCAGCCAAGCCTAATGAACTAGGCCATTTGGAGGTGTCCTGACCAGATCCAATGTTATATTCTGCGTTAGCTTTTACTTCGTGGCGAGGATCAGAACTGATATTCACGGGAATGCCAAAAGGTTTTGTCTCACAATACCTTTGGGCATTGTTGACCCACTCGCAACATATGCGTGTATCTTCTGTCTTTGCGACCAATACGTGCCTGATTCCTTCATCCAAGAACTTCTTTTGATCATCGCTAAGATCACTGGCATCCATATTGGACTCATTGAGAGGCTTGCCATTATACGTCTTCTTGCCAAAGAAAGACGCATAAAGCTTCTGATCGCGCACAAGCATCTGGTGAGAGCTATAAAGCATTAACCCAGCTATTTGTTGGCGATAGAGTCTCTGGGCAAGATCCTCTGCCCTATCTTTAGGAGAAAGACGCCAGTCTTCATAAGGCTTCAAGATGCCGTCTTTCTCAAAGTTCTTAAACCAAGTTCCATCCTTTTCAAGCAGGATATCTTCATCTTCTACGGCAAGGATGCGACCGTTAGAAATACTTTTCTTTATCATAGTTGTTTCCTCGATTCTTATTATACATTAGATTGATAGTGTGATACAATACTGTTTATCAAAGGAGTGTGAATATGACGCAAGAATATCAAGAGAGATTAACCAATTGGTTGAAGGAAGAAAATGTTTCAAGACATTATGCGGATAAGGTTTATCCAGTATTCTCTGTTTCTGATTTACGCAAGGATTTGCTTGAACGTGCTAGAAGAATGGCTCTTGCGAAAAATCCTAGCCATCATTGGCAAGATATGAATAATGAAGAGACAGGAAAAAGAGGAATCACTCTTGCGTCAATTCTTCTGTTTGGGGATGATAATCTCATCATGTCAGTTTGCTATCAACACAAGACAGATGCGATTGTAAGAATTGTGGATACAGATCGCTATGATGACCGTGACGTTGTAATCACAAATTTAATTGAATCATATGATCGTCTGATGGCATTTGGAAAAAGACATCTCAATGAAACAGGAGAGAGACTTGAAGGAGTTCAAAGCATCAGTGCGAGAAATAAGATCCTATGTGAGATAGTGGTGAATAGCTTGATACATTGAGATTTTTCAAGTGGATATGTCGCAAAGATGGTAATCGAACAAAGCAAAGTAACGATTACAAATGCCAACCAACCCCATGGGTTTGGCAGTCTGGATATTAACACATTCGAGCCATATCAGAAAAACCCATCAATCAGCAGGGTTTTCAGGGAAATTGGTCTCACTAATGAACTTGGTTCCGGAATGAAAAACAGCTACAAATATACCAAGCTATGCAGTGGAAGAGAACCATCATTTGTTGAAGATGGCAATGTGTTTAGAATTGTTATTCCCTTAAGTCTTGCCGCAACCATTAGTGCTGGACCAGTGATTGAATCAAAGATTAACAAGAACCGTACTCTAGTCAACGGCATACTAATCAAACAAGATATACTGGAACGATCAAATATCTGGAACAGATATTTACAATCGTTCCGCATATAACAGCAGGCAGACAAAGCAGAATTCTACCTATTTGTAAGTCCAAGTATAGAAAGACTCTTGAGGAAATTATCAACTATTGTGTCAATGCAAAGAGTTCTTCGGAAATCATGGAGCTGCTTGACATGAGATCCAAAGACTGTTTCAGAAGAAACGTGTTAAAGCCAATGGTGGATGCAGGATTGTTAAAACTGGTGATTCCAGAAAAACCGAAGAATCCAAGTCAGAAATACATAACAGCTTGAGAGTTCAGCTTGCCCACAAAAAGTCGGAAGTTTAGTGTCTAAGATGAGTGGGCAAGCTGAAAGGAAGCTTGGATTTATACTGGATGATGGTGTTAATGTTGGGAAGAGGCTGTTAATTGTTTGTAGTAAAT
>OMYM01000356.1 GCA_900315225.1 uncultured Erysipelotrichaceae bacterium | reverse complement strand
TATACTCAGATGCACAATTAGCTGGAATTCTGCATTGTCTGCCTGCTGTTATATGCGGAAGCCTTGTAGAAATCTGTTCCAGATTTCTGAGGCTTCTGGTATATCTCCGTGGTTGGTATATGAACAACTTGTCCTATACGGCTCAAGAACTAGCGTGTTTCTTGACAAGGGCGATGCCAGAACGCTTGAAACAATTTCTGAAGTAAAAAGTCTTGCAAAAGAATCACATGGATAATATAATGTGATAGGTTAAAAATACTTTGTTGTAGGATAATGCATGAGAGGAACATATGACAACAAAGACAAGGCTCCCCAGTAGCACATTTGGGCGTTGGAAGAAAATAGAAGAGACTGATCAATCAGTAGATACAAGGAGGAATAAGACATGTTTTATGATTTTACCGTGAAGACCCGCAAGGGTGAGGATTTCCCTCTTTCCAATTTCAAGGGAAAGGTTGTCTTGGTGGTCAATACAGCGACAGGCTGTGGTTTTACCCCACAATACGAGCCAATCGAGAAACTGTACCAAGACTATCAGGACAAGGGATTGGAGATTCTGGATATCCCATGCAATCAATTTGGTGGCCAGGCTCCTGGGACAGATGATGAGATCCATGAGTTCTGCACATTGAACTACAAGACGACTTTTACCCAGATGAAGAAGTCGGATGTAAATGGAGACAATGAGTTGCCACTATATACTTGGTTGAAAGCTGAGAAAGGCTTTGTAGGTTTCCAAGAGCACAAGTACAAGGCGATTCTCGAAAAGAAATTTGCGGCGGAAGATCCCAATTGGGCAAGCAAGCCTGACATCAAGTGGAATTTCACCAAGTTTGTCATCGACCGTGAAGGAAATGTTGTTGCCCGCTTTGAGCCAACCGCCGACATGGCGGATGTAGAAGCCTGCATCAAGACACTTCTGTAATATGATTCAAATGATATGAATGAACAAGTTTGGATAGGGGTGTTGTTACCGTTTGCGGGAAGCAGTCTTGGCGCAGCGATGGTTTTTGTGCTAAAAGACAAGATATCGGATCATGTGCAGAGAATCCTGACTGGTTTTGCGGCAGGTGTCATGGTGGCTGCTTCCTTCTGGAGCCTCTTGCAGCCAGCATTGGATGGAGCCCAACACATGGGCAAGCTATCTTTTATTCCAGCTGCCATAGGATTCTTGGTGGGCATGGGATTCTTGTTGCTGCTGGATAATGTGACACCTCACATGCACATGGATGAACAATCCGAAGGACCCAAGGTCAATTTGAAACGAACGACGAAACTGATCCTTGCTGTGACATTGCACAACATTCCCGAGGGGATGGCAGTGGGTGTGGTTTATGCTGGATGGCTTGCAGGCAATGCTGGCGTAAGTCGGGCGGCGGCGTTCACCCTTGCCTTGGGCATTGCGCTACAGAACTTTCCCGAAGGAGCCATTGTCTCCATGCCACTCAGGGCGGCAGGCATGCCCAAGGCAAAGACATTTTGGTATGGCGTGTTATCGGGTGCGGTAGAGCCAATTGCTTCTTTGGTTACGATTCTTGCGGCAGGAGCCATCGCTTCCGTATTGCCGTATTCCTTGGCGTTTGCGGCAGGAGCAATGTTCTATGTCGTTGTGGAAGAACTGATCCCAGAGATGTCCGAAGGAAAACATTCCAACATAGGCACCATTGCGTTTTCTCTTGGCTTTGTTTTGATGATGGTGCTGGATGTAGCATTGGGATAAAAAAGTTTTGCCTTCCTTCGCATGGACATCGAGGCAGGTTATCGAAAAATCACTGCGGGATAATCATCCCGCAGTGATTTCTTTGCGTCATAATTCCTTGACCAGGCATTGCTTGTCATAGAATGCCATGCCGTATTTATGAATTTCTGTATATCCATCAAAGATGAGTCCGCTTTCGTACTGGTTTGCTTTGATTTGGTCACATGCTTCTTTTAGCCCGTTTTCCAGCTTTTCGTCCTTCTTGACATGCTTCAGTTCAAGGATCAAAGCCCGGTTTCTCGTCAAGTCTTTTACGATCAAGTCGCTTCTGCCAAATCCTGCCTCAAGCTCGGAATGCACCCGGTGCTTCTGTCCCGTGAAGAACCCATCCAGGATCATGTGGTAAGTATATTCATGGTAGGCGTGAAAGCAGCTGATTGTTGCCTGGAGGATGAGGTTCAGGGAATCCTGCGCTCCCTTTGCATTGGAATTCCACAATGCGTCTTGAAGTAGTCGTAGACCTCTTGCTGGAACACCTTCTTGATCTCATTGTTTGGTATGCAAAGGGAAATCGTTCCTTTCCTCTGCTGTTGTTCTGCTTTTGTCAGGTAGCCTGTTTCAAGCAGGCCAGCCCAAAGGCTCTCGCCGGATTCGTGTAGCTTATGGTAGGGGATGTGTTCGTTGATGATTTTTACGAACGGCTTGTCGGTCAGAAGCCTTTCAAAACCCTCCTGGGCATCGGCTGTCCTGCCCAAGAATCCATGGACAAGGTTAAGCCTTGTCTCCGATGTGTTCGCCCAGAACAGCTCGGGTTCGTCTGGGCTATTGCCATCGTTGTCGTTCAGGTAGTCGATGTAGTTCATGACATCCCATGGATTGTAGATGTGCGTGTTCCCAAAGATATAACCATCGTACCACTCCCTGACCTCGTCGTACTTGTCCAAGTAGCCAGCTGCCGCAAGGGTCTGCTTGACCTCTTGGTCGGTGAAGCCGAAATACTCGGAGTATCGATTCGTAAGGACTGTCTTGGGGCGAATATTGTTCAGACCTGTATAGCCGCTGTTTTTCACTGTGTACAGGCATCCCGAGATCATGACGGATTCAACGTTGTCATTGGTCTTGCATACGCTGCTGAGCATTTCTTGGATCATGTTCAATATTTTGTCGTATGATGGCGTTCCAATTGCGCTTGCTATAGGGACGTCATATTCGTCGATGATGACAAACACCCCTTTGTTCCAATGCTTTTTCAACATCTCGCAAAGAAAACTTATGCCAAGCATTGTCGCACTCCTCGTTGCTTCACCATTTCTTATTCGAGAAAACTTTTCTTTGTCAGCGTCCTCGAGATCATTGTTCGAAAGCAGATATGAATGCGTCCTATATACCTCAGAAACCTTATCCCTGAACAAGTCATATATATCCTCAAAGGAAAACCCCTTCACTTCCTTCAAGGAAAGAAAGATCACTGGATACTTGTTCATGTATAGATTAACGAGATCTTTGTGTTCCATGATTTTCAATCCCTTGAACAATTCTTCGCTTTTCCGCGTGTTATCGAGAAAATCGCGGAACATTGTCATGATCATCGTCTTGCCAAAGCGCCTTGGTCTAGTAAACATGATCTTGCTTTCAAACGATTCCTCAAGATACTCGTGTATGATTTCTGTCTTGTCGATGTAGTAGTTTCCTTTCGCGATATATGATCGAAAGCTATCCTGCGTTGGATCAATCTTGATTTTAGCCATGTGCCATTCCTCTTTCTCATCGATAGTATAGCACATAATCATATCGATGTGCATTTTTTGATTTCTCATTAACAAGAGTGAACGGGTAAAGATAAAAAGTGCCTTGCAAGGCACTTTTTATCATAAGCCTGCATACGCTAGGTACAACAAGCGCATCTTCTCTTCATCATGCACATAGGTGTGTTCATGTTTCTGACCGATATAGACAAGCTTTCCATCTTGATAGACAAACAATTGGTTGATTGGTACTCCAGTCCAGGTTTCTTCATCCAATGGCTTTGTCGCAAACATCATTCCATTTTCTACTTCCTTTTGGTATAAAGTCTTGACTTCGTTCGCATGGACATAGAGATAATTCTTATCATAGATCATGAGATTGACTTTGTTTCCTGGGACGAGTGTCTTGATCAAGGCATCCACAAGATGAATGCGAACAAGACCGTTGCTTGTATCGGAAAACTTTTTTTCTCTTTCGTTGACCAAGGAAACTAGATACAACAAGATTCTTTCACTATCCGTTGTACCTTCTTGGACATATTGGAATGGTGCCAAGGCATCGGATTCAAAGATTGTCCCATTATGCGCCAATACCCATTGCCTGCCGGTAACATCTAACCTTGTGAATGGATGTGAATTCAAGTCATTGACATCGCCAATCGTTGCTTTTCGGATATGCCCGATGCATTTCGAGACAAGAATATCTTCTTGTAATCGCTCCTTCAAAAACACGCTATCAATGGCTTTTACGGCTTCTTTCTTGATTTGGCAAGGCGCATCATCCAAGAAAGCTAGTCCCCAGCCATTGCGATGTTCATTGCTATGGCTGATGAACACTTGTAAATATTCGTTGATCCTGATTTTCTCGTGTGCATTCAAGCTGAATAGTTCACACATGGTCTAAATACCCCTTCTCTGTTTCGGGTAGACTGTTTCTGGCTAGGTGAATCAAGTAATCCGACCAATCCTTAACGGTTTTTCCATGGTAGATCACAGCATCACTTCCCTTGTGTTCAATCGCAAGGACGGCATCTTGAATCTTTGTTAATGTATCGATGTCTTTTAACTCTTGTTCCAAAGTATCCAGATTGTCATCAGAATAAACAATCCCCTTTAATAATGCAGTATAGCCTAGGGCTTTGTCAATTGGCACACTGTCCGCAATCCGAATTTCAATGTATTTCTTGATTCTGAAATGGAAGAATCCCATGGATAGGACATGTTCGACTAAAGATCTTGTTCGATCAGGGTCATCGTCTTCTAAAATGACATGATCTTCCACAAGCTTGGCAGCGTCTTGATGCCCAATGTAGGTTGTTTCGCCTTTGTCGGTCAATAGAATGAGCGGTGTATGGTACACAACATCGGCGATCTTGTCATAGCCGAAATCATCATCGAAGGAATATGGGAAAAAACCAGTCCGTTCTGGGTCTAGGTCATCCCATTCCTGGATTCTCAACAAATGTGTCTTCTCTTGTTCTTCAGGCAAGCGGGTATCGCTTTTTGTCTTGTTCTCCATCATGGTCATCAGGATGGGTGATATCTTTTCCAGTATGCGAAGCTTGCGGATTAGATCTTGTTGTGAGGCATAATCAATTGAGATCTGGGTTGATGCTGAGGCACGCATCATGTACTTGCCATATTTCCCACTGTTTTTGAAATATGCGTCCATGTATTTGTAACGCTTCTTTGGTGACAAAGGAATGTCATTGGGATCTATCAGCCCAAGCTCTACCAAGGGTAGGTTTCCTTTTGTCTCGATGCGATAGCCGATCTCTTCGAAGATTGGTTGCCATAGTGAGAAAAACTCTTGATAGACATCAGCTATCATATTCAAGCTGGAATAGGGGTTGATGCTTATCTCGAATTGGCAAGAAGGTTCTAGGCTAATCGCATACTTATCGGTGTGATAACCGACGGGAAAGCCATCGATATACTGGATTTCCGCTTGTAATTCTTTTCCTGCCTTTTCGATCAAAGATGTGATTTGATCAAAGGAAATTTGTTTGCCATCTTTGTCAATCACGAAATGTTCGATTTCCAGCCCAAGGTTCTTGCTGGAGGTTTCACCACTTTTGATATAGTCGTGTATTTCTTGTTTGAAGTTCATGGTTCCTGTTCCTATTCTGTGAACAATGGCGTGGAGTAGTAGCGGTCTCCACTGTCTGGTAACAATGCAACGATGACTTTTCCTTCGTTTTCAGGCTTTTTGGCGTATTCAATCGCCCCGTGTAAGGCAGCGCCAGAGGATATGCCCACGGAAATTCCTTCTTTTCTAGCGAGCAATTTCGCTGCTTCAAATGCTTTCTCGTTGGAAGCCGTGAATACTTCGTCATAGATCGATGTATTCAATGTATCTGGGATAAAACCAGCACCGATCCCCTGGATCTTGTGGGCGCCTGCCATTCCTTCTGACAATACAGGTGAATCTTCAGGTTCCAAGGCAACAATCTTGACATCTGTTTTTTGTTCTTTCAAATACTCGCCAACACCAGTGACAGTGCCACCTGTGCCAACGCCAGCGATGAAGATGTCGACTTTCCCATCGGTATCTTCCCAGATTTCAGGTCCCGTTGTTGATCGATGGATCGCTGGGTTGGCAGGGTTGACAAACTGGTCGGGGATAAAGCTATTTGGTATTTCCTTGGCCAGTTCATTCGCCTTGGCGATTGCTCCTTTCATTCCTTTGGCACCTTCGGTCAAAACAAGCTCGGCACCATATGCTTTCAAGATATTCCTACGTTCAATGCTCATTGTTTCCGGCATCGTCAAGATGATGCGATATCCCTTGGTGGCGGAAATCGAAGCCAGACCGATGCCAGTGTTCCTGGAAGTGGGCTCGATGATCACAGAACCTTCCTTTAACAAGCCTTTCTCTTCAGCATCTTCGATCATCGCCTTGGCAATGCGATCCTTGACGCTTCCCGCTGGATTAAAATATTCAAGCTTGGCAATCAATGTTGCTTTCAAGCCAAGTTCCTTTTCAATGTTCACAAGTTCGACCAATGGTGTCTTACCAATCAGTTCCAATGTTCCTTTATAGATATTCGCCATATTCCTAACCTTTCTTTCAAGCTTGGCTTTATACATTGCCCGCTAAAACACTATAAATTCTACGTCACAATGTAATTTTGTAAATTTGATTGTATTGATTGTCGGCGATAGGTAACGGTTATCGCAAAGAAAATGACCGCATAATCATACGGGCATAAAAGAAGAACTTGACGTTACATTGATTCTTGATTATAATGCAAGAACGAATAGACTATAGCATGAGAAAAGGAGGCTTCAATGGCAAAGGACACGAAAGAAAGGATCTTGGCGACTGCGTTGGAAATGTTTTCCCAAAATGGCTACGCTGGCACGAACATACGGGAACTGACATCAGCCCTTGGGCTTGTCAAGTCTTCTATGTATCGTCATTTCAACAGCAAGGAAGAGATATGGAACAGCTTGCTGGATGAATTGGTGAAGTACTACGAAGATAGATTTGGCTCTGTTGAGCATCTTCCCGCTGTTCCAGATTCTTTGGAAGAACTGGTTGAAATGACGATGAAGATGGCTGACTTTACAATCCATGACGATAAAATCGTAAAGTCACGCAAGGTGCTGACGATTGAACAGTTTAGGGACGACCGTGCCAGGGATCTTGCGACCAAGCACTTCTTGACAGGACTCACCGACATGTTCACGTATATATTCTCGGGCATGATGGACAAAGGGATTCTACGGAAAGATGACCCAAGGATGCTTGCTTTTGCCTATACAACGCCCATATCAGCCTTGATTCACCTGTGTGATAGAGAACCGGAAAAGACAGGTGAAGCCATGGAACAAATCGAGGCATTTAGCCGACACTTTGTCAAGGTGTATGGGAATGATCTTGATGATACAGGGATAAATACATGAGAAAATATGCTTGGCTCAAGGAACCTCGTAGACTTGATGAAAATACGTATGTGTGTAAAATCATGCTATATGAAGCGGAAGAAGGGGTATATCTATTTGCCTACGCCAGTCCAGGTGCCATCCAATGTTCCTATGATCGTTGTTATGATTCACTGGCAGACCTATATGATGACTGGAATGCACTGATTGATGAAAGAGGCTGGATAGAACTGGATGATCCCTTGCCATATTGTCAACAGGATGCATTCATACCCCTGCGGGTAAAAGGACGCAATATTGACAAGCCGGAATGGGGTAAATTCGAAACGTTGCATGAGGGCACATGGGTTGAATATAAACCTTATCGCGATTTCTGAGGATTTCACATCATTGTGCTTCTGGGTATAACGCTGTCTATTTTGGCGGGTGGTATCTTCAGGAAGCTTTGTTGCGGTAATCCTTGAATGTCATTAGTATACTTGGACGCACAAATAGGTAGAATTTTGCATTGTCTGCCTGCAGTTATATGCGGAACGATTGTAAATATCTGTTCCAGATATT
>OMYM01000403.1 GCA_900315225.1 uncultured Erysipelotrichaceae bacterium | reverse complement strand
TCGCAAGACGCAAACGCGTCGCGCAATGTGCTGCAGATGCAATGTTGTCTTTGCCACCGAGATGACTAAAAATCTCTTCTGCGCACTTTCTGTAGTTTAGTGCCATACTTTCTCTTTCCTTTCCTTTCCTCTTCTGATAAAGATTTATACACGGGCATTCAAGAATGCCTGGATTTCATCCGGGCTTGGCATAACCCGGAGAGCTCCCTTTCTGGTTGTGACAATGGATGCCGCAGCATTTGCTGTCAAAAGCATCTTTTTTAGCGTTTCCTCATCCAAGGCATCCAGCCCATTGTCCAATACGGTGTTCAGTACGTTTGCGCAGAATGTGTCCCCTGCACCAGTCGTTTCAATTGTCCCTGTCTGCAAGAATGCCGGAGCTTCAACCCTCAGGCCGTTGAAATACGCGCGGCTGCCATCCGGTCCCATGGAGAGGCAGATCAGCCTCAGGTTAGGATATGCCTCTTGAAGATACTTGACACCCTCGTCATAGTCGTCTTTTCCAGTGAACCATGTGATTTCATTATCCGAGATCTTAAGAATGTGCGCGTGCATCATGCCATAGTTGATCTGTTCCTTCGCCTCGTCGAGGGAATCCCAAAGCGGTTCCCTGAGATTCGGATCAAAGGAAATGACAAGTCCTGCCTCCTCGGCAACGGAAATTGCATATTGTGTGGCGCTTTTCGCTGGCTCGTCCGTCAGTGACAAAGAACCAAAATGGAAAATGCGGCTGCGGCGGATCAAATCAGGATTGATCTCATCGACAGAGATGTTTACATCTGCTCCAGGCTTGCGGTAGAACGCAAAGTCACGGTCTCCATTAGCAAGCTTCAGCACGAGCGCAAGCGTTGTATGGACAACATTGTCCTTCATCAGCCCTTCGGCAGAAATGCCTTGCTCGATAATCGCCTTTTCAAGCAGATTGCCAAAGCCATCATTTCCAACCTTGCCGATAAATGCAGTTTTCTTGCCATAGCGCGCAAGCATGCTCAATACATTGCATGGCGCACCACCTGGATTAGCTTCCAAAAGCGGATTTCCCTGTTCTGACAGTCCATTTTCCGTAAAGTCAATTAACAATTCTCCAAGCGCAACAACATCCAGCTGTGCGTCTTGACGCTTCTCTTCCATAGATTATTCTCTCCTTCGTTTGCTACATATATTGTACTCCTATTCAGGCAACATTGAAAGAAAAAATCAATGCCGTAAAACAAAAAAAGTGCCCGAGGCCGGACTCGAACCGGCACGGTGTCGCCACCGGTGGATTTTGAGTCCACTACGTCTACCAATTCCATCACTCGGGCATTGCTCTATTATTCTAGCACATCCGCCAGAAAATGCAAGTGGTTTTTCAAAAAAAAGAACCCAAAGGGTTCTTTTTTTTCTATGCCTTGGCTTTTGCTTCCGCAATTACCTTGTCAGCGACTTCTTTTGGCGCACTCTGATATCTATCGAACGCGATGACATATCTGCCACGGCCTTGTGTCATTGCGCGCAATTCATTCGCGTATGTCCTCATTTCAGCCATCGGGACTTCCGCCACGATCACCTGGTCGCCTTCATCGTTCAGCTGCATGTCCAGGATAATGCCACGTCTCTTTGTGACATCGCCCATCAATGTTCCTGTATAAGACTCTGGCGCTGTAACCGTGATCTTTCCGATTGGCTCAAGCAATGTCGGCTTAGCCTTAGGCATCGCCGCATTGTAAGCAAGGCGCGCTGCTTCCTTGAACGCGACTTCCTTGGAGTCTACCGGGTGGTAGGATCCATCGTACAGCGTTGCCTTGACGCCAACAACCTTGTATCCAGCCAAAGGACCGCGCTCCATGCAGTCCCTGAGTCCCTGCTCGACAGGCGGGAAGTACTGTTTTGGAACAGCGCCGCCGAATACTTCTTCCGCAAAGACCATTTCTTCGCTCTCATCCGGTTCAAACCTGACCCAGACATCGCCATACTGTCCTGCGCCGCCATTTTGCTTCTTATACTTGCCTTGCGCCTCTGCCTTGCCTCTGATTGTCTCTCTGTACTGAACGGTCGGCTCAGCTGTCACAACCTCGACCCTGTACTTCGCCTTGAGCTTGGAAAGGATCAAGTCGATGTGCTGGTCGCCAATGCCGTAGAGAACCTGCTCATGCGTCTCTGCATTGTTCACGAGGCGAATTGTTCCGTCTTCCTGCATCATGTTCTTGATGCCAACGGAAAGCTTGTCTTCGTCTGCCTTTGTCTTAGGGCTGATCGCATAGCCAAGCATTGGCTCTGGATAGACAATGTCTGGATAATGGACAGGCTTGTTCTTTGCGCACAGCGTATCGTTTGTATCAGTGTTGGAAAGCTTGACAACAGCGCCAATGTCGCCTGTGAACAGCTTGCCTACGCCAATCTGGAACTTTCCATTGATGACATAGATCTGGGAGATCTTTTCATTGGCTTCCTTCTTGGTGTTGAAAACCTGGGAATCGCTGCTCAGTACGCCCGACATGACTTTAAGGTATGAAATCTTACCTACGAACGGGTCGACGATTGTCTTGAACACAAACGCGGACAAAGCCTCGTCTTCGTTTGTCTCCATGGCGACTGTCTCGCCAGCTGCATTGAGCGCGTTGACCGTGCCCTTTTCAGCGTAGCTTGGGAAATACTCTGTGATCAGGTCCATCAGTCTTTCGATGCCTGTCTGGCTGATCGCGCTTCCGCAATAGATCGGTCTGATGTCGCCGCTTCTGACGCCAATCCTCAATCCCTTGGCAAGTTCGTGTTCTTCAAATGGCACTTCCTCGAAGAACTTCTCCATCAGGTCCTCGTCTGTAGAAGCGATCGCCTCGGCGATCTCGCTGTAGTACTCTTCACACTTTCCCGCCAATGCTGCAGGAACTTCTTTTGCTTCCCTTGGATCAGCATAATACCATGCCTTTTTGCGCAGAATATTTACCGAACCCACGACCTTGCCATTCTCCATGATCGGCATTTCGAAAGGGAAGACGGAAGGACCAAACTTGCCGCGCAGTTCTTCGATAACCTTATCAAAGTGCGCATTGGCATCATCGATTTTGTTCACAAAGAAGATGGTAGGCAGCTTTTTATGCAGCGCTGCTTCCTTCCAAGCTCTTTCTGTGCCGGCCTCAATGCCTTCCTTGCCATTGACGATGATCAATGCATTGTCGCCAACGGATAGGCCGGCAGCTTCTTCGCCTTCATAGTCCATGTAGCCTGGTGTGTCAATGAAGTTGATCTTCTTGTCCTTCCATTCAATCGGCGCAAGATGGCAATATACCGAAAGTCCCCTCTTGCCTTCCTCGGGGTCGAAATTCAATGCGCTTGTTCCATCGTTGTTTTTGCCAAACTTATCGATTGACTTTGTCTTGTACATGCAGGCTTCAACAACTGAGCTTTTGCCTGCGCCGGAATGTCCAAGAACTACCACATTCCTTACTTCATTCGCAAGATAATCTCTCATACTCAATACTCCTTCTCTTATTTAAGAATATCCTTCAGATCCGCTAGGCATTCTTTACGGACGTAGTGGATTGCCATATTGGCGTTGTGATCCTTGATTTCCTTGTCGGCGCCATTGTCGAGCAATAGCTTGACCAATTCAGGAAAGCCACTGTAGGCGGCACGCATCAAGGCAGTGCAGCCGCGATTGTCGACGGCGTTGATGTTTGCGCCATTGTCGATCAAATATTTGATGATATCGATCTTGTATGCATTTGTAGCCTCCATCAGGGCAGTCCTGCCTTCCGCGTCTGAGGCATTGACATCCGCGCCCTTGGAAACAAGGTATTCAACGACTTCGGTTTCACCGAGAAGAGCCGCCCTCATCAGGGCAGTCCTTCCTTTGTTGTCGTGGGAATTAACATCTGCGCCGGCATGAACGAGCATGCGGCAAATCTCAAGGCGTCCCTTCTTGGCCGCCCCCATCAGGGCAGTCTTGTTGTACTTGTCGCGCGCACGAACATCTGCGCCATTGTCGAGAAGATAGCGGACAACGTCTTCATAGCCACGCTTTGAGCTTCTCATCAAGGCAGTGCGGCCATCGCCGTTTGCGACATTGACATCCGCGCCTTTGGCGACCATTGCACAAACCTTTGGGAAATCACCGCGCGCAGCGGCATTGAAGAATTCCAAATTTGTCTGATCCATAATATATCCTCCTGTCATCCAATCAGATTAATCTGCGGTCAAAAAAGATGGACATAAAGCATCCATCTCAAAAACATGATTAAAGCTCAGGGAAACCCGTCCGAAGATGGAGATGCCCTCCTTGAGTATTCTCTTGTCAACTGCCAAAAAAACTCCATTCATAAACGTGCCATGCTCCATTCTAGCGTTTCCATAAGCCTTCATAAATGTATTTTATCCTATTTTCGAAAGCATTCCAATACCTATGTTTGATAAATGGCCATGATCGTCTAGAGGGATGAATGATTTTCTGAAAATCTTTCATTTCAGGATTTTGACGATGTTGTACGGGATCTCAATTCCTTCTTTGCCAAAGCGATTAAGCAAGGCAACTCTCAATTGTGAAGCGACCGTGAACGTCTCGCCAAACGAGCCGACTGGAATCGCAAACAGAACCTTGATGCCACTGTCAAGGAAATCGTCGATGCGAATCACAAACCAAGGGACGTTGTTCGCCTTGTCCTGTTCACTGCGCGGGTCCAAGATTCCCGGAATGAGCGAAGCTTCTTCATAGATCACCCTTTTCAAGAGTTCAACATCCGTTTGATAGGCAACCGAAAATGTTATGTAGGCGTTGAATATCTCTTGTCCATAGGCGTTGTCTTGGATTACAGCGCTGTTCATGATGCTGTTGGGTACGATTACCCGGTATTTTTCCTTGGTCACAAGTACCGTATGGCGGAATGTAATATCAGTCACGGTGCCGGCGATGCCTTTCTCCGGCAATACAATGACATCCCCTGTCTTGAAAGGCTGGTACAGTGAAAGGAAAAATCCAGCAATGAAATTGCCGAAGGTTTCTTGCGCCGCCAAGCCCATGACTACCGTGACAACGCCTGTGGCACTTAGCGCCGCAACACCAATGCCTTGCAAGGGCTTGATCTGGTTTAACACTGCCAAGGTTGCGAAGAGATAAATGACCGCGCGTATGATTCTACCCAGATAATCCGTCGATATATTCGCAAAGACTGTCTTGTCCATGCGTTTGATGGTCTTGCCTATGATGCACGTCACTATGTGCGATGCCAGGAAGATTACGCTAGCGCTGATGACAAACACCAACAAGCCATCGGAAAAGAAGCCACTACCAATGCTCCATATGTCTTGCATTTCATTCCTCCCACGATATTTTATCATTCATTTGTCATTTTAGGCAAAAAAATGAAAAACCACTTGCATTCTCCAATGAAGTGTGCTATTATAATTAGGCATTTGGCGGCTATGGTGAAGTTGGTTAACACACTGGATTGTGGCTCCAGCATTCGTGGGTTCGAGTCCCACTAGTCGCCCTGTCAAAAAAAGAACCTGTAAAGGTTCTTTTTTTATTCTTCTGGATTTTCCAATTCTGTTGGCTGGGTGTCTACATCATTTTCCTCTATCTGCGGCTCCATTGGCTCGATGGGTAGCACTTCCTCAATGATTTCCTCAACGTTGCCATGGTCTTCATTTGGATTGACTATATCGCCCGCAAGATAGCGAACTGCCTCGGAATCCGTGCGCACTGCCTCTGTTCCATCATCGTAAGGAGCCAAAGACGCAAACAAACGTATCGTCCCTTCTGATTCCGCCATTGTCAATAATTCGATGTCTTCTCTATTCACCGCAAGTTCAATGAGATAAGGGACACCCGTGGAATTAGGTGAATCCACGCTGATACCCTTGTGGTCTTTGACGCTGATCACGCGCACATGCTCACACAATGCGCCAGTGACTGGCGGTGCATCGCGGCGGGCTATCGTCACATGGATATCAACGCGCATGCCAGCGGTGATCGAGCCAAGCCTTGTCATGTCGGTCTGTAGCGCATATGCTGTCTGCCCTGTCTTGCATTGGGTTATTGGCTGGTCTGGCAGCAGGTTTTCTTCCATGAGCATCGAATCATAGAATGGCGATCCTGCGGGTATCATCCCCTGGATATCGGTATACTTGCCAACGATGTCGCGCTTGTCGTTGTACGTATAGTCCAAAAGATACGCATAGGGAACCTTTACCTCAATGACATCCGACTCTTTTATTTTTTCCCTTGGGTGGATGTCCCTTGCGGCGATATATGTGGACACAAGATGAATTTGCCTATTGACGTATACCTTGAACATCACATAATTAAGCAACAAAAGCATGGCGCTGCAAATAGCAATCATAACCCCCTTCATAAACAGTGTTTTCTTCATCGCATTATCCTCCTTCCTTGTCATTGCCCACACCTTGTCCAAACCCCCGAAAAAAAAACGGAAACTTTTCAGTTTCCGCAATTCGCCGCCAGATATTCTTTGATTTTCGCCTTCATGTCAGGCTTGCAAGGCTTGCATTGATCAATCTTGCTGTCGCCACTGACAAGCTTGTCCGCCATGCCTGCGCATCCAGGGTTTCCGCATCCCCCGCAGTTATAGCCAGGCAACATCGCCAATACATCCTCAACGCGTGTGTCAGGCTCGACATACAGTTTTTTGCCTGCTACGCCAAGCAACATGCCGATCACGCCGCCCAAAACGAGCATCATTAAGACTGCCTTGATAATTTCCATTTATTTTTCTCCTGTGAATTGAGAGCGCAGGCTGCAGTTTGCTATGCCGCAAGCACTGCACTCAGGCTTCAGGTTTTCGCAACCCTCAGGCACCGGTGTCTCTTTATTCAGTTTATATAGCAAGAAATTCAGTCCACCCAGCCCTGCCGCGACCAGCATCGCTACCAACGCGCTCATTTTCCTTATACCAGTCCTGCCAAAGAAGCAAATGCAACCGCCATGATTGCCGCTACGACGAATGCGATTGGATTGCCTTGGAATGCCTTCGGGACATCGTTGCCACTCAGGCGTTCGCGAATGGTCGCAAAAATGCACAGCATCAACATGAAGCCTGCAGGAACGGCGATTGAATTGACGATTGTCTCAATCAAGTTGTAACCCTGCGTGATGTTGTCCATTGCGACATAGAGAACGGCGCAGTTTGTCGTGATCAACGGAAGGTAGATTCCCAATTGCTTGTAGAGCGAAGGGGATGTCTTCTTGATGAACATTTCAACGAACTGGACAAACGCCGCGATCAGAAGTATGAAGCAAATCAGCTCCATGTACTCAAGCTTTGCCGGAACAAGCACAAAGTAGTACAGGAAATACGAGAGGATGGAGGCGCCAAAGATGACGAAGATAACGGCAAGCCCCATTCCTACCGCGCTTTCTAGCTTGCTGGATACGCCCATGAACGGACACATGCCAAGGAATTTGGAAAGAATGATGTTATTAATCAGCATGGCGCTGATGAACAGTGTAAACAGATTCATGCCTTGACTCCTTTCTTGACTGGCTTGTTCTTGGCGTTCTTATATGCCGCAATACCTGCCGCCAGAATGGCGAATGTAAGGAATGCGCCTGGTTGTGTTGTGAACAGGGGGATTTCGAATCCCTCTGGAATCAGCCTGAGCGCAAAGATTGTCGCATTGCTCGTGGGATTGCTGAGGGACAGGATGCCTGTGCCGAGAATCTGTCTGATCAAGGACATGACAATCAAGGAAATCGTGTAGGCAATGCCCATCATGAAGCCGTCTTTTGCGCTTTCGGCAACACCGTTTTTCGAAGCAAAAGCCTCGGCGCGCCCAAGGATGATGCAGTTGACGACGATCAGGTCAATGAAAGCGCCAAGAGCCGTATACAGGCTTGGGGTAAACGCCTGGATCAACATGCCCACCATCGTGACAAGCGTTGCGATGATGACAATGTATACCGGGATATGAATGTCGTCCGGCGTGATGCCTGCCACCAAGGATACCAGGATGTTTGACAATACAAGGACAACAAGGACTGCAATGCCCATGCCCAGGGCATTGTTCAGCGAAGTTGTAATCGCTAGCGTGGAGCAGATGCCAAGGTAAAGCCCGAATACAGGGTTTTCTGTCAGGATCTGATCCAGGAAACTAGGCTTTTTTTCTTTCTTTTCACTCATGGGGCCGCCTCCTTATTTCCCATCGGCATTCAATGCCGCTTGTGCCATAGCGAGAATCGATGCATTTGTGAATGAAGCGGATGCGCCAGTCTGCACGTCTGTGTCAAGATCTGCGCCAACGTATGCCGCAAGCGCGCTATCTGAAATGGCAGAGTCGCAGATTCCCTGCGTATCGCTTGCCACGGTGACTTCGACGGAAACGATCTTGCCGTCTTTGATGGTTATGGTCGCCTCGTTTGGCGCGCCGTTTTCATTTTGCGCCGCATAGCCATCCGCACGGCATGCATAGACGCCTTCGCCTTGAGCCGTACACTCGGCGTTATTCTTGGTGAAATCAATGTCACCCAAAACAGGCGTGGCTGCCACCGCATCTGGATCGTAGGCGATTCCATTGATCTCGTTGAAGATCGCCTTGGCGGCATCGATGCCGCCTTGGACAGCCGTGGAGGTCAATGTAGCGCCAGAAAGAAGCGGAACCGGGTCGGCAGAAGTCAATGAAAGGATCTGGCTGGTATAATCGGCCTCAAAGCACCTAGAGCCAAGCCCGTTTGTCTCGTTTTGCTCAAGCGCAGTATAACCGGAGACCTTTCCGTCATTGTCGAAGCCAACCATGAATGTAAAGCCATTGGAGTTGTAGCCAATGCCATGCAGGGTGAAAATATAGCCCTTCCCCTTTGCCTCGTATATTCCATCGACATAGCCAGTGGTATCCATCGAAAGATATTTGTCGGTAACATCCTCGAAATCGGCTCCGGGATAAATTTGCTCAAGGTTTGCCTTGACCGTGGCCAACTGGTTTGCCTTGATCAATGGCGCGGTGATGGCGTTGACGCCTGAAAGCAACAGTCCGCAAACAGCGCAAAGCACGCCAAGCACAATCATTTTGTATACAGATGAATTCTTATCCATGATCTACGCCTCCTACTTTGATGCCATTTCCAAGGCGACTGCGATCATCGCTTTGATCGAGCCCTCGGTAAACGAAGCCGTGGCGCCGGTTACAGCATCCTCGGGATCGCTGATTCCCTCATAGGCCGCAAGTGCATCGGCCGATACGGCGGAATCGGAAATGCCGGGCGTGTCGCTGACAGTTGTCATTTCAACCGAAACAACCTTGCCATCCTTGATGGCAATGGTCGCTTCGTTTGGCGCGCCATTCTCTTCGTTTTGCGCCGCATAGCCATTTGCTGTGCATGCATATGTTCCATCGCCATTGTCGGTGCATGACGGATTGTTCGCCGGATACGCCTTTGCGGCAGCGGAAGCAGAAGCCTGTGGCTTTGCTACGGCGGCAATCTTTCCTACAGGCATTGCGCAGCCAACGATAATCGGCAGCAATGTGAAGATAACGCCGCAGGCAATGACCTTGTTCCTGATCTTTGCCGCTTCCTTGATCTGGTTGCCATTGACCCATTTGTCGATCGCCGGGGAAACCATGTTCATGAGCAGGATCGAGAAGAGAACGCCATCGGGAAGATTTGCCTTCCATCTGATGAGCAGCGTCAGGCAAGCACAGCCAAATGCAAAGATCATTCTTCCAGGGATGGTCAATGGCGTTGTGACTGGATCAGTCATCATGAACACTGCCCCAAACAATACGCCACCCGTCAGAAGATTGACGATAGCAAACTGGAAGCCAGCTCCCTTGACAAGACCGACAACCAGGGAAACGATGAAGATTGCCAGCAAGTATGCACAAGACAGATGCCAGTCGATATCCTTGCGCCAAATCATGAAAGCCCCGCACAACAACAATAGAAGCGCACAGGATCCACCGACAACGCTAGGATAAGATCCAAGCAAAAGCGCGCCATAGCCACCTGCCGCATCGACGGCATTGGATAGGGACGCTGCATCGACGAGCCATCCGCCTCCCGCTAGGCGGGCAACGGGCGTTGCGCCAGTAAAGACATCGGCGGTTACTTTCGCCGCCTTGCTGGCAGCGAAATAGTTCATGATGATCGCTTCGCCAAACGCCGCAGGATTGAAGATATTCTGGCCAAACCCGCCAAAGACAAGCTTGCCGAAAATGATGGAAACGGCAGTGGCAATGATAATCGCGTAGATGCTGACATCAAGGCGACTGATCAAGACGATGATCAGTGCCGTGACCCAGCCATAGGAATGCTGAATCGATTTAGCGATGTTTTTCGCTCCGACAACCTTGAAGTATACCGCTTCCGAACACAACGCGGAAGCTACTGCAGCAACCGCCATGAGAATGACACGAATACCGCAGCCAACGCCAAACGCAACGCCATAGTAGATGGCCGCGAACAACAGGACTGCGCAAAGGCACGCCGTCAGGTCGATCATGATCCCATCGGTCGATTGCCAGTTCCTATAGCTTGGCGACGGTTTGTACTTGAACTTCATTATTTCTTACCTCCCGCCTTCTGCTTTGCCATCAAAAGCCTCTTGCCGCGGGCAACGCCCTCGGTGACATCCAGCTTTGAAGGACAGATAAACGAACACATGCCGCACTGAATGCAATCCATGACGCTCAATGCCTTGAGTTCCTCAATGTTCATTGCCTTCTCGGCCATATTGATGTGAACCGGCTGCAGGCCTGATGGACACGTCTCCGTGCATCTGCCGCAGCGCAGGCATTTGACATCGTCGTATTGGACGTTCTTCATGATGGTCAAGCCGTTGTTTTGCGGCATGATGACAAACTGGTCGTTTGGTATTGTCTTTCCCATCATTGGACCGCCCGCAATCAGCAGGACTTCTTCGGTATTTGGCGTATATCCGCCACACGCATCAATGATTTCATGCGCCTTTGTGCCAATCGGCACATAGACGTTTTGCGGGTTGGCAGCGGCATCGCCGGAGACAGTCACATATTTATGTGTGATTGGATGCCCATTCTCAATCGCGTCACCAAGCGCGATCGCCGTGGATGCATTGTTCAGGATGCATCCTGCCTCGATCGGCAGCATGCCGTATCTCTTTCCCGTCAATTGGAAGACAAGCGTCCTTTCCCAGCCCATTGGATAGACATTTGGCACAATGCGGACTTCGATTGGCGTATTGGCAAATGTATTCTGCAGCTGCGCAATCTGTTCCTTCTTGTCCTCCTTGATCGCAACGCACCCCTTGGCTGCCTTGCTGAGCTTGTAGAGGGCAAGCGTCCCGGTCTTTAGCAGATCCATGTTCTCTTCGATGTTCTTGTAGTCGGCCGTTAGATATGGCTCGCATTCCACGGCATTGACAACAAAGAGATCCACGTTTTCCGGCTTCATGTACTTGACATACGTCGGGAACCCGGCGCCACCGAGCCCCAGCATGCCGGCGTTCTTGACAAACGCAAGCAATTCCTCCCACGAAGCCTTGTTGTAGTCAAACGGCTCGAAAGCCCGAACCCTGGCATACCTGTGATCGTTCTCTATCCGCAAGTGCTCGGCTTGCGCCATTCCTGCGGTCATGAACTTTTCTATGCCGGTCACGGTTCCTGAAACCGAGGAGAACAATGGCAGATAAAAACGATCATTCCTCTCCGCGATCTTTGTGCCGACTTTTACTTCATCCCCGACATTGACAATCGGCTTGCATGGCGCGTTGCCGTTGACAAGAGGGATCCACACGACATTTGGATCGATCGACTTCAAGACAGGCTTGTTCATCGTCAAATCCTTATGCCCGTTGAGATGATGATTCATCGGTCCTTGTAACAATGACATATAAGATCCTTATTCCTCCCATAAAACTTGCAATATTATAACATGCTACACATGTGTTCGACTACAAAAGAAGGATTGCATTATGCTATAATTCACCCATTATGAAACGAAAAACATTATCCATGCTATGCGCCTTCACGGCCTTGTGCGCCGCTTGCGGCGCAAACCCGGCATCCTCCGTTGCGAAGAGTTCTTCTTCGCGTGAGGAATTGATCAAGTATTCTAACCTTGCGGTTGATGCTGGATTTGACACAATCTACCAGTACACAGAGTATGGCTATGACAGCAGCCTCATGTCCCAACGCTTCACTCAAGGTGCCTCCCTTTTCACCCAATGCAACAATCTTTTTGACATCTACAACGACTACGATGGCATTAACAACATCAAGTCTATCAACGACAATGCCGGCATTGCGCCGGTGAAAGTGGACTACATTGTCATCGACATGCTTGAAACCGCTCAAGACTTCTATGAATATACAAACGGAAGCTTTGACATTACCATCGGTTCCCTTTTGCACGTATGGCATGAATACCGTGACAAAGGCATCGCCCTCAACAACGAAGGAAAGCCTGGTCCCGTTCCATCCATGGAAGAACTCCAGGAAGCAAACACGAGCGGTTGGGAACATGTGCATATTGATCGCGACAATTCCACCGTGTACATCGATGATCCAGCGATATCGCTGGATGTCGGAGGGATTGCCAAGGGATACGCGGCAGAGTATATTGCGCAAGCGCTTCCCCAGGATGAAATCGTCTCTGCCATTGTCAATGCAGGGAGAAACATACGTACGATCAACCAGAAGTTCGATGGCTCGCAATGGGTTGTGGGCATTGTGGCCCCGGACAGTGGCGAAAGCCTTGTCAAGGTGATGACGGATGGCTCGCAATCCATTGTTACATCGGGAGACTATGAGCGCTTCTACATAGGCGAGGATGAACAGACATACCATCACATCATCGATCCTACGACTCTTTTTCCCGCCAACTACTACCGCAGTGTGACCATCGTGACGGGTGATTCAACGGCTGCCGATTGCCTCTCCACCGCTTTGTTTGTCGTTGATATCGAGGAAGGCATGAATATCCTTGCAAGATACACAGAGGCAACGGGCGAGCGGATCGATGCTGTCTGGGTCATGGATCCCGAGAAGCCACAAGGCGATTGCTACGATGTCGGAGACTACAAGGTAGCCTATACCGCAGGGCTTGAAGGCAACATTTCCTGGTAAAAGACACAGGCGCCATGCATTGGCGCCTGTTTTTTTTGCCCAAATAGAAAACCGGGTCGATCAACCCGGCTAAACGTTCACCTGTCCAACTTCTCCCGCAATCTCGTTGCCCATGAACAACATGGCGTTTTCCTTAAAGTGTTCGGCATCATCGCTGACATAATACCGATGCACGCCTATGCCATTGGAACGCAGAAGCCCCGCCTTGGCAAGCCCGTTTTTCAAGGCAAAGGCGGCGGCTTCGGAAGAACTGATCACCCTGACTCCCTTTGCCAAGTCCTCGATCGCCTCCGACAACAGTGGATAATGCGTGCAGCCAAGCACCAAGGTGTCAATGCCCTTTTCCAACAATGGAGCCAAATACTCCTGCAAGACAAGACGAGTCACTGGATCGTCCTTGGAAAACCTTCCGTTTTCAACCAGTGGCACAAGCAAAGGACATGCGATGGAATGCACATGCGCACTTGGATTGACATTCAGGATTGCCCTGTTGTACGCCTGGGAGCTTACCGTGGCGCGTGTAGCCATAATGCCGATATTGCCGTTCACCGTCAGCTTTGCGGCTCTTTTGGAAGCCGGCTGGATCACGCCATAGATCGGCAGATCGAATTTCTCCTCCAGCGTCTGGCGTGCCACGGAATCCGCCGTGTTGCACGCAATGACGAGTGCCTTCAGGTCAAACCGACGCAGGAAATTCACATCGTTGATCGCAAATTCCCTGATCTGCTTAGGCGATTTGGTGCCATAGGGAACATGTGCGGTATCGCCGAAATAGATGATGTTTTCCGCCGGCAATTCTTCGATGATGGTCTTGGCAACGGTCAATCCCCCAAGCCCGGAATCAAACACGCCAATGAAGCCATCGTGGTTCATAGAGCGTTCACCACCTTCTTGAAGTGTTCCCCTCTTTCTTCAAAGCACGAATACTGGTCAAAGGAAGAAGTCGTAGGCGACAGCAGGACAACATCCCCCTCGACGGCGATCTTTCTCGCCTCATCAACCGCAGCTGGAAGATCCTTTACAACAATTGCCGCATCTTCTACCAAGTCATGGGCAATCCTATATCCCGATGCGCCATAGCCAATCACCTGCTTGACACAGCCAAGGTGTTTCTTCATTTCATCCATGGAGAGGCCTTTTTCAAAACCGCCGACAAGCAGTATGACGCCATGGTCGAAAGACTTCAGCGCCGTAATCGTTGCATCGGTGTTTGTACCCTTGGAATCATTGTAGTATTTTACGCCATCTACTTCCCTGACAAATTCAATCCGATGTTCCACGCCCTTGAAGTTTTGCACAACCTCGCGAATTCCCGCCGGGGAAACCCCTTCTTCCAGGCTTGCGGTGGCTGCGATCAGGATATTTTGAAGATTGTGCCTGCCGACAACCTTGACGTCATCCAGCGAAACAATCTTTTCGCCCCCTATGACCATCCATCCATCTTCAATGTGCGCATATGCCGTGTTGTTTTCAAGGGAAAACGTCTTGATGGTGCAGGGTATAGGGAATTTCCGGGTATATTCCGCAACGATGGGATCATCCTCGTTCAGCAGGAACACATCCTCTGGCATCATGTTTTCATACACGCGCGTCTTGGATTCGTAGTATTTGTCCAACCCGCCCATGAAATCGATATGATCAGGGGTCAGGTTGATGATCACCGCTGTCTCGGGAGAGAATCTGTCAATGTCAACAAGCTGCGCATTTGAAATTTCCAGTGAAATATAGTGTCCTTTTTCCTCTAGCAGGTTGTTCTCCAAGACGATTTCGCATAATGGCGTACCAATGTTTCCGCCAACGTGGGCCTTGTTGCCATAGGCAGTCTTCAAAAACTCATATACAAGCGTTGTCGTGGTTGTCTTTCCATTGGTTCCAGTAATAGCAACGTAATGTTGTGGCATTGCTGCCTGGTAGGCAATCTCGACTTCCGTTGTGATAGGAATCCCCCTGTCCTTTAGCTTCTTGAGAAACGGGCTGACAGGTGGAACGCCTGGGTTTTTTACGACAAGATCATAGTCCCCATCGAACACCTCGTCGCTTTGGGGTACAATCTTTACGCCAAGGAATTCCAGTAATCCCTGTTCCTTTACTTCTTTTTTTTCCGTCAATGTTATATCGCGCGCACCTAGGCGATGCATCAGCTTGATGGCTGCAAGCCCGCTTTTGGCCAAGCCGATCACCAGTATTTTCTTATTCTTAAAGTCCATGTCGTTCTCCTTTTATGCATATGGCGCATTTTTACGCCAAAGCCTCGTATTTCTCTTCATCGAAGCCAAACAGCGCCGTTTCTTCATCAACCAGGATCGGGCGCTTGACAAGCATTCCATCGCTCGCTAGAAGAGCGAGCATTTCTTCCTCGCCCATTTCCTTGAGTTTTTCCTTGAGATTCATCAACCGATACGCCTGCCCGCTGGTATTAAACATTTTCCTGACAGGAAGGGCGCTTATGCGTTGCCAAAGACGCAATTCCTCCAGTGTGGGAGGCTGTAGCTTGATGTCCCTTGCCTCATAGGCAATCCCATGTTCCCCAAGCCATTTCCTGGCCTTTCTGCATGTACCGCATTTTTCATAGCAAACCAACAGCATGTCTCTTGTCCTCCGACAGCCTTGTCAAAAATGGCTGCGTGCTAGATTATATCCATTGCGAAAGCAATAGGCAAATGCCTATTCGTCCCCCAGCCTTTCAAAGGCATCCTTGATCCATCCGTCCAGTTTTTCCCTGATCGAGGAAAAGCCAATCTTGCTGACGGGAAGAGTGGCCTTGCAAGAGGGCTGGCGGCGCCGATACCTTGTGTGCGACCTGCGAACCGCCTTGAGCGACAACTTCGCCTGCCCGGCCTTTTCATCGAACTCCAGGATCTTTACCCGCACTGATTCGCCGATCTGGACAAAACGACCAACGTCCTTGACGTAGCCATCGCTGATCTCGGATATGTGAATCAATCCGCTGGTTTCCGGATCCAACGCGACAAATGCCCCGTAGGGCTGTATTCCTGTGATTCTTCCTTCGACGATTTGTCCTGCAATATAAGCCATGATTCGTGATTTCCCGCTCACGCTAGTATACCACATGGATCGGTTTATGTGCTATAGTTTCTCAAAAGGAGGTTGCAATGAT
Source organism: uncultured Erysipelotrichaceae bacterium (assembly GCA_900315225.1). Taxonomy (GTDB): domain Bacteria; phylum Bacillota_I; class Bacilli_A; order Erysipelotrichales; family Erysipelotrichaceae; genus Bulleidia. The sequence goes on along the minus strand of OMYM01000403.1, from coordinate 39,798 downwards.
ACGTTCGATGTATCCCTTTTGGTCAGCGATTATATCAGCCTTGCTGGCACAGGGACTCAAGCCATTCATATATTATTTCAGGAGCCACAAGATGAAATGGTCCCTTGCATTTTCTTCAGGAGGATTCCCATCCTCGCACAGCGCCCTGGTCTCAGCCCTCTCGCTGTCTGTTGGCCTACAGGAGAAATTCAGCTCAACGATATTCGCCGTGACCCTGGCGCTGGCTGTCATTGTCGTCTATGATGCGGCCAACGTGAGGTATTACAGTGGACAAAACATAAAAGTTACGCAACAATTAATCAAGGATCTGCAGGAAATCCAGGAATTGGAGCTAAGCGATCCGATCTACGACACCAAGCTAAAGGATGTTCTTGGCCACAAGTGGTTCGAAGTCATAGGCGGATGTTTCCTAGGCGTGGTGCTGGCATTGCTTTTCCATTATTTAGGTTAGAACAGGAGCATATGAAGATGGAAGAAAACGAAACAATTGAACAAGACCTGCCTGTTTCCGAGGAACTCACGGCAGAAGAATACGAAGCAAAACAAGACTTGCTGAAGAGAATCCAGCGCACCTTGAACAAGATCAGGCCATACATCCAGTCGGATGGCGGCGACGTGGAGCTAATCGATTTTAAAGACGGCATTGTCACGGTGTCCATGCTTGGCGCATGCGCTGGCTGCGGCATGATCGATGTGACGCTCAACGACGGCATACAGGCTATTTTGATCGATGAAGTTCCCGAGGTCAAGGAAGTCCGCATTGTGAACAATTCCCCTTTCGGGTATTTCTACTAGGATAGACGGATTTCCGTCTTTTTTCTTTTTGAACGAAAAAATATGGCATATTCCTTTTGGAAAAATTGAAATATGGGGAATAAACGCAAAAAAATTTCGAAAAAGAGGAATAAAAAGCTTTACATGCCTGTTTTTCAGGAATATTCTATTGGCATTGTTGAGAAAAAGGAGTAAACAGTATGGATAAACCGTTTGAAGAATTCGGAACGATGGTTTTCAATGAATCGGAAATGTCGAAGCGGCTTCCCCGCCCGGTATATCAATCATGGAAAAAGACAGTCGCCAACGAAGCAATGCTTGATCGTCCCACGGCAGACGCGATCGCCCATGCCATGAAGCTATGGGCAATGGAGAAAGGCGCAACGCATTTTACCCACTGGTTCCAGCCAATGACATCCGGAACAGCCGAAAAGCACGATGCGTTCATCGAGCCTGATTCTTCTGGCGAGCCGTTCGCAAGGTTCTCTGGGAAAATGCTGATAAAGGGAGAGCCAGATGCGTCTAGCTTTCCTTCGGGCGGCTTGCGCGCTACGTTTGAAGCACGGGGCTACACATATTGGGATGTCAAGAGTCCTGTGTTTATCCGTGACAATGTCCTTTGCATACCAACCGTGTTTGTTTCCTACAATGGCGAGGCGTTGGACTACAAGGAGCCTTTGTTGAAATCGATCAAGGTTCTTTCCGATGCCGCAACCAGGGTCGTCAATATTCTGGGGGACAAGGATGTCAAGTCGTGCGACATTTCGATTGGCCTTGAGCAAGAATACTTTTTGGTCGACCGCAAGGCATACGACAAGAGGCTTGATCTAAGAATGACAGGAAGGACTTTGTTTGGCTCAAGCGCCCCCAAGGGACAGGAACTCGACGATCATTACTTTGGCTCCATACCGCCTCGCGTCGCATGCTTTATGAAGGATGTCAACCAAGAATTGTGGCGGCTTGGCATTTATGCCAAGACCGAGCATAACGAAGCTGCTCCCGGGCAATTCGAATTGGCACCTGTCTATTGCGAGGGGAATGTCGCCGTCGACCAAAACCAACTGATCATGGATATCTTGCGCAAGACCGCCGAAAAGCATGGGCTTGCCTGCCTGCTTCATGAAAAGCCCTTTGCGGGCATCAATGGCTCTGGCAAGCACAACAACTATTCGATTGTGACAGACACTGGCCAGAATTTGTTTTCCCCAGGTGAAAAACCTGCCACGAATATTCGTTTTCTTACGTTTATTTGCGCCTTCTTGCGCTCGGTCGATGAATACGCGGAATTATTGCGCATGAGCGCAAGCTCCACGGGGAATGACCATCGCCTAGGCGCAAACGAAGCTCCTCCGGCGATCATCTCGGTCTATCTCGGCAGCTACATCGAGGATATTCTTTATAGCCTTTACAAGAATGAGCCAAAAGTCGGTTCGTCTGAGGCAAAAAACGATTTCAATCCTGTCTCTGGATTGTCCTACATTCCCCACGACAACGCCGACAGAAACCGCACTTCCCCGATCGCCTTCACGGGCAATAAGTTTGAATTCAGGATGCTTGGTTCTTCCATGTCCGCCTCTTTTTGCAATACCGTCCTAAATACGACCATGGCCGAATCGCTGAACATCATAGCCGACCAGCTGGAAGGCATCAAATACCTTCAGGATATCCGGGAAAAGGCGCTTGATATATGCAAAGGATTGATCCATGACCATAAGCGTATCCTTTTTTCTGGCGATGGATACAGCAGCGAATGGGTCAAGGAAGCGCAGCGCCGTGGTCTGCCTAGCATTCCATCGTTTATCGAGGCAGTCGAGGTACTGGACGATGAAAAGGTCGTTGTTCTGTTTGCCAAGGCTGGCGTCTATAGCGTCAAGGAACTGAAGGCACGCAAAAAGATCCTCGAAGAGCAATACAGGCATACCATGGACATCGAAGTCAAGACATTGCTTGAGCTTTGCCGCAAGGACATTCTTCCCGCCATGGCAAGGGAGCTAGGCATCTATGGCAAGTCTCTTGGATACATGGGTGAAACAAAGTGTTCCTTTGTATCGACACGTTTCAATGAGCTGGCAAAGCTTACGGATGAAACATATGCGCAATGCCAACGACTGGAGGAAACCTGGCTACAGGCAGGAACACTCGCCGATGACTTTGCGGTGGGAAAACAGATCCATGACATTGTCTGTCCGCTGATGCAGGATGTGCGCGACTGCATTGATCGTTTCGAGACAATCTCTTCCAGGCATTTCCATGACTTGCCTCTCTATGAGGACATGTTGTTTGACCTTTGATACAAAAGACCGCTTTGTGCGGTCTTTTATGTAATTGTTGACAATCGGTTGATTTGATGGTTAAATACATTTGTCTTTTATCAAGAGGGAGGGTAGAGAGTCAGCTCACATCCTCACACCAACCTGCATCATGCAAGGTGGTACTGCTGACAGCGATAAGGAAAGAGATATTCATTGTGCTCTTTCTAGGGTGTCGTTACAGAAAAGACTGAAAGAAAGAGGTTTTTTTATGTCCAAGTATTATTTCACTTCCGAATCCGTCACAAGCGGGCACCCTGACAAGGTTTGCGACTTGATTGCGGATTCCATTCTCGATGAAGCATTGCGCCAGGATCCTAATAGCCATATGGCAGTTGAGGCAACGATCAAGGATGACCTAATTCTCGTCTATGGCGAGGCAGGCACAACGGCCCAGATCGACTATGAACAAATTGCCCTTGGCGTCATGAAGAAAATTGGGTACATGGAAGACTACCATGTCATTCTCAAGGTCAACAAACAATCGCCTGAGATCAACAACGCTGTCGCCCATGACACTCTTAGTGCCGGCGACCAGGGAATCATGTTTGGCTTTGCCAGCAATGAAACGGAAAACTTGATGCCCTACGCGATCGATGCGGCGCACAAGCTGGCCGCAAGGCTTGAGGAAGTCCGCCGCCAGAATCCTGGAATTCTACTTCCCGATGGCAAGACGCAAGTCACGGCGGAATATGTGGATGGAGCGTTGAAACGCGTTGATACCGTTGTTGTCTCCACCCAGCACGCCGCAGACACTACGCAAGAAGAACTGCATCAATTGGTCAAGGAACAAGTGATCTTGCCAATCATCGCTCCTGCGTTGATCGATGGGGATACAAAGTTTTTGATCAATCCGTCTGGCTCATTTGTCGTGGGTGGTTCCTGGGGCGATTCTGGAACGACAGGAAGAAAGATTGTCGTCGACACATATGGCGGCTATGCCCCGATTGGTGGAGGATGCTTCTCTTCGAAGGATCCAACAAAAGTTGATCGTTCCGCTACGTACTACGCGCGCTATGTATGTCGCAACATCGTAGCCAACAAGCTGGCGGACAAGTGTCAGATTCAGCTTTCCTACGCCATTGGCAAGCCTTTCCCTATTTCCGTCTACGTGCAATCGTTCAACACATCGAAATACACAGACGATGAGCTTCAAGAGATTGTACTGAGGAATTTTGATTTCTCCGTTGGCAATATCATCAAAGAGCTTGACCTCAGGCGTCCGATCTATGCTGCTACAACCAACTATGGACATTTTGGCAAGCCAGGCATGCCTTGGGAACAATTCAAGAAGATCGAGCTTTAAAAAAGGAACTTCCTATGGAAGTTCCTTTTTCTTGCTTATTTTCCTTCTGCCTCCAAGGCTGCCTGGCATCTTTCGCACAAGCCATCCTCATGCTTGGAATCTGTATAGTTCCAGCATCTAGGACACTTGACGCCAGAAGCTTTTGTGACTTTCACATTCTTTTCGCCTTCGCTCAACTGCGCTTGAGAGACGATCAGCCATTGCGCCAAGTCTTTGCCAAGAACATCCTGCAGTTCGCTCATTTCGTCTTTTGAGCAAGTGATTTCAACGCTGGCCTCTTGGGCGGATGCGATGAGTTTTTCCGCTCTTGCTTCTTCAAGGGCTTTGTTCACTTCGTTGCGAACCGCAAACACACAGGCAAAATGTGCCTTGATTTCTTCCGCGTTGGCATAATGATGGATTTCAGGGAAGTGCAGGTAATGAACGCTCTTTTCTTCATCATTGGAGAAATGTGTCCATACCTCCTCCATTGTAAAGCAAAGGAATGGAGCCCAAAGTCTTGCCAATGTGTCGACTGCTTGCCAATAGACCGTCTGGACTTGTCTTCTTCTCAGGGAATCCTTCACCTCGCAATACAGGATATCCTTGGTGAAATCCATGTAGTAGCTGGAGAGTTCGTTGACCATGATGTTCATCAAAGCCTTGCTGGCAGCGACATAGTCATACGCAAGAATGTCCTTGACTGTTTCTTCAGCGACTTCATCCAGTCTTGCCAAGATATATTGGTCGACCGGTGTCAATGCATCATAGGAAACCATGTCTGTCTTTGGATTGAAATCATCTGCGCCGATATTTCCCAAGAGGAAGCGGAATGTATTTCTGATCTTCCTATATTGTTCTGATACTTGCTTGATGTTCGAATCGCCTAGCCTCAAGTCCTGCTTGAAGTCGGAGATCATTGCCCACAAGCGGAATACATCCGCTCCGTTCTTGTTGATGATGTCAAGAGGATTAACAACATTGCCAACCGACTTGGACATCTTCTCGCCCTTGGAATCGCACACATAGCCATGGCTTAGAACTTCCTTGTAAGGCGTTTCTCCCATGGTCGCCGTTCCAACAATCATCGAAGAGTTGAACCATCCTCTATATTGGTCGCTTCCCTCGAAATACAGGTCGCATGGGTATCCATATCCCCTATCGACAAATTCGTTGAAAGAAGAGCCGGAGTCAAACCATACGTCCATGATGTCTGTTTCCTTGGTGAAAAGACCATTTGGCGATTTCTCATTGGCATAGCCCTCAGGCAAGAGATCCTTTGCTTCACGTTCAAACCAAACATTGGAACCAAATTCCTCAAACAGGTCCGCAACATGGTCGAACACCTCTTTCTCCATGATCGGCGTTCCATCTTCGCAATAGAAGATTGGAATCGGTACGCCCCACAGGCGTTGCCTGGAAATACACCAGTCGCCTCTGTCCTTGATCATGTTGTACATTCTGATCTGACCCCATTCGTTATGCCATGTGACATGATTTTGGATCTGGTCCAAGACAGCCTCGCGGATTTTCTCGATGGAGCAGAACCATTGCTTTGCGGCACGGAAGATGACCTTCTTTTTCAAACGATCGTCATGCGGATAGCTGTGGACGATGGATTCAATGGCAAGCAAGTATCCTTTTTCATTCATCATTGTAATGATCTTCTTGTTGCAGTCTTCGAAGAACAGTCCTTCGCATTCCACGCCAGCCTCGGCATTCATGCATCCTTTTTCATCAACGGTGCAGATTGGCGCAATGTTGTATTTTTGCAATACATAGTAGTCGTCAAGTCCATGTCCGCCTGCCGTATGGACGCAACCGGTTCCATCGGAATCCTCAACGTGGTCGCCAACAATAACCGGGCACTCTTTTCCCAGGACGACATGCGTATATGTCGTAAACTCCAGTTCCTTGCCCTTGAATGTGCCAAGGACTCCCTGGTTTTCCAAATGGAAGACTTCAAGAAGCTTGTCTGTGAACGAAGCAAGGAAGATCAGGTTGCCCTTTTCTGTCTTGACAAGCGCATATTCCAGGTCTGGGTTCAGGGATACCGCTTGGTTGGCAGGAATCGTCCAAGGCGTTGTCGTCCAAATGACATAGTATGAATTCTCTGGCAAGATGCCTTTGCCATCCTTGACAGGGAATGCAAGGTAGATTGTTGCGTCCTTTACATCGCGATAGACAATCTCGCTGTCAGCGACAGCCGTCTCGTTGTAGGGCGACCAATAGATTGGCTTCAAGCCCTGGAAGATCAACCCATCCAATGCCATTTTCTCAAAGGAACGGATCTGACGCGCCTCAAACTCCTTGTGAAGCGTAATGTATGGATTGTCGTAGTCCGCAATCTGGCCTAGTCTCTTCTCCGTTGCCATCTGTGTCTTGATCTGCTTGTGGGCATAATCGGCGCACATTTTCCTGAATTCAGACGGAGACATGGACTTGCGGTCAACGCCAAGCTTCTGGATGGCGTTTTCAATCGGCAGGCCATGAGTGTCCCAGCCTGGGAAGAAAGGCGTGTAGTAGCCTGCCATGGCATGGCTTCTGACAATAAAGTCTTTGATCGAACGGTTCATTGCTGTTCCAGCATGCAGGTCCCCGTTGGCATACGGCGGACCATCATGCAGAATGAAGGCTTTTTCCCCCTCGTGGCGCTTTAGGATATTCTGGTAATAGTTGTCCTTTTCCCATTGCGCAAGGATTCCTGGTTCTTTCTTGGGTAGGTTTCCTCTCATCTCGAAACTCGTCCGAGGCATGTGAAGTGTGTTTTTGTAATCCATTTTTTTCTCCTTTGCAAATAAAAACGCCCTCATCTAAGGACGTTGCTACGCGGTACCACCTTAGTTCGCATTAAAAATGCGCCCTCTTCTTCCCTTAACGCGGGAATAACGCTATGCTCACAAGTGATGTTCCATGGGCAATCATCAGGTCTGTTTCCACCATCTACAGGCTCTCTATGCATCCAATTGCCGGGACGCGTCTTGCTCAACGCATTTTCTTTTCAGTATCATTCAACCATTGAAGATCCGGCATGGATGGCATCTGGAACTGGTCGATCTGCCCCATTAATGTCTCCAGTTGCGAGTACATGCCCATCTTTACTTGTTCCGCTTGTTCATAAAGTTTCGACAAGTCAAGCAATATAACCCGCGCCGACTGCAATGCCTCGTTGACGATATCGTCCGCATTGCGTTGCGCCGTATCTATAATGTCATTGGCCTCGCGCAAGGACAGCCTGGCGATGCTTTCCGCCGCCGTTGCCCTTGCCTCGTCCTGCTGCTGCAGTGCGATATACATGGCCCTGAGTTCATCCATCTGTCTGGTTGTTTCAACCAACTGTTGCTGATATAACTGCATTCGATGCTCCAGTTGGTCAACCTGAGCAGCATAACGCTCGATGGCATCGTCAACCGCGAACCGGTCATATCCATTTTTCATGATCCGAAATGTCGGTCTTGATGCCGTCATTTTCTCACCCCTTAAATAAATTGCCGAAAAGAGCCTATCAATCGATCGGATTTTGTTTTTCTGACAACCCCTGCATATATGAAGCGTCCTTTTCCCCTGATCGATATCGTTGCACCCTCATTGCATGCCCTGTCCGGCTGATCGCACATCTGGTGGTTCACCTGAACCAATGACGCGCGAATCATTTGTTTTGCATCGTTTCTGCTACAACAGCAGATTCCTGCAACAATCGCATCCAGCCTGGCGCTGGCAACGACCGCCTCGAATTCTCGAAACCGAAAATGTTGCACGGGTCGAAAATCGATTTTTTCAAATGAAACGTTCAATTGATTGATCCGTATCAGATTAGCAATCAAAAATTCCGCCATTCTTAAAGATGTGTATAGATATATGAAGCCATCCTCGATCCAAAAGTCCCCGAAAGAATTTCGTTCGATCTGTAGATGCATCAATGCGCCCATGACATCCCTGTGCCCAATGCTGCGAAACCTTTGGTCTGTTTTGGCTCGCAGGCAAACAATGTCATCAGGCTGGTCGTTATAGCGAAAAACAGCTTTCTTGAATCGGGCACCAGGGTAACCTCCTTCAAAAGAAATACCCCGGATTGCCTTGGTCGCCGCAGCCTGTTCTTCTTCGTTAAGGAATTCAGAACACACTGTGGCATGCCAGAGCTGGCTGTGTTCCTGTAGATCTTGTAGATGGGCAATCAGCGAATCATAGTCCGTCTGATCATTCATCGTCATTGTCGAGCTTGATTTCTCCGTTTACAGTGACAGTCTTAGGAGTGCAGAGAATGACATTGTGGCCTATTTTCTGAATCGTTCCGTCCAAGGCAAAGACAACGCCAGTCAAGAAGTCAATCGTGCGTTGGGCAAAGTCCCTTTGCAACCTGTGCAGGTTGACAACGGAAGCCCTCTTTTGCTTAAGATGCCTTGCGATCTCTTCCGCTTCCTCAAAGCTTCTTGGCTCAAAAAGCACCATTTGTGCATTTGAGGGAATATCATTCACTCTTGTGTGTTTTTCTTCGTATGTACTCACTGGCTTGGGCTCACTTTCTTTATATGTTTCAACTTCCGCAGTATCCTCGAAATCCTCGTGTTCTTCTTCAAAATCATTCTCGTCATCGTCATCATCGTCGTCATCGACGGGCGCAATAAAGTCTTTGATCCTCTGGAATGCCATAATACTCCTCCATAAACAGACCTATTATATCATTGCCCTATTTCAAAGACAATGATATTATCCAATTTTGCTCTTGTTTAATTTTCAATGCGCATCAAAAAGCCAGCCTCAGGCTGGCTTTTATCGCCAAAGCATTGTCATTAACAACAAGACAATGAAATACACAACGCCGTATGCCGCCGCAATCATCAATCCCGCCTTCATGGCTCCTAAGATGAACCAAAAGCTTTGCGAAAAAGTCATTTTCTCTTTGGGAACAGATGTTTCGCCTTGGTCGGGCGATGGGCGCATGTTGCGAATGGATGACAGGAACGAGCCATCGACGCCACTCATGTCGGCGACTGTCATGCCGTTGTCAATCTCGTCTTTTTTCACGAATTCTTACCGTCGAACAGATGGCATACAACGAAATGATCAGGCTCTACCTCGTGCATTGCAGGCGATTGCTTCCCGCAGCATTCCATGCATTTTGCACAACGCGTATGGAATTTGCAGCCAGAAGGAGGATTGGCAGGCGATGGGATGGAACCCTCAAGCACGATGCGGTTCATTTTTGCATCGGGATCCGGAATCGGAATAGCGGAAAGAAGCGCTTGCGTATATGGGTGCAGTGGATTGTTGAAGATTCTGTCGGTTGGGCCGTATTCCACGAGATTGCCCAAATACATGACGCCAACGGTATCCGAGATATGCTCGACGACGGAAAGATCGTGCGAGATAAACAGATATGTCAGGTTATGCTTTTTCTGCAAGTCCTTCAGCAGGTTGATGATCTGTGCCTGAATAGAGACATCCAAGGCCGAAACCGGCTCATCGCATACGACAAATTCTGGGTTGAGGGCAAGGGCGCGGGCAATGCATATGCGTTGCCTTTGGCCGCCTGAGAACTCATGTGGGTAGCGGTCTTTCTGGAAAGACTGTAGACCGCACTCATCCATGATCTTGTCGATATAGTCTTGGAACTGATCCTTTGGCACAAGGCCATGCTCGCGCACCGCCTCGCCGATGATTTCGCCAACAGGCATTCTTGGCTGCAAGGAGGAAAAGGGATCCTGGAAGATAATCTGCATTTGCGTTCTCTTCTTGCGCATGTCCTTTGGCGAGATATCGTATACTTCCTCGCCATTGAACAAAACCTGTCCAGCCGTTTTTTCGCCTGCCAGGCGAAGAATCGTTCTGCCCGTGGTGGTCTTGCCACAGCCAGACTCGCCAACCAAACCCATCGTTGTTCCTCTTTTGAGGTTGAAGGTAATGCCATCCACCGCCTTGACATAGCCAACGGTCTGCTGAAGCATGCCTCCTTTGATCGGGAAGTATTTCTTCAGGTTGTTCACCATCAGGATGTATTGGGGGTCATACTTCACCGGCACTGTGTCAATATCGAAATTTTCTTTCTGAGCCATGATTATTCCCCTTTCACCTTTGAATCATCATAGTATCTATAGCAGGACACAATGTGCGTGTCGCTGACATGCACGAACTCAGGATACTTTCCATCGCAACGTTTTACGCATTTTTCGCAACGATCCTTGAAGTAGCAATAGTCTGGCATGTTGATCGGGTTGGGAACCTTGCCTGGAATGGAATACAGTGCATCGACCTTCTTGCCAACGACCGGCTTGGATTCCATTAGTCCAATCGTGTATGGATGGCATGGGTTGTGGAATATCTCCTTCGCCGTTCCCTTTTCAATGACGCGCCCCGCATACATGACAACGACATAGTCCGCCATTTCCGCAATGACCCCAAGGTCATGGGTTATGAACATGATGGAACTGTTGATCTTGTCTTTCAAATTCCTAAGCAAGTCAAGAATCTGCGCCTGGATGGTGACATCGAGGGCAGTCGTTGGCTCGTCCGCGATAATGACCTTGGGATTGCAAGCCAATGCCATGGCGATCATGACTCTCTGGCGCATTCCACCGGAGAGTTCATGGGGATACATGTTGTATACACCTTCGCTGTTAGCAATGCCGACCATCTTTAGCATTTCTATCGTCCTTGCCTTGATTTCTTCGGCTGTCTTGCCTTCGCCATCGTGCAGTTCAATGACCTCGTTGATCTGGTCGCCAATCCTAAACACAGGGTTCAAGGCAGTCATCGGCTCCTGGAATATCATGGAGACGTAATTGCCGCGCAAATGCTGCATGACGACATCTGGTGCCTTGGTAACATCATAAGCCTTGTCGCCAAGATTCAATCTAATGGCGCCACCAACGGTCTGACCCTGGGGTCTTTGCAGAAGACGCATGAACGACAAGGATGTAACAGATTTGCCACAGCCGGATTCGCCAACAACGCCAACGGTCTTTCCTTGCGGGACATCGAATGTAACGCCATCCACCGCCTTTACGGTTCCGGCATCGGTGAAAAAGTAAGTGCGCAAATCATCGAATTCAACCGCGTTTGCCGGATCACGCATCGTTGTCAGGTATTCCGATTCGGGAACATTCTTGCGCTTATGGCGCTTTTCATATTCATTTGTGATGCGGCGGTTCTCGCGGGAGATCCGCCTGGCTTCCTTGGCGGAAAGATAGCCTTTTTCATTATTCTTTGCCATATCCACTCTCCTATCTCTTCATTCTAGGGTCGAATGCATCGCGCAAGCCATCGCCGACTAGGTTGAAGGCAAGCACGGTGACCAAAAGGCAGACACCTGCCGGGATCCAGATGAACCAGAAATGTGTCATGACATATGTGTCATTGACATCAGAAATAATATTGCCCCATGAAGCAAACGGGAACTTGACGCCAAGGCCAAGGAATGAAAGCGTTGCCTCGGTAATGATTGTTCCACCAAGACCCATCGTGACAGAAACGATCAATTGCGGGATGACGTTAGGGACAAGGTGCTTGAAGATCCTGCGGGATACCTTCAGTCCAGTCGCTTCCGTTGCTGTCATAAATTCTTGCTCGCGCAAGGACAAAATCTGACCTCTGACCATGCGCGCCGTTCCAGGCCACCCCAGGAAACCAAGGATCAACATCAGGTAAATCATTCGAATCGTGGGATCGACTCGCATGCTATCCATGGCAGCGCCAAGGATAATGATCAAAGGCATGCTAGGAATGCAATAGAAGATATCGACGATTCTCATGATCAACATGTCGACCCATTTGCCAAAATACCCGGCAAGACCGCCCATAACGACCCCAAGGACAGTTCCGATCGCTTCAACGATGAAGCCAATGACAAGGGAAACACGTCCGCCATACATCAGCCTTGTAAGCATGTCCATGCCATTTCTATCCGTTCCAAGCCAATGTTCCTTGCTTGGCGGGGAATAGGTGTCGTATACCATTGTGGCAGTCTCCTGCAGGACAGTGAAGGACTTGTTGGCAGCATCATAGCTCAACCTGTACTCGGATTCGGTACCATCCGTATCCGTGAAGAGGAACTCGCTCTCGTTGTTTTCAACTGCCTCGACAAGTTCTTCCTTGAACTGCCTGCTTAGGTAGACATCAGGCATAATCGCGCTCAAGACATAATCCGAGACAAACGCATAATCCTTGCCATCCTTGGTGACATCGCCATCCGCGCTAATGCGGTAGTTTGAGCCGCCAATGGCGAACGAAGACTCTCCCGCCGCCCTTGCCTTGAGGATCTCGTGTTGTTCTTCAAATGTTGGGACAATGTCCTTGGTTGCGCCCGAGATAATCTCCTTGAAGCCAATGCCGATCAAGACATCATCGCGATACATGGCAAACAAATCGTCTCCTTCATAATCAATTCTGTATTCAACGTCCCTATAGACGAATGTCTCGGCTTTTTTCTGGACATTCAAGAACGCTTGCGATTGAAGGATGAGAGTGAAATCCTGTCCATCGGCCGAAAGATAGCGGTAGTCCTTGTTTTCCTTGATGGACGCAAACTGCTTTTCCTGCATGTCGTAGCGATAGAACAGCTGCGACTCCGTGTAGGGCGAAATGACACCGCCGACAAACGAGAAAATGAACATCAGCACAAGGACGATCAGGCCAAAGACCGCCGTCCGATTGCGCAAAAACCTCTTTCTGACCATTGCGCCAGGGGAAAGAACCTTGACACGACGATCATCGTTAAGATCAAACTTTTGTTCATCGTTTTGCTTGTTATTTTCAGACATAAGAACTCCTTTCTATGCAATGCGGACGCGTGGATCAACGACCGCATACAGAATATCGGAGATCAGGTTGCCCAACAGGGTCAGGATCGCCATAAATGTGAGATAGAACATGGAGAACGGGATGTCGCCGCCTACCATGGACGTGTAGGAAGTAAAGCCAATGCCAGGGATCTTGTAGAGAGTTTCGGTAATCAATGCGCCGGAGAACAAGCCTGGCAGCGAACCGCCTACCATGGTCACGAGTGGAATCAAGGTGTTCCTGAATGCGTGGTGGTAGATGACCTTGCGTTCGTTCAATCCTTTTGCCCTGGCTGTCCTGATATAGTCGGCATTCAAGACCTCCAGCATGTTGGTCCTGACATAACGCATCAAGGATCCAACGCTGATGACAACCAGCGTGACGATTGGCAACACAAGGTGCTGCGCCTTGTCCAGCAACTGTTGCGTGCTGTTAAGCTGGTTGTAGTTCCTTGAGACAAGGCCGAACAAATCAAACCAACCAAGCCTTACCGAGAACAAAAGCTTTAGCAGCGATGCGAAGAAGAACGTTGGCAACGAGATTCCCGCAAGGGCAAAGATCGAGATCGCATAGTCTGTCTTTGAATATTGCTTCGTGGCAGCGATAATGCCAAGCGGAATTGCGATTGCGAGTTCAAGGGCAAAGGAAATCACGCCCATGATAAAGGAAAGCCAGATGACTTCGTTGAACTTTTCAACAACGGGAACCGTCCAAACCCAGGAGTCGCCAAAATCACCGACCATGAATTTGCCAAGCCAGCTTAGGAACCCTCCAAGAAGACCCTTGTCCATGCCATACATGGCGGTCAATTGTGCCATCCATTCCTCGTACGACTTCGAATTCGGCTGCATTGACTTTTGATAGGCCACTGTCTCGATGTAGGAGCTTGGCAGGCTTCTTAGCAACGCATAGATAATGAATGTAACGAAAAATAAGATTATGAGTGACAACAACAATCTTTTTACGATGTATTTGCGCATATGATATCCCCCTTTCTGGTGCATGCCCAACAAACCGATATATCGCAAAAAACGTGGTTTCATCCGTTATATATGCACTCCAAGAAATGCATGAACTGGATAAAACAAAGCGGAAGAGCAATCCACCCTCCCGCCTTGTCGTTTTGGTTGAGACTGAAATATACCAATTAGTTCAATTCAATATTCTGGATCTCATTCATCCAGCCATAGAATGTTGTAATGTCAGGAGTGACTGTATCAATGTTCACGCGCTCTGTGCTGAAGACGATGCAGTTTTGTCTTTGGTATACAGGAACTTCACAAGCCCAGTCGACCACGATGTCAAGGGCAGCCGCGTAAACCGTCTTACGATAGTCTTGGTCAGCGGAGATTCTCGCCTCTTGGATGAGTTCATCGAGTTCAGGGTCGGCGATGCCGTACATGTAGTTGGAGCCACCGGCATTAGCGCCATCGTTAGCAAGGTCAGCGTAGTAGATCTGTGTCATGTCAGGATCGACTGTTGCGCCCCAAGCTGCACACCATACAGGAACCTGGTTTGCTCTCAATGCATCCCAAAGCTGTGAGCTGTCGGAAAGGTCGTTGATGATGAGGTTGACGCCAATCTTCTCAAACGCTTTCTTCGCTTCTGTCAGAAGCATGAAGGAAGGATGGTCGCCCTTGCCATCGGCTGGGATCCAAGCCCTGAATTCAACCGCATAATCATCGCCTGTGAGGGTGAAGCCATCAGGAACACCCGTGACTTTGCCATCTTCGACAGTGAAGCCAGCAGCTTCGAAGAAGCTCAAGGAAGCCGCCAAAGCCGCCGCCTGTTTTTCATCCTCGCTCATGCCGGATGTGTAAATTGCCGCACCACTGGCATCCGTGGAGAATGCTGTCTTGTATCCTGCATCCGTTGGCTGTGGAGCCGCCCAGGAAGTGTTGGAAATCGGGTAGTTGATGACCGATGCCGCATCTCCATAGTAGGAATTGACCGCAACATCTCTGTAGAGGGCAAACACAGTAGCCAAGGCCTTGCGAACGTTTTTGGACGCATCGGAACCCTTTTCGCCATTGATGTTTACGACATCAGCATCAATGCCCAGGTAGCCATAGCCAAGGTTGTCGACAAGGCTTGTCGTGATCTTGTCGCCAGTGAGCTCTTTGTTGCTGTTTTCATCCTGGATGTTGGCAGCGGTTGTCTTGGAGAAGGAAGGATCAGTGATGTCGATCGTTCCTGTGACAATGCCGTTGAGCTTGTCAGCGGAGTTTGTCTCCATGAAATTGACATACTTTGTCTTCGGAGCGCCAAGGAAGTAGGAATCATTGGCCTCGAAGTAGACAACGCCATCGGCGTAATTGACAAACTTGTAAGGTCCTGCACCGACTGGCTTTGTCGTAACGGAACGAACATGGCTCAGGTCGCCCTTTTCAAAGCCGAACTGGTTGTTTTCATAGTCGTATTTGGATGCTTCGCCATAGTAGTGCATTGGTGCAACGGAAATTGCCAGGCTATAGATTGCAGGGGCATCGACCTTTGTCATGTGGATCGTCATGTTGTAGTCGTCGACCTTCTTGATGCCGGAGATGTTCGCAGCGGATTCACCGGTGGAAACACCAATCGTCATGCTATCGTAGTCCTTGATGTAGTCGGAGATGGAAGGACCTGCTGTTTCCGAGGAGAATAGGTTGACAGCGTCAAATTCATAGTCTTCAAGTATGGCCGCAAAGGCTTCTTCCTCGGTTGCTCCCTCGGGAACAGTGAGATTCCAATTGGCGAGTTTTACAGAAATATCGTCTGTCTCTTCGTTTGCGCCGGAATCGACCAGATACTTCTCGATGTCCTGAACAAGTGCAACGCCACCTGCCCAGAAGCTATCCTGCTGTTCTTGCGTGAAGTATGTGAAGTCGGTGTTGTCCTTTCCTGCATTGGCAATCAGTGAAAGAATGGAGGACATTCCCGACCTGTACTCAGCAAGACCCTCGATTGGCAATGCAAAGAAGGAAGAACTTCCGTCATATGTCGGGTCTGCCAATACGTACATGGAGAAGATGACATCATCGATTGTCATCGGCTCGCCATCGGAGAAGACAATGTCGTCCCTCATTTTGATCGAGTAATCAACGCTTCCATCGGCATTCTCTGTCGCAACGACATCCGCTGGGCCATAATATGTGTAGGCAGTGCCATTGTACTCGATTGTCTCGCCATTGATTCCATTATAGATGAGAGCGCCAGTACGGTCGGAGTTCATCAGGGAAATCTGCGTCATGGCATAGACATCCTGGTCATACGCCGTCTCGGAGAAGAATGGGGAGAACTTGCTGTTGAAGCTGTCGTAGCCAACGACAAGAGGCTTGTCAGATGAATTGGTCGCTGCAGGCTTTGTTTCCTCGCTGCCTGCAGAGCCTACGCTAGTTGCCGTGGACTGCGGAGTGGAGCCAGATGTTCCACTGCAGCCTGCCAGAAGCGCCGCAGCCAAGAATCCAGCTGTCAGTTTTTTGAATCGCATTTTCTTTTCCTCCTAAAAAAAGCCATGATTCCATTTAGGTATGAAACCATGCCTTTATCTTACCTTAATTCATGTGAAAACGCAATGGCATTCACTTTTTCATAATGAATACAATACGGTTATCTTCCAGATCGTGAAAACTTTTCATTCCACTTTACATTTCGCGTCAACAATAAGGGAAGAATCGCTTGTCTTAAGAACAACGTTATCCTCCGTTCCCATTGGCTGTAAAATCCAGTCGCCAAGGATTGATTCCGTTTCCCCTTTTTCGTTGATCACGATGTTTTCGAAACAGGCAGCCACTGGGTCCATTGCGTCATTGATGGCATACGAAACCAGCGTTCTCGTTTCCTGTCCCCCAATCGTTGGATAGGGATGGCGGTACAAGGTGCCTTCTGGCTTTTCTCGCACATAATACCCAGCTTCACCGTTTTCCCCAAACGCTTTGAAGCGGGATACGGCCATCCCGCCTGCCATGGGTATTTCCGCCAGCTTGGCAGGCATTCCCTTGGCATAACCAACGATATCCATTGTTCCCCCAGCCTGATAGCCGGAAAGCATGACCGTCAAGCCACTAGAGCAATGCACATATCCATTATTCCAACCCTCTTCCTCAAGCACTTGCACAAGCATTTGGACGATATATGCATCGTGCAACAGATTCAAGTCAATAACACCGTTTTCAATTTCGGCGTCTTGCATGGCTTTTGCTACCTTGGAGTCAATCGATAGCCTGGCTCTGCCATTTTCGATTGACAAAAAAGCGTCAGGATCCAAGGCGGATTCCTCAAGGGCTTTTCTTGGTTCAGCCAAGGACTGCAAGTACATTTCTTCGTTTTCCAATGCATCCTCGGCATACAGGATGCCATTGTATATAGCATACAATGGACCGGCATTTACCGCATACCCAAGCTTTTTCCTTGAGCGTGCCAGGGCATCCTGCAGCACATGGCACAGTTTGTCGTCGATTGCAATCCATTCCTCAGGATGATGGTTGATCGTTGCAATGTTTGCCAGTTCATCGTATTCCTTGTTTGCATCGAAGAGTTTCCATGCATGCTCAAGCGTCGTGGAATACAACACCTTCAGCTCGTCCATCTGTCGGCGGATATCGACAGAGTCACCCTCGAAATAATATGTAAGACTCATTCCTGCACTATACATCGGCGCGCTATCGCTTGGAGCGGCTTCTACCTGATAGAAGCCAGGCTTTTTCTCCCCCATTGACAAAACCCCTTTGGCAAAGGCAATGATCGCGACAACAAACGCTACGATAAACAATGCCACGCGGAGCTTTACATGTTTAGTGGATAATACTATTTCTTCATCGTCATGCATCATATGAACAAAGGATGCGCCTTGCGACGCATCCTCTCCTGTTATTTTTTGCCAAAGCGGATTGCCTTGCACCGATCGATTTCAGCTGTATTGCCAAATACCATGTGTCCGTTGCCAATGTCCACAAGGCTTGGCTTTTCGGTTGAATAGTCATGCATTTTGGCTGGATCATACACAAACAGTTTCTTGGTCTTTTCGATCTTTGGATCCGGAACCGGAATCGCCGATATCAATGACTTCGTATATGGATGCAGCGGATAGGCAAACAATTCTTCGCTTTCCGCGATCTCCATGATCCTTCCCTTGTAGATGACAATGATCCTGTCGCTGATGAACCTGACTATGGAAAGGTCATGCGCAATGAACAAATAAGTCAAACCACGTTCCTTCTGGAACTTTTTGAGCAGATTCAATACCTGCGCACGGATCGAAACGTCCAAGGCGGAAATTGGCTCATCGGCGACAATGAACTCAGGTTCCATGACGATGGAGCGTGCAATGCCTACGCGCTGGCGCTGACCGCCAGAAAATTCATGGGGATATCGCGTTAAATGCTCAGGCAGAAGACCGACTTCCTTGATGATGTTCTCTACCTTGGCAATTCTGTCCTTTTCATCCTTGAATAGATGGAAGTTGTACAGACCTTCGGAAATAATGTATTCAATCGTCGCACGTTCGTTCAGCGAGGCGGCGGGATCCTGGAAAATCATCTGGATCTTGCGGATAACCTCCCTGTCGTCCGCCTTTGAAAGCTTGCCGGAGATCTTTTTGCCGTCATAATAGATGGCACCCGAGGAACATGGATTGATCCTGACGATCGCTCGCCCGATCGTTGTCTTTCCCGAACCAGACTCGCCGACTAACGAGACAGTCTCGCCCTTGTAGATGTCAAAGCTAACATTGTCGATTGCCTTGAACGTCTTCTTTCCGCTGCCAAAGACAACGTCCAGGTTTTGGATTGAAAGCAATACTTTCTTTTCTTCATTCGCCATATTTTGTTGTCTCCTCGTCCAGGTTGATATATGTCTTGAGCATCTTTTCGTGCAGGTTCTGGATGGCTTCAGGTGCGCTGATCTTTGGCGCTCTTTCATCCAGCAGCCATGTCTTGGCATAGTGTGTATCGCTTACCTTGAACATCGGCGGCTCTTCCACCGTGTCAATCGCCAGGGCGTATTGGTTCCTTGGCGCGAACGCATCACCTATGATTTTATTGTACAGGGATGGCGGCGTGCCGGGGATGGAGAATAGGTCCTCTCCCCTTGTGGATAATTGCGGCAGGGAACTCAACAGCGCCCATGTATATGGGTGGCGTGGATCGTAGAAGATATCGTCCACGGTTCCCAGTTCGACGATTTGCCCGCCATACAAGACGGCGACCCTCTCCGCGATATTCGCAACCACACCAAGGTCGTGCGTGATAAAAACGGTGGTAAAGCCAAGTTCTTTCTGAAGGCTCTTGATCAAGCGCAAGATCTGCGCCTGGATGGTAACATCCAGCGCGGTCGTTGGCTCATCGCAAATCAGGATCTTGGGTTGGCAACTCAACGCGATCGCGATGACGATACGTTGTCTCATGCCTCCGGAATACTCGAACGGATAATCATTGAAGCGTTTCTCTGGATTAGGAATGCCGACCTTTGACATGATGTCGATGGTTCTTTCCCTGGCTTCAGCGGAAGAGCAGTTCTGGTGCTTCATGATGACGGTCATAATCTGCTTTCCGATGGTGATGACTGGGTTCAAGGATGTCATTGGATCCTGGAATACCGTAGCAATGCGGCATCCCCTGATCTTTTGCCAGTCGTTTGTGTACTTGATCTTGGAACAATCGATAAGTGCATAGCCATGCAGCGTTTCATTCGCCTTATCGTAGTCGACAAACTGCACCCTGAATGAAACAACCTCGAATATCTTGTTAAGGACCTTGGGATCATTGAGGTCCTGTCCTTGGCTCATTGCCAGTTCAAACGCCTTGTCCAGCTTACGCATGAACTTTTGCTTGTCTAGGCTTGGATACCTGGCAATGGAAAGAACGATTTCATATGCGATACGGGTATTTCTTTCGATTGTCTCGTCAGACACGCCAAACTCATTTGCGGCATTGTCCGCCACATTGATCTTCGCTTCGCGTGCATCTTTCAACCGCTTTAATTCATTCTTGTCGTTTTCCGCGCGCTTTGTGTCCTGCTTATATGCCGCAGAGCGTGCTTTCGCCATTGCCTCTTTTTCTTTTTCCAACGCTTTTTTCTTCTCTGTCAGTTCCTTGACCTTCTGTTGCGTAGCGGCATATTCTGCCGCGTCCGCCTTTTTATCAAGCGTCCAGAGATAGTTGTTGGAATCAATGATATCATCCTCGACTTCCTTGATTCTTGCGGCAAAATCTGCTTCTTCGTCCAACGAGAGCGATTTGCTTGCCTTGATTGCCTCTTCCTTGGCAAGGATTGCCTTGTATTCTTGCGCCCCTCTTTCCAAGCGAGAGTTTTTGTTAAGCATCTTCAAGGCACGCGCAAGCAACTGCTTGTTGCCGGCATCGAGCTTTACCTCCATCTTGGAGATCTCGTCATCGGAAAGAATAATCGAGCCTTCGGGTATGAAGCCATTGCTGTCAAGCATGCCGGCGAATGTTTTTGTAAGAACCGATTTCCCAGAACCTGATTCACCAACGATCGCCAGCGACTCATGTTCGTAGATGTCCAGGGATACGTTCCTGATTGCCGTGAGGATTCTGCCTCTGACGTTGAATTTTACGACAACGTTTTTCAACGATAGCAAGACTTTCTTGTCTGTATTTTCACTCATGCCCCACCTCTTCTACATATGCGTCCTTGGATCCGATGCATCCGCTAGGTTCTGTCCCAGCACATACAGGATGATTGTGATTGCCGAAGCCACGATGACCGGCGGCCAGAATTCCCATGGGTAGGTTAGGAATGCTGTCTGTGCCTGCTGGATCATGCGGCCCAGGGAAGGAACCGTTGCGCTCAATCCAACGCCAATATACGATAGGAAGACTTCCATGGAAATGTAGGAAGGCAGCTCCGTCGCAAGCAGCGTTACGATGACGGATGTAAGGAACGGGAGGATATTCTTGGAAATGACACGCGTTACAGGCGTTCCAAGGCACCTGGACGCAAGGGAATACTCGCGGTCCCTGATGATCATGACCTGCGTGCGAAAGAAATAGGCGATGGACAGCCAGCCCGTGACCGTCAACGCAAATACAAAGCTCCAGAAACCAGATCCGATGATATAGACCAATACGGTGATCAACAGGATGTATGGAACGTTTGCGACAATGTTGTATACAACGATCATGATTTGGTCGACACGCTTGGAGTAGCCCCAGAACGCACCGACAATGATACCGATGGTCATGTTGATCGCGGCGCAGATAACCGCTAGCAGAAGGCTGGTGCGCGCCGAGGAAACAATGCCGTACATGATGGAGTTGCCATATGCGCCCGAACCCAGGATCCACTTGAAAGAGAATCCTCCGAAATACTTCTGGGCGGCTGCCGGACTAAGGTTGAACGTCTTTGCGTCCATAATGTTTTCCATAAGGTCATATGGCCAGAAATAAGGCATGATAAACGCCACTAATATGATGAACACCAGGAGACCGATCATGAAGATATTGATCTTTTTCCTAAAAAACACCCTGAATACGCTCTTCCAGTAGGAATAGCGGGGCGCGATGATTTTTTCCGAAGAAATCGTGTCGCCTGCAATTGGAGAAAACAATTCCTTTTCGCTCAAAGCGGATGCATTCTTGATATCGCTCATTATCTTCCGCCTCCTTTGTCTTCGGAAAGTGAAATCCTCGGGTCATACTTCGTCAGCAACAGGTCGCCAAGAATCAACGAAATGATCGACAAGGATGTATAGAAAACCGTACATGCGACGATAATGCCATTGTCATGCTGGTTGATGGCGGTCGTCAACAGGTTGCCAACGCCAGGCACGGAATAAACACGCTCGGTAATGATGGCTCCCGTCAGACAGCCAAGGATATTCGCTGGAATGCCATGAACAAGGTAGATCATGGCGTTTTTGGAAATGTGGATATTGAAGATTTCCTTTTCACTCAAGCCTTCCGCCCTGGCGAACTTGACATAATCAGAGTTCATTTGGTCGATCATGTAGCGGCGCATCCATTTCATCAGCGAGCCAATGGAAGGAAGCGACAGGGAAATGGTTGGCAGGATGTAGGCAAGGAACTTCACCTCGGCGTTGGCAAATTTGTATGGCAGCTTGAACAGCGTTGTTCCAACGGCCGCAAACATGAAGATGTAGGCAAGGCTTGGAACGGACATGATAAAGATGATGTACAGGTTGCCAAGTTTGTCAGGCCACTTGTCTTTCCTTCTTGCCATCAACATTCCCAACGGCAAGCCTAGCATATAGGCGATCAACGTTGCGACCAAGCCAATGACGAAAGAATTCTCGATCATCGAAAGACCTTTCCTGCGGTAGGAATAGACCGTGTAGTTATCTGGGAAAAGCCTTCTCTCAGCATCGGAAACGATACCGGTGTTATATGAAAGCGAATGGAAGTCGATCGCGGTCTCGACATACTTGTCGGTACCAAGGTCGGCGGGATATTGTGTCTTTACATTGTTCATGTCGCCCGTAGGGTTGTTGATGACCGTTGTGATCTCCTGCCCCCTGTATGTCGTATAGGACGTTCCAAGGTTCAGGTGAATCCAGTTTTGGTGGATGAATGGGAAACGGTTGTTGAAATAAATGAGGTATTTGTGCGTGGTTCCAGATCCGACAACCGCAAACAAGCCTGAATAAGGGTCTTTTTCAATGCGTATATAGCGCTCCGTCAAGGATTCGTCCTTGATATCGTTTGTCGTTTCGATGGTATAGAATCCCTTCAGGTAGTCGACCAGGCGGAACACAACGTTTTTTTCGATGATTGCCAACAGGTATCCTTTACCGCCAGGCTTCTGCGTCCCCTTGTTTTTGTAGGTCATCGGTTCAAGGTAGCGAATCTCGTATCCTTGCGACTTATACTTGGAAATGAACTCTTGGACGCTTGCATTGTCCAGGTATGTCTCTGCGTTTTGAACCGCCGCAATGTCTGTTGTATAGGCCTTGTCGCTGGAGTATGCATCTCCTAGCGTTGAGGAATACTTGTCGCGGACGTAGCTTGTGTAGTCAACATAGTTAAGGTATCCGTATTTCTGATACTGAACGTATTCGTAAATGACCCTGTCATTGTTGCTCTTTTTATTCCAGGTATCGTCGGTCTGGAAAATGACCGAGCGCTCGATCATCGTGTAGACCAGCGCCATGACGACCATGACAACAACCAGCAGGGAGAAGATCGAGAACAGGATACGTTTTGCCATGTATTTTTTCATTGTCTTCTATTCACCGCATTGCGGCGAAATCCCCCTTCCTCTTCTGTATGCTCGGATGCACAATTAGGTGGAATTCTGCATCGTCTGCCTGCAGTTATATGCCCAACGATGGCATAACTAGCGACATATGATCTCTTTGCGGGCAACGCCAAGGCTACAGCCCATAAAGAAATCATATTCACTAGTCAAATGGAAACACACATGGGAGGACTAGAGCCTCCCATGCGATGTTATTTTAAGAAACTCAATTGTGAAACCTTTGGATTAGTACAGACCGATGACCTTTGTCATATAGCCGGCACCTGCGCCAAGGAATGTGTTCAAATAAGTGGAAGGATCACCATAGTCCGGACCCCATCCAGAGCCGTAGAACATATCGAAGTTCCCTGCTTCGCCATTGGAAGCACGGTAGCCAGATGCATAGTAATCGTCAGATGTCGTTGCCTCGATAAGGTTGACGGTGACATTGTCGGAGCCAAGGTTTTCTTCAATGACCTTCTTATAGGTGTTTGCTTGCGCTGTGATCGTGTCATTGGAGGACAGATATACAACATCGATGATGATCGGGAATGAGACGGAATCGCCAAGCTCTTCCTTTGCGGCTTCAAGGCACTCCTTGGCAACATCTGGCTGGAACCAGCCATTGACGCCATCGGAAACATCGATGCCTGTGCCAAGCTGGTCGCAATAGTACTGAACCAGTTCGCCATAGAATGTTCCAGCTGGGAATGTATGCCCATCGGCATCCGTCGTATCTTCGCTCAGAGTGACAAACTCAGGGTGCGTATACATGTTTCTCAGGTTTGTGGTCGCAAGATCATCGCCTCTGGAAACAGCATTGTATTTTGCCTTGTCGAAGGAGTACTGCAATGCCTTTCTGAAGTTCTTGTTCCGGAGGGCGGTGACGGTGTCGATCTTCTGTTGTTCATTTTTCTTGGAAGCGACTGTACCAGCTTCAAGCGCGAATGTTCCACGGTTGACGTTCAAGCCGCCGAAGTAAGTTGTGGATGTTGTCTCGGAGACATATGCATATTTGTCGAAGTTGCCGTCTGTCTTTGCCTTGTCAAGCAATCCATTGGCGATGCCAAGGGTAACGGTGCTGTATGTTCCGTTGATGACATCATTGTAGAAAGCATCTGGGTTCTCGCCATTGTCATAGACCCACTTGATGCTATCAAGCGTTACATCCTCGGACTTGTAGTAGTTAGGGTTCTTGACGAGGTAGATCTCAGAGTCCTTCTGCAGCTTTTGCACAAGGAATGGTCCGCAATATACCTGGGAAGCAACGTCCTCGGACTTGCCGAATGTGTACGAGTTTGTATCGGCCGAGCGCTCTGCCAGCTCATCCACGCCATATACCCCCCCATGTGCCTGGAAGAAGGAATCGCAGATCGGCAGGAAGCAAGAGTATGTCAACATTGTCATGAAGTAGGAGATTGGCTTTTCGAGGGTGATTTCCAATGTGTAGTCGTCAACCGCCTTGTATCCTACGTCATCGAAGCTGCCGCCGCCATTATAGTAATCTGTCGCGCCAACGATGACACCATCGACCAGCCACTCCAAGCCTGCCTTGGCATCGAGCATGTGGCGGAAACCTGCAACGAAGTCGTTCGCCGTTACATCGGCGTATTCCGTTCCCTCGGATGTGTACCACTTGACGCCTTGGCGGATATTGAACGTGTAGACTGTTCCATCATCGGAAACAGACCAATCCTCGGCAAGCGCCGGGGTCATTTGGCTCAGGTTGTTGTATTCAACCAAGCCATCGACCGTATTGACGGTGATCTCCGTATCGGATTGCGAGCTGGTGTTCAGCCAGTCCAGCGTCACGGGAGCCGTGGAGAATGTCGTTGTGTAGTTTGTCGTCAACTTGTGGCCTTTGCCTGTCAAGTAGGCGGCAGGATCGTACTCGCCCTCGCCCGCGACAGCCTTGCTCCAGATGTCGAGCAACTCTTCTCTCTCGTCAGGCGTGATGAAATCATCGGAAATGACAAGACCCTTGACACGGTCGTCATCGTTGCCCCATTGGACATACGGGATGGTTCTTGGAGCAACACGGCTCAATGTATATGCGCCACCTTGCGTTGTTGTCGGGATCATGACGGCGGAATCCAGCAGTTCAGCCTCTGCCTGTGCAAAGAGAACAAATCTCTCGTCGGCAGACTCGGAGCTATCAGCTTTTGCCATCAATGACTCGTATTCGCCAAGGACTTCATCATAGATGTCATCGTCATCGCCACGCTCATAGGTGACATCGGACGGTGTGGCGGTTGTCTCGGAACCGCTTGTCGTTGCAGGTGTTGTGCCTGTAGTTGAAGCGGTGCCAGAGCATGCGGCCAGCGACATCGCTGCCGTCAACGCTAATCCGCGCTTCAGTAATTTAGAAATGCTCATTTTTTTCCTCCTAATTTGCTTGAGGCCAATCATGCCTCATACACAGAAACGATTGTAAAGCCAAATGAAAACAGTGTCAAATTCACCGAACAGATTTTCATTTGATTTTTCGGTTCATTTTCCTGCAACACATCATTTTATGAAATTATTTGCACAAACGATTCCATTTTATGCTTCGGAACGAAGTCAGGTATCCCCCGGCACACACCACTGCGGCGCATTGTAGCGCGATAAAGACACCACTCATCGTTGCCTGGGCAAACGATGTAGCAAGCAGGTGGATGATTTCGCCGCAAGCAGACATCAACGCGCATATGTCAAGGATAGTGAAAAGCGGATTCACGCGCGGCACTGTCTTTTCATAGACATAATCCCGCATCTTTCCTTTTGCCAACGCAATCCTGGCATTGACATAGACGGCATATGCCGCAAGGCATGCCTCGATGGCATAGGGAAGGATTACGTAGAAGCTGTTGTACATGCCGCCGCAAGGGACAAAGCCCGCCACCACAACGGTTCCAACGCAGCCGACAAGAAACAGCCACATCTTCCATTGGTTGCCTTGTGCTTCCATTATGTAGTGGCTTCCCTTGAACTCGTAGCCTCCCGTGTCGTTCACCTTGAACTCGTTGAGATATTCATACCGATGTTTCTTTTTTCCAGCCATGCCAATTCCCCTTAATCGCCAGCTAGGAACGCATCGCATTCCAAGGCGACCTTGCGCACCATCTCATCGGAAAAAGGCGAAGGAATCCCGGCATTTTCCAAAAGACCGGCAAATGTATCGCTGCCTCCCATGCGCGTGTATTTCATATAGATAAACCATGCATTGCCATAATCCTTGCGCATCAAGGACCAAAGCCACAGGGAAACCGTCTGCGCCAGGCAATAGTCGATGTAGTAGAACGGAGAAGAATAGATATGATGCTTGAACTGCCAGCTCATTCCTTCGCTCCAAAACGGTATCTCCCCGTCCATGCGAAGCCATGGGCGGTAGGTTTTCTCAAGCTCTAGCCACGCTTCGTGGCGCTCGCGCGCCGTCATGGATGGATTGGCATAGACAATGTGCTGGAAATGATCGACCATCGTTCCATACGGGATAAACGCAAGGGATTGCGCCACATGTGAGAAACGGTATTTCGCCGCATCTTTTCCAAAGAACGCCTCGCTGTTTTTTTCGGCGAAGAATTCCATCGCCATCGAATGTACTTCCGCTGCTTCCATGGAGGGAAAGATGGTTTCCATTGGCACGCGCCTCATGTTCAGCCACGCTTCAAAGGCATGTCCCGCCTCATGCGTCACAACCTCCACGTCTGCTTGCGTGCCATTGAAGTTTGCGAAAATAAACGGCATGCCAAAGTCGGGGATTTCCGTGCAATATCCACCTGAGCGCTTGCCTGGCCTTGCCTGCAAGTCCATCCATTCTCCTTCTAGCATGGCATTGAAGAAAGCAGACGTTTCTTTCGACAGGGAATCATAGAAATC
Source organism: uncultured Erysipelotrichaceae bacterium (assembly GCA_900315225.1). Taxonomy (GTDB): domain Bacteria; phylum Bacillota_I; class Bacilli_A; order Erysipelotrichales; family Erysipelotrichaceae; genus Bulleidia. Next base: position 12,600 of record OMYM01000403.1, on the reverse strand, counting down.
TTGCGCCGCATTGAGAATGCCTTGCGCGCCACCCAAAGGATCGGGATTGCCATCGGGATATTCGATGGCGCATTCGCTGAAGCTCATCGGATAGGGAACGTTGTTTCTAACTGCTTGCTTCTGGTACATTTTTTCAACGATTGGAACGATATACCTGACGCAATGCGCGCGAAACGCCTCGATGTCTTTCTCGCCATAGCAATTTCGGCGCATCCGCAGGTATCCTAGCGTCCTAAAGTCTCCATATCCCATCTTTTTTGCCATTCCATCGCGCAAGCCTACCAAACGGTCAAAGGTTTCGTCCAGTTTCCCTTGGTTCTCCTTGTACCATCCGCCATCCGCCTTCCATGCGGCCAGGCGCCTTTTGGGGTCGGGGCATTTCTTGAACGCGTCCATTTGCGCCAGGGTATGCTTTTCTCCCTCGAATTCTACCAACGCCTGGGCAAGAAGGTCTTCATATGCGCTTGTCAGCTTGTTTTCTTCCTGCATGTCCAAAATGATTTCATCACATATGCTCTTGCGCGCAATCTCTGCCTCAATGAATATCAGTTCGCCAAATTCACTTGCGAATTGATCACGGAAGCCACTTGCCAATAACGCTTCCTTGAACGCTACTTCCTTTTGCGTCAAGACAGGCGTCGCATCGTCCCACCAATTGTTTTCTTCTTCATAGTAGGCATCCCTGGTGTCCATGTCATGGCGAATACCCGCTATGGTGCGCATCGAAGCAATTCTTCTTTCAAGCTTGTCGAAGGCAAGAAACGCCTCTCTTGCTGATTCGTAGCTGCTTGCACAAGCAAGCTGTCTTGCCAAGTCGCTAAAAACCCTCTCAGCTTCTTCAAGCGAAGGTCTTTCATACTTTATTTCCGAAAACCGCATTGCCATCCTCTTTCTTTTTTTTCAGTCTAACACAGTTGTTGCATTCAAATCGGGAATTGTGCTATAATACTCCCGCATGGAGAAATACCCAAGAGGCTGAAGGGACCGGTTTCGAAAACCGGCAGACGTGAAAGCGTGCGGGGGTTCAAATCCCTCTTTCTCCGCCTAAAAAATGCGGCGCAAGCCGCATTTTTCTTTTGCCAATAAAATGACGCTGCTGAAACAGCGTCATTCCATTTGCGCAAGTAATTCTTCCCATTTTTCTTCCAGCTGTCCTAGCTCTTCCTGCACGCGCGCAATGTCTTCCTCCAGTGAATTCATCCGCGCGTAGTCTTGGTAGTACTCTGGCTCAAAGCGCAATGCGCGCAAGGCATCCAGTTCTTCTTCCCTGGCAGTGATTCTTTTTTCGACTTTGGCGATTTCCCTGGCGATCGATTCTTTGGTGGCGATAAATACACGCGTCTTTTTCTCTTGGGCTTGGCGCATTGGTTGCTCGACGGCGGCCTTTTTCTTTTCCTCGTATTCATCATATCGCATGTCGTAGAAAACCGCTTTGCCGTTTTCCAAGGCCAGGATGCCTGTCGCCATGCGCTGGATGAAGTATCTATCATGGGAAACAAACAAGACTGTCCCCGCATATCCCTTGAGCGATTCTTCCAATGCCTCCTTGCCGGGAATGTCCAAGTGGTTCGTCGGTTCGTCCAAAATCAACATGTTGTTGTGTTTCAACAAAAGCTTTGCGAAGGAAAGCCTGACCTTCTCGCCTCCCGACAACACGTCCACTGTCTTGAACACGTCATCGGCAGAAAACAAGAACTGGCCAAGGACACTGCGGACAGTGGTGCGGTCTAACTCGGGGTTTTCATCCCAAATCTCTTCCAGCACTGTCTTTCCCGAAGAAAACTGTGCTAGCTGCTGATCGAAATATCCAGGATCCACCTGATGCCCAAACAAAAAGCTGCCACCAAGGGGCTTCACAAGGTTCATGAGTGTCTTGACGAACGTCGATTTGCCGGTTCCATTTGCGCCTATGACCGCAATCCGATCTCCCCTTCGCATCTTCATGGTGATCTCGCACAACGGCTTGTCATAGCCTATGGCAAGTTTTTCCACTTCCAGCACCCGTTCGCCACCCTTGACATCCGGGGTGAAGCGCGCATGAAACGTGCGGTCGTCCGCTGTCTCTAGATCGATTTTTTCCATTCGTTCCAGATACTTGATCTTGGATTGGGCAAAGGCTGCCTTGTTTTTCTTGTAGCGAAATTTCTCAATGAGCGCCTGGAGCCTCTCAATGTCTTTTTGCTGGCGGACATAGGCTGCTTGCTTGCGTTCCAAGTCGTTTTCCTTTTGCTGGGAGAAAGACGTATAGTTGCCTACATATCGCTTCATATGCCCATATTCCATATCGTAGACAACATCGGCGGTGCGATCAAGGAACATCCTGTCGTGAGAGACGAGGACAACCGCCTTTGGGTATCCCTTGACGTAGTTTTCCAGCCATTCGATCATCTCCATGTCCAAATGGTTCGTCGGTTCGTCCAGCAACAGGATGTCAGGCTTGCTTAGCAACAGCTTGACGAACGCAATGCGTGTCTTCTGTCCTCCCGAAAACTCGCCAATGATTTTCTGCAGATCCTCCAGGGGAAAGCCAAACCGAGTAAAGACATTCTTCATCTCCGATTCCCATTGATAGCCACCCAGCGCCTCGAACTTCTCTTGCATATCCGCATATTGCGACAATATCCTGTCCGTTGCATCCTTGGCCATTTGCTCTTCAAGACCATGCATCTTTTGTTGCAGGTCGAAGAGTCTAGCATAGACTGTCCTTAGCTCTTCCTCCACCGTCCAATCGTCATGCTCAAGGACTTTTTGGGCAAGGTAGCCAATGGTGGTGCCGCTCTGAATGGCGATATTCGCCTTATCGAACGACTCTTCGCCGCACATACAGCGAAGGAATGTCGTTTTTCCGCAGCCATTGCGCCCGACAATGGCAATCTTCTCTGTTGACTTGATCTCAAAATTCACATCCTCGAACACCATGTCGGCGCCATAGTATTTCGAGGCCTTGCTTGCCTGGTATAACATCACACCTCCTGAAAAAGGAATGGAGCAAAATCCATTCCCTTGCTATTCTTAAAACAAAAGATTCCTTGGCGTTCTTGCAAAAGGAACAACGTCCCTGATGTTCTCCATGCCTGTCACATACATGACAAGTCTTTCAAACCCGAGTCCGAAACCTGAATGCACACATCCGCCATAGCGGCGAAGATCTAGATACCATTGCAGGCCGTCTTTCTTCATGCCGATTTCGTCCATCTTCTTCTCCAGCATATCCAGGCGCTCTTCTCTTTGTGATCCGCCAACCAGCTCGCCCACGCCCGGGACAAGCAGGTCGCACGCCGCAACCGTTTTTCCATCATCGTTGAGCCTCATGTAGAATGCCTTGATTTCAGCTGGATAGTCGATCAAGAACACTGGTCCATTCACGACTTTTTCCGTCAGGTAACGCTCGTGTTCGGTGTTAAGATCCATGCCCCAGTGGATATCGCTGTTTTCAAACTTGACATCGGCGTTCTTCAGGATCTCGATCGCCTCGGTGTACGTCATGCGCCTGAACTCGGAATTCCTGATGTTGTCCAGTCTTTCCATCAATGTCTTGTCAATGCGCTCCGCGAAAAACTTCATCTCTTCCGGACATTCTTCCAGGACATACTCGATGCAGAATTTGATCATGTCCTCGATCACACCCATGTTGTATTCCAGGTCGGCAAACGCCATTTCCGGCTCGATCATCCAGAATTCCGCCGCATGCGTCGAAGTGTTGCTGTTTTCTGCCCTGAACGTTGGTCCGAAGGTATAGATGTCACGGAACGCCATGGCGTAGGCTTCGCCCTGCAGCTGTCCTGACACTGTGAGGCTGGCATGCTTGCCAAAGAAATCCTCATCGTATTTTGCATCGGATCTGGTTGTGACGGTGAACGTCTCGCCTGCCCCCTCGGCATCGTTGCCGGTGATGATTGGCGTATGGACGTAGACAAAACCCTGTTCTTGGAAGAATGTGTGGATTGCCATCGCAAGGACGCTCCTGACGCGGAACACCGCTGAGAATGTGTTTGTCCTTGGACGCAAATGCCCGATTTCACGCAGATATTCAAAGGTATGCCTCTTTTTCTGCAGCGGATATGTATTGTCGCAAGCTCCTTCCAACGTAATTTCCGTTGCCTGGATTTCAAAAGGCTGCTTGTTTTCAGGGGTGGCGATGTACTTGCCAATGACAGATATCGCCGTCCCGGTCAAAAAGCGGCAGACTTCATCGTAGTTTGCCAGCGTATCCGACGAATACACGATCTGCGCATTTGCGAAGTACGTTCCATCGTTCAACGCGATGAACGAAATATTCTTTCCAGCCCGGTTTGTCCTGACCCAGCCCTGTAGCATGACAAAGCTAATCTGATCCTTCTCGATCACCGTTCCCGATTTGGTGCACTCGTAAAGCTCGCGCACGCTGGTATACTCTAAACTCATTGTTCCATCTCCTTATATATTTATTGAATTTGTCTCGAACACTAGCTCCTGTATGCTTGCAACGACATCGATTTGCCTGACATGCACATGTGGGGGAACATTCAGGTGTTCGATGGAAAACGACACAATCCCAACGATACCGTTATCCACCAAGAGATCCACTGTCTCCTGTTCTTTCTCCGATATGCACAATATGGCAATGCGGCAACCCTTGGGCATCTTTTCCTTGAGTTGCGACAAGGCATAGACCGGTATCAATGCTCCATCCACCTTGTCCGCATGCAGGTCGAATGCGCATACTATCTCGCCGACCACATGGTTCCAGCGGTTATAGTTCAGCAAGGCCTTGCCAAGGTTGCCACAGCCGACAAGAATGATCTTCTCCGCGAAACTGACCCCTAGATGCTCTGAGAACGTGTCGATCATTATGTCGATGTCGTAGCCATATCCTTGTTTCCCAAGACTGCCCAGGAAGCTGAAGTCACGCCGGATCGTCGTTGGCTTGATGCCAACGTTTTCCGCCAATTCCTTTGACATGATCTTCTCCACTCCGTTGTCGCGGAGCTTGCGCAACGCCTTCAGATATACAGGATATCTTTGCAGGGTTGCCCTGGGAACCTTTTTGTTTATCACTTCACTCATACGGAATATCTTACCACACGAGGGCATATGTGAAAAACATATTATTCTTCACCAGGCATTAGAAGCCCTGGGTCGGCAGCGCAGTCAAACGATCCCCTCACGCCATGCCTGAGCGCCACTTCGCCTGCTGCGGCGATCATCGCCGCATTGTCCGTACAGCAAAACATTGGCGGCAGGACAAGTTTGGTTTCGGGATATTTCTTCATCAATTCCGGCAACAGCTCGCGCAAGCGGGAATTTGCGGCAACACCTCCGGCAAGCACAAGCATCTTTGGCTTGTACTCGCCAACCGCGTCAAGCGTGCGAGATGTCAATAGCGAAAGCGCCGTCTCCTGGAAACAATGCGCAAGATCCGCCACATTGATTTCTTCGCCCTTTCTTTCCTCGCGTTGAATCAATTGCAAAACGGCCGTCTTAAGACCTGAAAAAGAAAAATCAAACCGCCCATGCGTCTTCGGCAGGGGAAGCTTGTAGCGCAGGCTTCCCTGGCGTGCGATCTTGTCGATCGCAGGACCGCCGGGATATCCTAGCCCCAGCACACGGGAAACCTTGTCGTATGCTTCACCAATCGCATCATCCGTTGTCTCTCCGATCACCTTGAAGTCCCACTCATCCTCCATGAACACCAGCTGGGTATGGCCTCCCGAAACAACCAAGGCCATGAGGGGAAACGTTAACTCGGAAACAAATCTATTGGCATAGATATGCCCGCACATGTGGTTGACAGGCACTAGCGGCTTGTCAAATTGCCAGGCAAGCGTCTTTGCGGCCATGACACCGACATGCAGGGAGCCAATCAATCCCGGTCCTTGGGTAAAGGCAATGGCATCAATGTCCTCCATCGTCACCCCTGATCGGTCAATGGCTTCCTTGATGACGGCGGAGATGTTCTCCACATGGATGCGACTGGCGACCTCAGGCACTACGCCTCCATATAGCGTATGAACGTTGATCTGGCTGGAAACGATATTGGACAATATCTCTTTGCCATCCCTGACTACCGCGCACGCGGTTTCATCGCAGCTGCTTTCAATAGCCAAAATATGTCGCACGTTTGTTTTCCTCCGATAATAAAGCCTTTGCCATGAGGTATGCATCTTCCCCATTGTCGTAGTAATGCTTGCGAACGCTTACAATAATAAAACCGCATTTCTCATAAAAGCTTATCGCGCGCGCATTCGACACCGCCACTTCCAGCGTCATGAAACCGCATTCCTCTGTTGTTTTCGCCAAGACTTCGCAATGATTCATCAGCTTTGTGGCAATGCCTTTTCCCCATGCGTTTTTGGCAACGCCAATGTTGGCAATCTGCGCTTGGTCGAACATGACCCATAGGTCGCAATAACCAATAATCCCATCCTTTGTCTCATAGACAAATATCTTTGAAAACGGGTTTTCAAACAAATCATAGACAAACTGCTCACGCGGCCATGGGCTGGTGGGGAACAATTCTTTTTCTAGTTCCACAAGGACATCTATGTCCTCTTTTGTCATTTCCCTAATCATTTTTTCACCATATACGCCTGGGCGCTCTTCAAATACTCTGGGACAACCTGGTGGACGTTCGCGGCTTTTTTCCATTTTTCCCTTAGCAAGGAGAAATTGCTTGCCATGTCTGGCCAGTTGTCTTCCTTTCCCACAAGATGGCCATCGCCAACGATGTCCATGCTTGCGCATATCTCATCCAAAGGCTTTGCTTCGGGAACGCCGATCGCATCGCCATTTTCAAACAAACATGTATAGGCGCGCCTGCCGCGCGCATCCAGTATCACCCTGCCAGTCAATCCTGCGCCATACAGCTGCAGTGTTCCGATCGTATACAGCGGAACATTCCCCATCGCGCAAAAAACCTTCGCAACCGTCATGGCAATGCGCACGCCAGTGTAGCTTCCCGGTCCCTCGCTGACAACAACCTCGCCAATGTCTTTCGGCGCAAGCCCTGCCTTGTCCATCAAGGCGATGAGCTTGCCAAACAATTCCTCGGACTGGCGTTTCCAACACAGCTCTTGGCATGAAGCCAGCACCTTGCCATCCTTCAGCAATGCTATCGCTAGCAACACATGGCTCGTATCCATGCATAAGCTTATCATGCCAACACCTCCAACATTCTTTCGTATTGCTCGCCATGCGCCTTTAAGTTAAACAAACGGCTTTCGCCATCCAGCAGGCGAATGGAAATCCCCATGTATTCTTCCGGCGCAAGATCAGGCATAAATGAAGGCCACTCGATCACCGTGACCCCTCCATCCTGCAGCAGTTCTTCAAATCCCAGATCCTGCTGAATCCCTTCCAGCCTGTATGCATCAATATGGTTCAGCGTCAGCCTCCCCTTGTACACCTTGTGAATGGTAAATGTAGGCGAGGTGACGTTGCGTTTTACGCCAAGACCCTTGGCGATTCCCTGGGTCAGCGTAGTCTTTCCCGCCCCAAGGTCGCCATCCAGAAGGAAAACCATGTTCCTGCAGGCGTTCAAGCCAATGGCTTCGCCCAGCGCGTAAGTTTCCTCGACACTATGTGTCTCTTTCAACAATTCCTTCATTTCTCAACCTCACGGAGAACTATTATAGACTAAATCCCTGAAAACAGACAAAAACCTGCGCCAGCATAACAAAAAACGGCTTTTCCAGCCGTTTTATCCTTTATTGGGAAAGAAAGCTTTTAAAGAAAGCGCACTCTTCATCATTGCATAGCGTTGCTTCGGGAAGCTTGATATTGCAATGGAAGACATGCCCAAGGGGCTTTGCCTTGTTGCCATAGTGGCGGTAGATGAACTCCACGCCATTTTCCTCAAGCAACGGAATGATATGCGAAGGCTGTTCGCACAGGAAATCGCCAGGGCATGTCATCATAAACACGGGAGGGAAGGCGCTGTTCAAGTGATTGACCAGGCTTACCATCGCTAGCTCGTCGCTTGTGCCTCCGTTTGGAAGATACTGCCCCATCAGCCCACTGGTCATATCGGCATCCCCTTTGTCTTCGATCAAATACGCCCCGCAATTCAAGGCGATTGCCTTGAACGAAAAGTCTTTCGCTGTTTCAAAGCCGCATGTCTTGGCAAATTCCTTGTTGGCGATGGCGGCGCAATACAAGCCAAGCATATGCGCTCCTGCACTATCGCCAACCGCAAACACATTGTCTAGGTCAAAGCCATATTCCTTGCTGTTGCTTTGCATCCAGGAAAGCACAGATGTCACGTCTTCGAAAGAAGACGGATATTTCCATTCCGGCGCCAGACGATAGGAAAAATTCACTACCGCAAAGCCACGTTGCGCCAAGGACATGCAGTAATACTGGTAGACATCCTTGTCCCCATACACCCATGCGCCACCATGTACGCTGACAATCACAGGCAATGCGCCTTGCGCGCCTAGTGGTCGATAGACATCCAGCGTCTGTAATTTCTCGCTTGTTCCTGCGTAGGCAATGTCGTCATAGCGCACAATGTCGCTCGGACTGACCAGTCCTGCATCGCGCTTTTTGTCTCCATCGCCAAACTGCTTGCGTATCACTTCAACTATCTTGTTCATGTTTCCTCCTCATGCAACCTTGCACATACCCTTTTTCCTTCATGTTCTTGCGGATGGCATTTAACACGCGTTTTTTGTCTCGCGACCAAATTGGCGCAAGCAGAATATCCGCGCTTCCATCCCCGCTGAGCCGATGAACCACGATGGATTCATCCAGGCATGCCAGGCAATCCGTCGCGATATCGACATATTCTTCAAATGCCAGCGGTCTAAACGCATCTGGATCTTTTTCATAGAGATCGCCCCAGCGGCTCCCCTTGACATAGTGCAACAACTGTAGCTTGATGCCTTGCGCCCCTGTTTCGTTTACATGCCGAATTGTCTCCAAGACCATTTCCTTGCTTTCTGTTGGCAACCCGATGATCACATGTGTGATTACCTCGATGCCAAGGTCATGCAAGGCTGCGACCGCTTTGTCGTACACGGTTGTGGGGTAGCCTCTGCCAAACAGATCCGCCGTGGCATCATGCATTGTCTGTAGCCCTAGCTCCACCCATATTGGCTTTAGGGGATGGGATTCACGGAGCTTTTTCAAAAGGCAAAGAACATCCTCCCCAAGGCAATCCGGTCTTGTAGCGATGGATATCGCGCCAAACAATTCATCCGAAAGCGCCGCCTCAAACAGTCTTTGCATGCGTGGCAGGGAACCGTAAGTATTCGTGTATGACTGGAAATAAGCGATATAGCTTCCGTTTGGTGCCTCGATATGGTTGAAGGAAAGATCCTTTCTTTCAAGTTTTTGCCCGTTGTAGGGGATCGCAAAATCCCCCGATCCGCGCGCCGAGCAGAAAGCACATCCTCCATAAGACAATGTTCCATCCCGCACAGGACATGTAAAACCCGCATCCAATGCAACGCGATACAACCGATGACCAAACCGCTTGCGACAATAGGCGCTAAACGTAAGCCACTTCTGTTGATCGTTATCGCCCATTGCCCGATGCCCTTTGTCCATTCGAAGACGCGCGAAAGCGATACATGAAAATCCCAGCCGCAACAGCGACATTCAACGACTCAAACCCCTGCATCTCTATTTTTGCCCGTTTGTCGCAAAGTCCAAGAATCCTCTCGTTGACACCATTTCCCTCGTTGCCAAGGACAAATGCCATTTTCTCCTGTTCTTGAAGCTGCGACATGCCAATTGCGCCATGCAGGCATGTTCCAACGACTAGCACCCCCTGCGCATGTAAGTCTTCGATAATGGTTTCCAGGTCTTGGCGCAAAACGGGTATGTGGAAAAGCGCCCCTTGGGTCGAGCGAATTGTTTTTTCGTTGTACACATCGGCGCATCCAGGCGAGCAATAAACGCCATCAAAGCCAAAGGAAACAGCAGTGCGAATCATCGTGCCAAGGTTTCCTGGATCCTGCACATCGTCCAGCAACAATACCCTTTCCTGTTTCCTTGGCCTAGCTTCTGGCTTGCGGCATAGTCCGATCAAATGAGCTTGGCTGACATTAGAGGACAATTTCCGCATGATTGCTTCATTCACCAAAACGGTGTTGCCAAAGTCGAACAATCCTTCCTGATCCATGATGGCAAGTTCGAGACATCCTGCTTGCCTTGCTTCTTGGCAAAGGTGTTCTCCCTCCACTAAGAACATGCCCAAGGAATCACGGTGTTTCTTTTGTGACAGCGATGCCCATTTCTTGACGCGGGCATTCGCCGGCGAATCAATTCTATCCATAGGCAAATTATACTGGACGAGAAGGTAATTTGGAACATCGTGGCAAAAAAACATATGTCCTTTTGATGTATGCGGAAATGATAAAGACGGCTTTCGCCGTCTTTTGCTAGTTTCTTAGATACCGTTGGATTTTGGCAACATGGCAGCGCCGATGATGCCTGGCTCTTCAAGGCCGGCAATGACAAACGGTGTATCGTGGACAGCCGTATGGCTCATTGCCTTGTAGTTTTCAATAACGCCCGCAAGGAACTTGTCGGCAGACTTCGTCATTCCGCCACCGATAATGAAGATATCAGGGTCACAGACACAAGCGATTGTCGCAAACAGCTGACCAAGGTCTTTCTTCATTCCATCGATGATCGCGATCGCCTTTTCATCGCCCTTTTCAGCAAGCGCAAATACTGCGCCAGCATGAGGAATGTCCTTTTCCGGGAAAGCCTCGCGGCCTTTTCTTGTGATAGCCGTTCCGCTGGCCTCGTTCTCAATGGCGCCAACGTTCAGGTAGTTGACCTTCTCGCGGTCGCGGTCGATGATGATATTCGCAATCTCGCCGCCAAATCCATGCTTGCCGGAAACCGTCTTTCCGTTGACGACAAGAACGCCGCCGATTCCAGTGGAAATCGTGACATAGAAAACAGTGGAAAGACCTTTGCCGGCGCCTACGACTGCCTCGGCAAGACCTGCGACATTCGCATCGTTGTCCAAAAATGCCGGCATGCCGAATTCCTTGGCGAGTTCATCCGCAAACGGATAGCCAGTGAAGCCAGGGAGGTTTGTCGAAAGAACCATCGCTCCTGCCTTTGTATCAACTGGACCTGGAACACCGCAACCAATGCCGCTGCACTCTTTCCAGTTAGGAATGTCACGGATCATTTCCTTGAGATTCGCCATGACCTTCGATGGTCCCTCTGTTCCATAGGAAGGTCCCTTGACCTGGCTAATGATTGTCCCGTCTTCCGCGATTTTTGCTACGCGAACGTTTGTTCCGCCAAGATCAATGCCAATGTAAGATTTCATGATAGCTTTCTCCTTATTATTTATAATCTTTTATGGTCTTATTGTATCACCTAACAAGGGAAAGCGCTATTCCATTTGCATTGCTGGGTTTTGCTGCATGCGCTGCCGGAATACCTCGAAGCCAATGACCGCAGCGGCAGCGGCGGCATTGAGTGCATTGCGGAAGTCATTTGCATAGGGAACGCATATGTTCTGGTCCATTTCTTTCAACACCTTGGAGCTGAGTCCTCTCATCTCGCCGCCAATGCCGACTAAGACTGGTCGTCTGAAGTCTGCTTCTAAATACGAAATCGCATCCTTGCGCATCGCCGCATAACAATACAGCCCTTGGTTCCTGAGGCTTTTAACGGCACCAGGAAGATCTTCGCACAAAACAACGTTCATCCAGTCAAACGCACCTGCCGAAGCCTTGAGGATCACTTGTTCGACATTGCTCCAATCCCTCATGCGCAACAAGATGCCGGTGCATCCCGCGCTATGCAGGCTGCGCATGAGATAGCCAAGGTTGAACGGATCCTCGACTCCTTCGGCCAATGCGACAAATGGCATATCTGACAGGCAATCGGAAATTTCTTGATAGCGTCTTTCCCCTGCCTCGGCGATAAGGCCGCCATGCGTCCTTCCCTCGGCAAGAGCATCGATTTCTTCGCGCGGACAGCGAACGACCTCTATGCCGCGCTCAATGGCCCGATGCATGATGAAGAAGGAGTCGCGATCATGTTTTTCAGTCGCCATGTAAAGCTTATGCACATCGCGATTGCCTGCCATGATGGCGGCCTTTACGCTGACATTTCCCTCAAGTATCATCTTGCCCTCCTCAACAGGTCGCCGACTTCCGCATCGACATCCGTCTCTATTTTCACCAATGCCATTGGATGGCGCGATCTTTCGATCTCACATCCCTCGCCGTCTATCATCCTGCCAAGCGTAAAGCGTTTTTGCCCAACGCGACAAAGAAGTTCTACCTCTTCCCCTTGGGAAAAAGGATTGCGTGTTTCAACGACAAGCATGCGTCCTTCTCTTCCCACGATGGTGCCAAGGAAATCATGGCTGACATCGGCATTGGAATTCGCTTGGTAGATCAGGCTGTCCTCGCCGCCTGGATTATCGTAGAAACCTCCCCATGTCCTTCTGTTTTCCCCTTTGAGAACTTGTGCGCGATGCCACTCTAGCGCTTGGCTTTCCAAGGGTCCTTGGTTTTCATAGATGGCATCGATCAAGGCACGGTAGGCGCTGACGATGGACGCAACATAATACTCCGTCTTCATTCTTCCCTCGATCTTGAAAGAATCCACGCCAGCCTCCATCAGGCTGTAGACATGGTT
>OMYM01000323.1 GCA_900315225.1 uncultured Erysipelotrichaceae bacterium | reverse complement strand
TGTAGTTCTTTGATGCATGCATCGTGTTTCTTTCCTGTCTTGCCAGAGATGTTGATGACATGGTCTGCCTTGTCTTTGAGTTTGTTTTCAAGGATCACTGATTGTTGGATGTATTTCACTAGGATCAGTGATGTCCTTTTACCACCAATAGCAACTATGACATCTTCCACGATCTGTTGGTTTCTTCCTTCATCAAGCGAGATTTCTATGGCGATATCGGTGTATTTTGCGTCTTTTTTACCCGTATATACGATAGAAGTGAAGCGGGGTACGATGTAGTGGCTGAAGTGTTGTTCTTGGGCTCTTTGGCTGGCTGTAAAGCGGTATCTTACTTCTCCCAGTTGGAAGATCATCTTGGCGTCTTGTGCGTCATATCGCTTGGGTGTGGCGGTAAAGCCATGGACATAGCGTGATGTGATTGTCTCGAGGATCTTCTGGAATGAAGGGCTAGCCGCATGGTGGCATTCGTCCACCAGGACCATGCCATAGCCCTTCAGGCAGTCTATCTTGTTCACGATGGATTGAACCATTGCGATGTCAATGATCCCGTGTAATCGGGAATGATGGCTGCCAAGTCTTCCTATCACGTTCTTCTCTTTCTTCACCCGACCGGTCTTTGTCGTGTATTCCGGGATTTCTTCCTCAATGTCCAAAAACTCTAGCAATGTGTCATACCACACATCCATGAGGGTCACTTTATCGACAAGTATCAAGGTGGATGTCTTACGCTTGGCGATCATTGCGGCAGCGACAACGGTCTTGCCAAAGGCAGTGGCTGCCGCAATGATGCCTGTGCGTTTGTCTTTGATTGCGTTGATTGCGTCTGTTTGGTGGGGACGCAGGGTACCGATGAAAGTAGCGTTGATCTTTCTTCCCCCTTCCGTCTTGTCAGAAAGAGAGTACTTGATGTTTGACTTCGTCAATCGATCAACCAGTGTTTCTTCGGTTCCTCTAGGAAGACAGATATAGTCTTCATATTCGATCACACAGCTGATAAAGCGGGGATTGACGGTATTCTTGATATCGGGAAAGAGTTTTCGTTTCTTGTAGTATTCGGGATTATCGTATACGCCAATCATGCGGATGCGGTTACGCATCCGTTCTTTTAGTCCTTCTTTCAAGACAAAGATCCCATTGGCACGCGTAATCTCCACCAAGCCATGGACAACATCCTCCAGAAGAAGTGTCTTCTGGTTCTTGTCCCATGGCTTGGTGGGATCTTTGTCTATGACTTCCTCGTGATAGTTCTTCAAGTGATTGTCAATCTCTTGTTCTGTGACCTTATTGGTGTCATACAGGGCTTTCCAAGGATTCAGATAGGTATCTCCTCGAGGATCTATAAACGTGCTGTTCCAGTGCCTTAACGCCCTTCCCTGAAGGGGGAGGGCAATCAGGTTACCTGCTTGCCCAGGCTTCAGGGAACTCTGCATGGGAAACATTCTATCAAACGTAGAGAATGTCTCAATGTCCACAAGATCCAAGCCTCTATCCTTGATATAGTCGCCAAAGCGTATTGCCTTGGCACAATCTATCTCTTGGGCGAAGAACACCCAAAGATGTGCTCCTTGCCCGCTTCTTGATCGTTCCAAGAGATACGGTATCTTTAGACTCTTGAATATCTTTGCTAATACGCCTACCTCATGCCAAACCCTGGCACTGGATTCATCGTCTATGTCTTTGGTCTTCTTAAACTCCTTGTCGTCAAAGTCATAGACGATGAACCAGCATGTGTTCCTGGAAGTAATTGGATAGACTCCAACGACATCGCAACAATCTTCTCTTCTTCCCAAGAGATGATCAAGGATGATGCTTTCGTTCAATTGCACAAATGCTTGCATTGTGCAATCCTTGCAGGGAAATTTCAGGTCTTGTTGGCGGGGACAGCGAGAGTCGAAACGATTGGCGCAGGGACGGTAGTATCCCCCGTTTTTAGTCCGTTTAGCGAAGAATTCCTCTCTGCCACGGAAATAGCTCATGAACAGAAGAATCATGTCTCTGGTGATGTTTATCGGGGTATAGGGAAAGGGAGGATAAGAAGGGATTGGGGCATTGTCATGGTTGGAAGGAACAAGGGACAAGACATGTTTCTGATTGGGATCAATACCCAGGGAATGCAGTTGATCCAGTAGTTTCTGGACGATCAGTGTCTGTTCATCAAGCTTCTTCTTTTCTTGCCAATAGGCAGAGAGTAAATCACTGTTGTTCATAAAGAAACCTCATAGGGATAGTATAGCATGGAAAAGAAAAAAAGGGAGGCAATCTGCCTCCCTTGCATACGATCTAATTGATTAGGATATTCTGGAGAATAAAATACAATCGATAGAAACATCACCATATACTCTGAGCAAAATGAAAAACCGAGGCAAGACCTGGTTCATAAGCCAAAGCAAGGTTCCTGCGCGCGTACAACAAAATCGCCAAGCTGTTCCTTGCCTGCTAGATGGGTTTCTTTGTCTAATTCCAGTGAAATTTGTCTCTAAATTGTTCAAACATATAGGATAATATGTGATTCTTCCCATTAAGGTCAGACCTTACACTGCGAGAAACGTGCATCCGTCCTACGGCATTTTCGGTAAGTAATGCAAGAGACAACAGAAAAGGTAAGGCGTTCTAGCGAAGACGAGGGAACACCTCACCTCTATTCTTGATTGGCAAGCGACCGCGGGCTTCGCCACTCCTTTACGGAATACGTTATGCCATGCGTATAGAGTGCGTGTCCATGTTTTTCTTGAAAAAAACGAGGAAAGCGTCATACATTTGTCCCGACCGTTGAAATAGCGACAAAACTAGGATTGTATGAGGCTTATATGACCTATTTGGGCAAAAGTACCAAATCGCTCTGTCTCAAATGAGTTATGTGTTAAAACAAACTACTGTCCAGCATTTTTTACGGATACCCAAATACACGGACGCACCCCATGACAAACACCATATTGATCTGGTATAACCGCACCATTCTCATCAATAACCTCAATATAGCCATTACCATTTATTGCTGGTGAAGTAAGCCACCAACCACAATTGTTATTATCCGATTTAATATTGATTCCATAAATTCTATATGCTTTTTGTAC
>OMYM01000355.1 GCA_900315225.1 uncultured Erysipelotrichaceae bacterium | reverse complement strand
TCAAATTGGACATTGTGAGAACTTGTGAAAACAAAATCGATTTTCACTAGCTGCTTGCGAGGCTATAAATAAAAAGAAGTTAGGGTTGTAGCCCTGATCTCCACTCCCATTTGCAAGATCACATCGTGTAAGAACGCAAAGAGAAAAGCAGAGCGCGATATTATCCATTACATCCAGCTCTTTAACGCATGCCATCTCCTTGACCTGCCTCTTGGCTATCTACTCTTCTCCAGAAAGAATGACTTGACCAACATAAACAAACAATCCAAATCTATCATGTAGCATTATTAGATTGTTTACTGCTTTTACGCTTTCACTACCGCCTTGAATTCAGCAACCATGTTCTTGTTCCTCTTAACCAAGCTCTTGCCAATGCGATGCACAATGAAGAAAGGTCGTAGACTTCTGTGTCTTTCAAAGAACGGAAAAGCCTTGAAATACTCATCTCCTGGAAATACCCTTCGAAAAACATACCTCGCCTTTGTAAAAGGAGTAACATTCTCGCTCATCATGCGAAGTTGTCTTTCGACCCTGTGATTGACAGTCCCATATGTTCCTGAACCAAGGATGTATGATAGAAACTCCTTGTCTTCTTCTGTCACGCATATGTTTTCTGGATCAGCAAACAATCCCTCCGACAAGCGTTGCATCTGCATAACGAAGCCATCAATCTTAAGCTTCTTGGCTTCGCCATGGACATAGTCCATGTCCAAACTCAAGTTATGGCGCAAAACATAGTCATCGCATAACGTCCTGACTCCTGTTCCTGAATTGTTGAAATGCTTATACGCATGGGAGCAGACGTAGACATAGAAGTCGTCATCTCTCATGCGCATTCGGCATTCGCTGTCATTGTCCTTGCGCAGACGAGCGTTTATATCCTTGTAGTACTCATAGAACTCCTTGGAATGTGTTTCTCCATAAAGCGATGTATGCAACTCAAAATTGAAAATAGGCTTTTTATGATAGACATCATGGTTGCTCTTGCCGAAGGAAATACATTCGTATCCTTCACCAATCATATAGTCCCTTGCTTCTGTAGCGTGTTTTTTATCAATCCATATGTCGTTGTCTGCCATCTTCCTCATGCCATACGCAGGGTACATGTCCATGATGCGCACTCCCTTTAGTGGCATGTATGCAATGCGATGGTCTTCGAAAAAAGAGTAAAGCTTTTCCCTCTCGCTTTTAAACAGCATGTTCCTCTTCACGTTGCCCAAATAGATTCTCTGCCATTCTTCGCCCTGCCCTCTCATTGCATAGGCAATCATAGGAGTGACGGAATGAAACTTCGCAAGCCTTTTTATAGCCTCAAGATCCAAATACTCTATTTCCTGGGGCTTTTCATCATGAAGCGCACAGGCAAGCAGATACAAGAAATCGTTCATAAAAGCCTCCTCAGTTTTCTTTTTGTCCCAACAGCCAGATGGCGGACCAGGAAAGTAGCATTCCACAGACGTGAATAAACACGGTAAGACCAGTCGGAGCATTTGATCCGCCTGCCTTTTCTGGCAATGGCATCCATAACGCCGATGACCTGTTGTTCCTTGATATTCTCCATGACATAGGTATTGTCTCCCCTGATCAGGTATCCGTCATCTGTAACACGGATCACTCTGTGCAGGACATATTGTCCATTTCTCCTGTACAAAGCAACATCCATTGGTTTCAAGCGTCCTGTCTTTTTTACAATTGTGACAACATCCCTTCCCTGCCTCAAAAGAGGCATCATCGAGACTCCCTTTGTCGTATATGCAAAAGAACCGTATTTATCAAGTTGTTCTTCAAATACTTGTGTCATTCTTCAAGCGCACCAATCGACCTTAAAGTCTCAACAACCTTGTGTACATCCTTGGCAATCCGATCCCTGTCAGCATCGTATATCTTCATCATCTTTTCAACAATCTCGTCAGCAGTTGTCTCCTTCTTCAAAAGATTGACAATTTCAGCCGCTGTACTGTTTGCTCTTACAATCCCCGTAAAGCTGCTTTCCCCGGTTGCTACCATGACTTGCGTGCCATCGATTTCCTGTGTAATATAACTTTCCTTTAGCTTCATTTTGTCTCCTTCATTCCTTCATATGCTATAATTGCCGCCTTTTCTTCCATGTTGCACCGCAGATGATAGAACCTACAGGTTGATATCAGCTTGTCATACAACACAAGAAGCTTCTGCATTTTCATCTTATCCTTTGGCCTGTATGTCTGCCTCATCAGAAGCAGGAGGCGCTCATTGTCTGCCAAGGGTTCAATTAGATTCTTTGTTCCTCTATCAATCATCACAATGCTCTTGAGAGGTGCCGATGTATTCATTGAAAGATGGTGCTTGCCATCCCATGGAGTTCCGTATACAAACGGCTTGCCATCGATAAACCGAATCATCGGTTTGTCGTCATTGATCATGACAACTCTATCCCCAAATGCCTGCCTCCATAATCTTGAATGCGTGCTTTTCCCTGTCCCGCTTGGCGCAGAGAAGATGTAGCATTCTCCATCCATGGCAAGTGCCGAGCCATGCATCATGACAACATCTTTTTCAAGAAGTGATTCGCACAACAGCTTGTGAACGGCGTTTATTTCCAAGAAGCCATCGCTGTGTAATAGCGAAGGATCTTCTTTCTTGAACAAGCTTCTCATTTCATCAATGTCTTTCCATGATGAATCAATCCTCATTGCAGGCTTGTCCTCCGTGAGATAATTGGCCAGGAAATTCTTGCAAGCCTCGTGGATGCAACAAACTTCAATCGGAACATCACATATCCTGATTGTGAATATAACACTCATAATAACCTCATATTGCCATTCTTCCATTCTCAGCCTCTCAAGGCTGAGAATGACACTTGATCCATTGAAGATACATACTGTTACAAGACATGTTTATGCCAATTTGATAAGTGTCAGTTTACAGGAAAACACCAAAATACTTGCGGTAATATGTCCTGTATAAATTATTTTCACTTATCTAGGACATATTACCACAAGTATTTTGCATTATCAAGCAATCTTATTTTGGGATCATTTTCATTTCAATGATTCAATTCAAGAGCCTTCATTTTCCAACGATGGCAACAAGCCCCAATACATTTAATTGCATTTATTGAGATGTATATTTAAATTTCCACCATGACACTTGAACGCATCATAATATTGCGTTACTTATTTTGTCATCGAGTTCATCGTCTATCCTTATTATATGGTGAAGAAAATTCCGACCACCGAACATTGGTATAACGAAAATTCATGGTTACTGTTTACGATTGCACTTTACGCTTGTAGCACGCAGACAAAAAGTATCTGGCGCACAGCAAAACACGCAATCAATCACGGGAGCATGTTGGAAAAGACAACGAAGACAGTCAAGACAAAGCAAAGAACAGAAAGCTCTTTAACGGGAATATCTTGATGCTATTGGAAGTAAAAGATGCTCAAATCCATCATAGAACACACTGTGCCAAATACTTTTCTGTGATACTTCATGTCTTATAGAATGATTTTTGTCATCAATAAACAATGCTCCAATGTCCATTTTATTCTTGAGTATTTATCAGAAAAATAAACTACTTGCACAAGTTATTCATTAGCAAGCCTGTTGATAATACAATTGACGAGCAAAGGTTTAAAGGCTTTTGCGACTAGGGATGAGGAGGAAAAAGGTGTGTACGTATGATAGATTACAAAACTTTGGGTTCCAGAATAAGAGATGCACGTATTGCTAATAACTTGACGCAAGAAGCACTTGCAAGTCTTATTGGTTGTGCTCCAACACACGTATCCAATATTGAAAACAACCATACAAAAGTCTCGTTGCCTTTGTTGGTTGAAATCGCTAATGTGCTGGGAACAGGTGTCGACTATCTTTTAATGGATCAATTCATAGACTTAAAACAGCCTCTGAATAACGCCCTTTATCAGGACTTTCAAGAATTATCCGATAAGGAAAAGCTCTTTTTTCTTGATCTGCTTAAGTTTGTCAAGGAACATGATTCGGTTTGCATTCGTTGATTTCAAGTAAATGTCTAAGATTACTGGACAATGCTGTTAAGTTGCGCAGAAACCAAATAGCGGGTTCAATCGCGCTGTTCGTGTATGTCATATAAAGTGCCACATACACATCGTTGTCTTCAAATAGTAAAGCAAGACAGCAATATGAAGGATTGATAACAACTGGTCAATCCTTCTTTTTTCTTTCTTAGAGTCAAGCACTGCTAAACTCCTCGTATTTATGCCATTTAGCATAATCTTCTTTACTTGTTATATCTTCATGTTTTAGCTTACGTTGCTTCAAGGATAATACTAGCAGAAACTCCATCAAGCAAGGAATGACTACATCACCAATGAGCGGTTCATTGTCAGCAATGATAACGACAGCATGGCCATAGCGCTGTCCAAGATGATTGAAGTAACTTTGCTCTTGACTCGCCAATACTTGCCCGCAAGAAACATTAACAACCCAAGAAAAAAAAGCGCGCATGCGCTTTTTTCATTGCGCGCCAACGTCACCTATCAGCCAAATAATTGCGCGGGATCTCCCTAGTGCGACCTAAATTGATGCACACTGTGCGTAGTGATTTTTGGAAAATCAAAATCGTTTTGGAATCCAGCCACTTTTTCACCCTTTCTCGCAGGTTTATCCCCTCTTTCCATTGCGTCTCGCAATCACACAGGTATGGCTTTCCCATAAGGAGGTCATTTCATGAGTGCAAAATCAAGAAAGCAAGCAAGAAGGAACAGGCGAAGCAAGAGGTGAAATTCAAAGATTCTATCCTTGGCACGATGCTCAACAACCAGCCCACCTACAAGCTTGAAGCAGTGCGACAGATCGCAGGATCAGACTTCCATGATTACGATGACAGCACTCCTAACCAGATCACAGTGAACGGAAAGACGCTTTTTTTGATCGAGACGCAGGGCACCTAGACAGTCAACATTCTGCTGCTCATCGTAAGCGTTTAATGTGAGGTGGGAAGCCTGTTTACGAGGGGTTTATAAGGCAAAGCAACTCTCGATTTAATTAAAAATATAAATTTTTTTGCTAATAATTTCCCCGTATGAACGTCCAGTTATAATTACGGGAACTAGGTTGAATGGAAACAAATTACAAAATCTTTCCTGTAATTTATTATACATGATTTTGGGAAGGAATTATGGCTCAGGGATTCCTTCTGACTTTACTGGGTCCTAGATACCGAGCTTAATGCATTTGCACAATAATTTTTATTGAAATTGTAATTAGACATCCACTTTGCCCTTCCCACCCTACATTAAACGCTTACTGCTCATCTAATACTACCACAACCACCTCTCCGATTGGATGCATGACGAAGGCAACACCATCGGCTCAAATCCAATCGCATTCCCCCGCCCC
The DNA here is from genome assembly GCA_900315225.1 of uncultured Erysipelotrichaceae bacterium. Taxonomy (GTDB): domain Bacteria; phylum Bacillota_I; class Bacilli_A; order Erysipelotrichales; family Erysipelotrichaceae; genus Bulleidia. The sequence goes on along the minus strand of OMYM01000355.1, from coordinate 4,256 downwards.
TACTTCCGCTGCGTGTACACTGGGCTGGAGAATGTGCCGGACAAGGTATCGATGAGGAAAAACTTTGCCCAAGACCCTACATTTCCGTTTGACTTGAAAGCAACGGGTTGCTCAGGCAATACGTGGCAGCAGCGAGACTGATGACCACAGGATTCAAGGAAAATGGATACACCAAGGAGACCTCGTAGGAACTGATCGACAAGCGCGGCAGGTCTGGCTACCTTGTAAAGTTCATGACGGAAAACAAGGTAGAGCTTATGGATATCCTGGATGTAATGGAAGGCGCAGGATTTTAGGAAAAGAGGCGCAACCTCGAGGAGGAAATCGAAAGCCGCAAGAGCGACAGCGCCGCTCTTGCGGCCAAGCTAGATAATGTCATTTACGCCCACTTATTGAAGTCCCACGGCATGACAAAAGACGCAGCAATGAATGATCTGGCTCGGTTTTTAGACTCGAAGCAGGAACCTACATGAGAAACCCACAAAATATCTAGCGACCATTCTCGTAGATCAGCTGGCTGAACAAGAGCTTTTCTTTGAAAACAGTGACTTCACAATCCCACTGTTTTATACTGGAACGATTGTAACAGCAGGCAGACAATGCAGCATTCTACCTATTTGTTCGTCCAAGTATAGAGTCTGGCGAAAGACATCCATCATTACGTGTCTGAAACCGTATGAGCATTCTAAGAACCTCTACTCCACGCGCAAGATATCGTTTGATGAAATTATTGTGCACATGTACCAGATGGAGATAAGCTCAGATCCATTTCATCGAGTAAATGAAAGAAAACCAATTGGTGACAAAGTGCCAGCATGATTGAAACCAAGGTGGTTTCAGGAGAATTGCCACGTTGAGTGATACCAACGTCCATTTGAACAAAAATCCACAAGTTCTTTGGGAACCCATGGATTTTTTGTTCTTTGTATTTGACTGGAGTATCTTTTCCTGCCAGGAAACTTGGTGGATCTATTGTTCCACCAGCTCTGTGAGGCATGTATGCTTCTTCGTTGCGGTGCTGTAGTTGATGCCCACAAGAAGGACGCGCCTGTGGTTCTTGAAGCGGGCTATATAGCCGCGCTTGTGGATGCTTTCAATCGCGTTTTTGACCGAATGGTTGTACTTCAGCTCCAGGATAATTGGGATGCTTCCCTTTGCGAACGGCTCAAAGACAAAGTCCGCGTAGCCCTTTCCCGAGGAATCCTCGCGCTTGACATCGTACATGTCTCTCGCTGCTAGGTAGCCAACAACGACAACGCAGGCAAGGCTGTTATCATCGTTGTAGTAGACATGCGGAATGTTTTCATCGTGAACCTGCTCGACAAGCTGCGCAATCTTCTCCTCGTCCCTTGCCAGCGTTGCCTTGAGCAGCGCCATTGAATTGTCCAGCGTCTGTTTCAGCCCCATTGGCTGGGATGCCAAGGCGGTCTTGAATTTTAGCATCAGCTCTCGGTTTGGGACGCGAAGCTTTCCCTTGTAGTACGAAAGGAATCCATACACAACCATCGCGGAAAGGATTTCATCGCGGGTTCTCACACTGCTTTCCGCAACGGAAAACCCACCCAGCTGAATATCAAGCGTTTCCCCAGCAACCATCCGGATGATATCGTCTCTCAGCCCCTCCACATTGTTTTGAAGAAGCAGTCTGATCTCGTTCATTCTTCCAGTGCCACCCCAGTTGTCCATGCACACTCCTTGCCGCAATGCCTTGGAGACGGAGGAAGGGTTGTACACATGGATGCCTCCCTTTTGAACGTACCCATCGTACCAGGATGCCAGATCCCTTTGCGATGGCTTTTTGAGGTCTTTTTCGCGCATAAGGGCGGAGATCTTCTTTTTCGTCAATCCGAAGTACATGTGGAACGTCATGTCGTTGAAGCAATGGAACTCATCAAACATGTTTAGCGGGGATCCACTGGAGTACTTTGCGATGGGCAGGATGCCCGTCATGTATGCCAGGTGGACGTATGCCTTGTCCTTGAGCAGGTTCTTCAAGAAGTCAATGTAAGCCTCCTTGTCCGCCCCAGTCATGAAAGACTTCTCGAACACAGCGTCCCACTCATCGATCACAAAGACAAATTTGTCCCCTGTCCGATCCAGCATTTCCGAAACCGCAAGGTCATTGAAGGAAAGACAAGGGTATAACGTCTCAAGATCACTTTTCATTCGTGTCGCCAAGGAGCCAATGAAGTCTTTGTAGCACAGCACATTTTCGGTAAAGAGTTCAATCATATTGATGCGAATGACCTTGTGCTTTCCCTGTTGGGGCCAGCAAAGCGAGGGATCCATGGGCTTGGCCGATGCCTTTTCCTGCGCTTCCTTGAGTCTGCCGATCTCCATCCCCTCGAACAGCGTTCGGCTTTTTTCCGCCGTGCTCTCGTCAAAGAAAGCTGCGATCATGTTTGCCGCAACGGTCTTCCCAAAGCGCCGGGGACGGGTAATGCATATGTACCTTTTCCCAACACGGTATCTGCACACTTCATCGATAAGCATTGTCTTGTCCACGTACGTTGGCGCCAGTGCCTCCGCTTCAAACAAATCGTATCCTGCACCGCTGTTCAAAAAGTTGCGAGTAGACATGGTAACTCCTCCTTCTAGAACTATCGTCATTGAGAATGGCTTCATGCCCTTTCTTTGAACCGTATGTGAAAATCTCGCATTATACGGCTCTCTGGTCTACATTCTTATTCCTACGTTTTGCCGTCTTGCTGTTAGGCGTTTTGACTGTTTCCTGCCGCTGGGTATCACATAAAGAATATCGCCATCCACATGATGGATTATCGAGGTTGAATCACTTCACGCCGTTGCTTGCGCAACGTGCGTTTTGGCTTCTTTTCCTAACTGCAGGCAAGAAAACCGAATCTTTCAGAACACAACAAGATTCTGCAAAGAAAAATGTTCTGCACCCTCTTTATCATAGCACGGTTTATCAAAATTGAAATGTCTTGTGAACTGTATGAGGACAGTGGATGCCAAACCAATGCTTTTTCTGGCTGTTTTGGATTAAAGAAAGAAGGAGCAATCAAATCATACAGGAGACTGCCGGACAAAAAGAAGTCAAAGATGTTCTGCAATGTTTTTTGATGGTGGCTTGCCAAATGTTTATACTCAGACGCACAAATAGGTAGAATTCCGCATCGTCTGCCTGTAGATATATGCGAAACGATTGTAAATATCTGTTCCAAAAATTAGATCGTTCCAGTATATCTTCACGCATGATAGCCAACAATTTGCCACCCAGACAATGCATGATTTCCGCAAGCAAAATAGTTTGGATCGCCAGATTTTAAACCAAATATTTTGAACGATGCCATCAGCGAGAGCGTAGTGGCAAGGTGGAAGGCAGGCAACGTGGTCATGCGGTTGTTCCAGATTTCATTTGCAGAAAACCGAATCTGACAGATCCAGCTAAAAAGAGGACCAACGCAAAGAAAAGAATATGACATAGTTCTTGCTAATCATGGACAGGATAGTAGACTTCACATTGAGTCTGCGCTTGTTGCGCCCCTTGGTCGCAACGGTCCTTGCGATGCAGCAAAAAAAGAAGCAATTATCTTTGGGCTAAAGTGACTTCAAATATTCTTCGACATTCAAATATTCTATGCCATTGTCGAGTACTGTACTCTTGCCTCGATAGATCACACATCTACGGGTGATCTTGCCATACTGTTTCTCAACCAATTCACACTGTTCATTGTCTTCTAGGACATGATACTGACGTGGTACGATTTTTGAACTGTGCTTTATCTCGTATGCCTCACATGTGTTCTCTTCGGAATCATAGATCACCATGTCAAACTCACTTCTGTCCAAAGTGAGTTTGAATGCACTTCGTTTCTTCGGAAGAAATCGTGTTGTGTCAAGCAAGACGATGTCTTCCATCATGCGTCCTCTTACATCCTCTAGGATTTTCTCGCATGCCATTTTTTGTTCGTCTTGGTCATATGCTTGAAAAGTCTTGTCTTTCATCAAAACATGGACAAGTGACTGTGCTTGGCAATATCGCATGCCTGGCTGGGTAAAAAATACGTATTCTTCTTCATCGTTTGTTGAGATGCTTCTTCTTGGACAATCCACCACAAGGTCAAGAGCCTTCAAATATTCTTTGATTTCTTTTACATGGACCGGGTGTACTTCAAAATTTGGGGTATTTACTTGTGAATTTATGAGAGAATTGAAATTGCGTATTAAGTACTGCCAAACTATCTGCCACTGACGATACGTCAGTTTCTCCACATCGTTCCATTTTCCAGGTT
>OMYM01000352.1 GCA_900315225.1 uncultured Erysipelotrichaceae bacterium | reverse complement strand
GCCTTGATGTCCATGTTACAAGATGAGAAATCAAAGACTGGTTGATATATGAGATAAACAGGGACAGTTGTATACTTGGTGGTACAATTTATAACCGTTCCAGTTTATCACCGTAACCCATTCACATAGTCTCTTATCGCTTCTACTGTCTGGGTAATTTGTTCCTCTGGGGTGATGGTTGCTAAACCATCACCCTTTTGCATTCCATATGATCCAAACTGAGCATGATTGCCACCGGTGATGATACATTCTGTATGCTCAGGAATATACTCCAGGTTCTTTTGGTAGATGTCCATGTTTAACACATTGTCTTCTGTTCCGTAGATGAAAATGGCTCCTATGTGCTCATCTAGTTTCTCGGTTGGATAAGACGCAAGATAGATCATCCCATCCAGCTTTTCGCCATGCTTTGCGGCGTAGAATGTCGCACATGCTCCACCAAGGGAATGCCCACCCAGATAACAGTGCTTGTATTCATATCCATTGAGGATAGCATCTGCCTTGTTAATGCCAAAGAATGCTATCCTCAATGGCATTCTTGGCAAGCAGACATCTATTCCCACCCCAGCTAATGTATGAAGCAGAGGTGCATACGCCTCTGCTTCTACCTTGGCTCCAGGATAGAAGACAAATACAGTGTCATTGGATGGACCATCGAAAAACCAACCATAATCTGTTTCTTGTACTGTGACAGTGTCATCTGATGCCAAGGCATTTAATGCCTTGGCATCAGCGTGGTAGTAGTCGTTGATGAACAGAAAGAAAGCTACGATACATAATGATATGAGGATGATAATCAGCTTTAGTATATTTTTCATGACATGCCTCCCGAGTTATGCTAAAAGATTATAGCACAAAAAGAAAATATGTGATGCGAGATATGTAGAAATGCTACATAGGAGGGAAAGAAAGATAGTCTTAGTGATGATCTTGGCATTGACAATGATTAGATCCAGCGTGGTTGTCAATGCGCAAGAAATTACTGGACGCACAAATAGGTGGAATTCTGCATCGTTTGCTGTTATATGCGGAACGATTGTAAATATCTGTTCCAGTATAGAAAACAAAAGAGGGGAAGGATCCAAGGGATCCTTCCCAAAAGTATGATGTAGAAAGGTTTAGATGTTATTCATCCATGTATATACTATAGCTTATATTGTTCTTTGTGTCTAGTGGTTTGTGAGATTTTTTTTACTATTTCCACAAATAGAGGCGTTAGAAGGGGGTTGAAGTGTCATTTTATGATGATTTCTGGGCTTTTTTCAGTTGATATTCCCCTTTGCGCGCGCAAAGGGGAATATCATATAAGTTTGTTCAAGTATAGTTTCCTCCAGTGTTTGACATGAAAAGTATAAAATGCTAAGCTTATCCAAAGGAGTAAAGAAGATGGCGATAAAAGAACAAGATTTCACATGTATGAATGGCTCTATGGTAATCAGAGGTAAACACTTTTACGATGATGCCAAGACAGAGTCACAGATCCCGATCATCATATCCCATGGCTTTACGTCTGATATGACGGGAACTATTCCCTATGCTAAGTTTTTGGCTGGCATTGGTTGTCATGCTTATGTGTTTGATTTCTGTGGCGGAGGGTATAACACCATCAGCGATGGATCTTTCCACGACTATATGACTCCCATGACGGAGGTGGATGATCTGAAGCTTGTTGTGGAATATGTTGTTGAACAGGGGAATATCAATAAAGACAAACTGATTCTCATGGGTTGTTCCCAAGGGGGATTTGTTTCTGCCTTGGCAGCTGCAGGCTTGCAAAAGAGGGTTTATGGGCTGGTATTGTTTTATCCTGCTTTTTGCATTCCCGATGATGCCAGGGCTGGTCGCATGCAGACGATACGGTTTGATCCAAATGACATTCCTCCTCGCATTGGCGAGGGGAAGATGCGTGTCTCTGGAGCATATGCCTCAAGTGTCATAAAGATGAACGTATTCGAGGATATCTCTCGGTATCATGGAAATGTCTTGATTGTGCATGGCACAGGGGATGCAATTGTGAACTATGGCTATGCCCTTGTGGCGGATGATGTGTATCGCAAGAGGGATGCGAATTGTTCCTTGCATCTCATCGAGAATGCCCCTCACGGCTTCAGGAACCTGTATTTCTCGCACGCATGTAAGATCTTGCGTGATTGGCTTGTTTCGCTATGATAACCGCCTTCCTAGCCATAGGAAGGCGGTATTTCGTAAGTGTATCTGAGGGTGAAAGAAAAGATAAGGAAAATCTTTGGTTACGGTTGAAGGAAATGAAGTCTTGATAGAATGATATTTTTATGTCAAATGAAAGTGCATATATGTTTGAACAGTAATATATCATAAATATATATGAACGAAAACACGGAATTATTTTGCTTGATTTATAGAAAATATTATCTTATATTTCGATAATGCATAGTATTATTGCGAAAATGACGATAATATACTATAAGATGTGTGAATACAAAATAAATTTAAATGTATTTCTGTTTCTTATGCTATAAGATGAAAGAATGAAAGTGATAACGGATGATAATGGTTTCATTCGAAGTTTGCAAAAGATTCACTCCCAATCAAATGATGCGCTGACTGGAACCATATACAGGTAAAAAGTTCATTTACGTAATTAAAAATAGTTTCGAAAGAAACATCTCTCCCAACATTAGCAAGCATATTTCAATTACTAAATAAATTGACGTAGAAATAAATCGTATGATGGGGTAATATATAATTGACATTTGGAGGGGACATTACAATGTTACATGAAGTCAAATTTACATCTTTTAATGAACGTGACACTGTACATGGATGGGTTTATGTGCCTGCAGCCGAGCCATGTGGAATCATTCAGTTGATCCATGGATTTGGCGAACATTCCAGACGTTACCTGCATATGATTTCTGCGTTTGTCGAGGCGGGGTATATCGTTGCGGCGGATGATCATGTCGGACATGGCAAGACGGCGGTTGAGAACGACTGTTGGGGCGATTGGGGCGACAAGGGTTATACGACGATGATGGAAGATGAGAAGAAATTCCACGATATCGTGACGGGAATGTATCCTGGGGTTCCATGCTTCATGTATGGTCATAGCATGGGTTCTTTTATCGCAAGAATGTATATTGCACGTTATGGAAATGACTTGAAAGGTGTCACTCTGTGTGGAACCACCGGCGTTTGGCCGGATCTTGAGGAAAGTATTGAAAGGGTCAGGAAACTGGTGGATGATGGCAAGGGAATGGAGTCTGATCCAACGCTAGGGGCAGCATTGATGGGATGGATGTTTGCCCGCTGCCCGGAAGGTGTGAAGATAGGCAATGAATGGATCTGTGATGATGAGTATGTGCAGATCGATCATGCCAAGGATCCTTTCGATGCATTCACAAAGCCAACAAGCAATCGTTCGTGGCTGTATTTCTTGGAGATGATGAAGGATATCACCGGGATTGCATGGGCAAAAGAGGTTCCTGAATGCCTACCTGTGTATAATATTGCCGGGGATCAAGACCCTGTCGGGCAGTATGGATCGGGGGTGTATGAATCTTCTAACTGGCTCGCTGACACAGGTCATGAAGTGATTACTAAGATTTATACGGGCTATCGTCATGAGATCCACAATTATGCGGATATCAAGAATGACGTGGAGAAAGGGATCATTGAATTCTTTGATACAATCAGGCGTTAAGAGAAAAGCCAGGCTATGCCTGGCTTTTCTTATGAGATCATACGGTATTGGGTAACCACGTCTTGTGACTTGATTGCAGGTTTTGTCTGTGAGGCAAGCTTATGCCTTAACAAGACTTCGCTACAATCACAGAACAACTGGATCAATGTCATGACTTTTCTACTGTCTGGTTGATCGTATTGATCGCCATGATTGAATGTATTCCTGGCCTCCTTAAGAGCGTAATAGAGCCCCAATACAAGCGAAAAGAGAAGGGTATACTTCTTCCCCTGGTCATCGTTGGAAAGAGCTGTATACAGGTCAAAACCGTGTGGTGTGGCGTTAAGAACACAATGCATTTGATTGGTTCCATAAGCCAAGAGATTCTCATGCTTGAACACACCAATGGTGTTCATGAGTGCTTCCATGTCTTCTGGAACATAAGAATCATCTTCGACCATAGTCAAGAGTTGCTTGAACTTATTTCTAAAGCCATAGAGATTGTTGACCTTGTCCGACAAACGGGCATTGGCGTGATACCCACACTTGTATGGCTTGGTAAACTCCTGTAGGGCAAACGTAATAGGATCCTTGATATAGTATATTTTGGAATGAGAAATACAGTACCTGATATAGTCCAAGGTATTCGTATTCGCTCTTTCCGTGCCAAACCTGACCCTGGCATTAGGATCAAAGAACAGGATGCCATGGTCATAGAGATCCAAGGAAAACTTTGCTTCAGCGAATGTCAATGCCTGTACAACCCTGTTTTTCGCAAGACATCTGCGAATGATTTCAATGTATCTAAATTCCCCATTGAGAATGTCATGGTAGTCATGTTCAATGTCATTGCGGAAGATTGAGAACTCCGGTCTCTTCATGACTTCCGTCTGAAGAGTAGCAGATCCAAGCAAGGTGGAAAGATCCTCCAATCCTTCTTCATAAAGAACGACATTGCAGAAGGAAAGACCATCGGACAATTTTCTCATTGCATTGAGAAAATCATCATGGCGGACTTTTTCTCCCATTCTCTTGACAAAATAACGCTCAATGGTTTCCATGTCTCCGTATCTGTCAAACTCATTGAGTCCCGATACAAATTCAAACATATCAAAAGAAAGCCTGACATCGGTGATTGCCTTGCGGCTAATGTCTGTGCTGTAGATTCCATCCACCGCAATACCATCCAGTTTCAACATGGACAAAATACCACTGATGATGAGGAACGTATCCCTGAAGCCGCCATTGGCTGCTACATACAAGTTGCATTCTTCACGATCATACAACTCACGGATACGCTTGACAAGACAATCAACCCCCTCCAGGACACAACTATCACTTCCTGTAGTTTCCTGGATATTCCGCACAAGAGAGAACGTTACTTTTCTATCCTTGCCAAGAGTAAAACATGCCTGGCTATCATTCTCATGGTCAATAACAAGATCATCAAGCGAATCAATGATTCCTTTCCTCGCCAAGCGCAAGATAAAATAACCCAAGGCACTGATGTCCCCAAGGATGTCCGCTGGTTCTAGCGTGGTGTGGAAAGGAATCGCTTTCTCCACCTGTGGCGTGCATAAAACAAGTAATTCTAGATCCCCTGCCTGCTTCTCAGCAATCATGCGCACAACAGGCTCCAGTTGGGAAATACACTCTCTAACAACGATTTCCTCTTCTTCTAGCGTATAGTCGAAAGGCTCGGGAGTGCCAAGCTTTGTGGATGGCAATGTTGATAAGGCTAAGACAATTATGTTTTTCATTTCTAGTCTCCTTCATGAACAAGTATAGCATGATATACATCAGTTTGTCAAAGAGTCTTTCAAAGCAATGAAACAATACCCGCTGTTCTCGGAAGAAACGTGATCAATAAACCCAAACAACACCCTGTTGTGGTGACTTATGCCCCGCTTTGTCATTTTCTCCCGATACATTGCGCTATCTAAGCCCGCTGTCAGCCAATATCCCTTCAACATCCTTGACATCCACAATGACACCACTGAAAGTCCCAAGAAGAATGTTATACTGGAACGATTTAATATCTGGAACAGATATTTACAATCATTCCGCATATAACAGCAGGTAGACGGTGTAGAATTCTACCTATTTGTGCGTCTGGGTATAATTGAATTCACGAATGATATTGATGTAATCAACTTCAATGTCTTGATTGTCACGTTCTTCATATCCGTCTTCCTTTCAAATGTGAATATTATACAAGGAAATTTTTCATATATCAAATGATTTAAAATAACAGTCTCAAAATTTGCAACGATATAGTCATCAAAATTGATGACTAGTTTTATTGTTGAAATAGACTATACTGTTTATAGTTGAAACGGGTAGCTTTCAACTTCGGTGGATAAAGATCACCATAATGGCCATTATTTCGGAAAGAGAGGTATGAATTAATGATATAGAAGCTTGTTGATGAACTTGATGATAAAACTCTATTTTTGGCGAGGTGTAATGTACTTGTCCCTGCGTTATTATTGCGACATTTAGATTGTGTGTAATTTAAGCTTTGTGTACATATAGGTGCAATCACGCGGAATTTACCAATGCATGTCTACTGCCAGGTGCGGAATGAGTGTAAATACTTGGTTCATATAGTAGGTCATTCTGGTGTTGGCTATCAGAAGGGGAGAGGTTATTAATATCGCTGAGGGAGGAAAAGGTTCACTAGCTAAATAGGATGATTGCAAGGCATGTAAAAGATGACTAGCATAAAAACATTGATTGTCTAGACAAAATGCGTTTTTACAAGCGCGTGGAGATTGGAAGATATATCATACTTTCCCCTGCATGTCGTGCGGCATCGCAAATCCCCCCCCCATGAAACGACCGAACTGGCATTTCTTTCATACTTCTTTGGAGTATGATTCTGTGGGATTTACCATTAGTTTATCTGTAGGATGGTTGTAAGTTGTAAGTATCTTCTCCAGCAATTCGTTTGCTCTTGTCTAGCTACGTGATATTCTTGTGTTTATAAAATATTGAAAAAAGGTCGAGGAGTTCTACAACCTCCTCTTCTGAGCAGAGAAAATAAGGGGTGTTATGAAAAGATGGCTGAATCCAATATGGGTAAGATTGAAAAGAGTGATGTGGAGCGAGAAGTATCTGTTCTCGATGTTAATAACGATGATTGTGATGCAGGCACAGATATTGTCTAAGATGTGGCTTAGGTCAAGATATGTTTCAGAACTGTATCTACGAGGGGCTTATGAGAATTCTTTTCTTCTAGATCTGGCGAGTGTTGAACTTTTGTTTGCGTATTCATATGTGATTGTCTTTGTGGCGATTATTGTCTGTGGCAATCTGTATTGCGAGGATCGCAATGCAGGGACATATGCAATGATGAGGGAAAGGGAATCCTATGCGACATATCACATTCGTAATATTGCCTGCATTGTGCTTTCCACCATTGTCTTTTGCCTGGTGCCTCTTCTTGTGAATCTACTTACCTCCATGGCGTGTTTCCCAACACGCAATATCATGGATGACATGTATGCTACACCTGCCTATGCGAAACATATTGTGGCTGGACAATGGCTAAGTTTCTTCAAGGCTTTCCATCCTGTAGCATATATGTACATGCAAATGGTGATGGTGAGTGCTACATGTGTTGTTTTTACGTTACTTAACTATGGGCTATCGGTGTTTTCTGGGATGAATGGGTATGTATGCAGTGTTGCGTCATTTGTGTTCTACGTCTTGTTTACAACGTTGCCACTGCATTTGGGTAACGGAATGCAGAAGTATTCCCTGCAAGCGTACTTGAACGCATATGATTATGGCAGCTATGGGGTCTTTTTCTTTCTCGTAGGCATTGTCTTTGTTATGTCGCTTCTATTGGCATTTGCGAGGAGAAAAGACATATGAAGCATGCGTGGTTGATTGAGCTTAGCGTTATATTGACAGGAGCGGTACTTTCCTTCATGTCGATCAAGATGGCGTTGATCATGATGGTCTTTGTCGGTGTTGTAGGTATGAGCTTGTTAATGGGAGCGATGAAGAACCCCATGGTTATCCTTCGCCACAAAAATCCCTTGGCATGGAAGAAGAATGTACTTGGCAATCTCTTCGCTCATGTAACATGGGTTTCCTTGGTACTGACGTTAAGATGCTTGTTGCACACATTGACAACCACTGGATCAATGAACTTCATTCTCTTGTTTCTTGGCTATTATTCTTTTCTATCCATGTTAATGATGGTAGCGTTGGTCTTCAAACACGGGTTCTACCTGATGCCGGTGATTGTGGCACCAGGATTGTTGGATGATATTTCCTTTCCCTTGGCGGGAATACCCATCGTGGATTGCTTGCTTGAAACAGGTGGCTGGAACAATGGATCGATGTTACTGTTGTCAATGATGACCTACAGCATGATATTCGTGCTTCTGTATGATCGATTCATGCATGGGAAGTGGCGAACATTGCGGTTGAGAGATCTATTTCTATTCGGATCGATGTTATCGGTACTATTGTTGAGATATGGGGATTATGCTCCAACGTTTGTGAATGGGCAAGGATATGTGGATGCCTGTTGTCATATGTCTGTGACGATGATCAATCGGGTTGAAGGTGGGTTGGCATATGTTCTTCCCTATGTCCTTCTTGTGTTCTATGCGGTTGATGATGTGAGGAACATGAGGAACAACAAGACAATGATCTTGACCCGTCTTTCTGGATACAAGGAATATGTCAATATGGAGAGCAAGATACTCTTGCGAGATGTTCTTGTGTCTTCCATGACGTTTAACAGCGTGTTAATGGTGGGGTTGGAAAGAAGTATGTCCTTAAACACATTGGAGGTATGTCTGCGTAATGTAATTATCGTTGGCTTGTTTTCCGAAATCTTTCTTGTCTTGTTAAAGTGGATCAAGGAACAAGAAGCGATTGTCTCTACCATGGCAATGATGTTTGTCATGTGTTTTTCTGGCATGCTTGCGATATATAGACAAAGAGCTATAGCTTGTTATAACCTGTTTACCTTTGATGTCATATATTCGGAATATACAGGGGGATCATGGGTTATTCTATTCGTGTATCTTGGCATGATGATTGTATTGGAGATATTCAGGAGGATGGTAAAATGATAACACTAAAGCATGTTTCTAAGAAATTCAAAGAATCTGTTATCTTTGAAGACATTAACTATGTCTTTGACCAAGGAAAGATCTATTGTATACAAGGACGTAATGGCTCAGGTAAGACAGTTCTGTTGAAGATGATTGCTGGCCTGCTTGAACCAGATGAAGGAAGTATCTTGTTTGATCGTGATGTGTACAAAGGAGCGATCATTGAAACACCAGTGTTTTGGCCACATATGAGTGGCATCGAGACATTGCGGTATTTGGCGGGAATAAGAGGCGTTGTGGATGATGCGACAATCACCCTATACCTAGAGAAAACCGGGCTATACGAGGCACGAAACAAGCGTGTAGGCAAATATTCCCTTGGCATGAAACAACGCTTGGCAATTGCCCAGGCACTAATGGAAAACCCAGATGTCATCCTGCTGGATGAGCCAAGCAATTCCCTGGACGATGAAGGAGTGGAAATACTACGCTCCCTGCTCATAGAAGAGAAAGACAAAGGAAAGACCATCCTTATCGCAACACACAATACAGAAGACATGGAAGGCATCACCGACATATACCTGAAAGTGGAAAAGAGAAAACTGCTATGAAAAAGACAATGATAGCCATCATGGCTTTCTTATTCTGCTTTAGCATCGCCATAGCAAGATATGTCAAATCAACCTTTACGCCATTTCCCGAAATATCCCAACTTGATGAATACGTTGTGAATATAACTTATTCATACAACCATCTATTTGACATGCAGGCAAAGACATTGGATGAACTGCTTGTTAAAGCAGATGCCGTGGTACTCGCTGAAGCAAGCGATGAAGGAAACTATGCGGCTTTCTCTCTACGCCGAAAGATACATGTTAATGAATGCTTTAAAGGAAACATAGAAGATGAAGTAACATACTATGACCCAGTGATCATAAGTGCAAACAACCAGATAGATTTGATATTTGGGTACTTGCCAATGGTAAAAGACCATGAATACCTTCTATTCCTAAGAGAAAAACCACATTTAGATGGAGAAGAAATCGAATACTACCCACTTGTCTGTGACTTGGGAAAGTACGAATACGGGAAAAAGAGCTTTATCCATGATGGAGATATACGTTATGGTCAAGTCAAAAACGATGCAATATGCCTACAAGATCAACAATCTAAATTCATGGATGGATTAGAACGAAGCGATCTGTATAATCGGATATACGATGAAATTATAGAAAGAGGTATGTTTAGATGAAAAGAATGATACTGATGATTCTTTGTGCAATCATATTCACTGGATGCACTGCAAACAAAGCGAATTCCAATTCGCTTTCCGATTTCGAAGACTTGTTTACATTTGAATATTCTGGTGAAGTAAGTGAAAAACGTGAAAAGGAAACAGCGCAATTTGGCGAAGAAACAATGTATTCCTCCCAAAAAACCATGGGAAAAGCAGGAAATATCTCGTTTGTCATAGAATATTTGGATGCGGATGTCTTGACAATGGTGGAATATAATGGAAGCGACATGGCAAGCATGAAAGATATGGTGAACCAAAGATATTCCTTCTTCACAGATTATAAATTTGAGGATGTAACGATTTCTGGTAATTCACAAGGCTTCATTGTGTCATTTGGCGATCCTGTTGATGTGAATGAAAGAAAGATGTTCCTGTATGCAAAGAATCCCAAAGTAGATGAATATGCTGTGATTACATTGTCATACAAGAAAGGTGATATGGATGAAGCACAAGCATGGATGGATCATGCTGTGGAGACATTTACCTGGAAATGAGCATAACAAAAGAGATCGCGAAAGCGATCTCTTTTGTTAAAGACAAGCTATTGGATTTTAATCCACATGGCTGGACGCACACCGATTAATCCATAGTTTTGTCCAAATCCACTATAGT
>OMYM01000153.1 GCA_900315225.1 uncultured Erysipelotrichaceae bacterium | reverse complement strand
CCCTTCGAACAGGTCTTTTCTTCCCTCGTAGCGATTGGAGAAGAAGCATTTGACAGTCGATAGCATGAGTGTCTTGCCAAACCTTCTTGGTCGTGTGATCAGTGTTACGGTATCTTTTTTATTCCACCACAGTTCGATAAAACGGGTCTTATCGATGTAGAATGTATTGTTTTCAATAGCATAATCAAACTCTTGATTCCCGATAGATACTTCTCTTGCCATCGCGATCCTCCTTTTCATTTGCCGAGTGAAACAATTCTTTGTCGACAAAACCGAATATCACATTTATCTGTTGCTTGTACGCAAAGCCATAATGCCGCTAGATGCACCAATGGAAACAACCAATAGCCACATCCACAAAGATAAGTTTGTGTCATCCTCTGTCCTAGGGGTTGTCTTGTCTGGCTGTTGTGTCTTAGCTGCTTCCTCAATGACAAAGTTTGTAGTGACACTACCATCGTCAAACAATGCCTTCAAGGCATGTTCTCCCACTGCCAAAGTCTCTAGGTATGCTGCTTTTAGGCGTATGACAACGCTTCCTGATGTCACGAGATAGTTCTCTTGATCAACGTTATTTCCATCGACTTCAATGCCTTGGAAATGCCCAATGGCTTCTTCTTCGCTTCCTGTTCTCTCTAGCACGACCGTAATGTCTTCTTGCGTGCCTTTCGTCCATTTCGCTCCTTCCCCCTCCATCACGCCATAGGATATTACTTGTTCTGGTGTTTCAGGTTCTAATTCCTCTTCGGCAGGAACAGTGAATTCCCAATATAAGAGAACTTGCTTGACATCATCATACTCTTCATATGAGGCTTCCACTTCTTCGTCATTGGCGTAACCCTTTCCCGCAAAGACAAGCCAATCCTCTTCCTGCATCTCTGTCGCAAACACGTTTTCTCCTACAGGGTTGATAAAGACATTGATGTGATATGTTTCCGATGCTTTCGCAACTTCCGTCATATTGTAGCTTTCATCGCTGATATTGTATTCGCTAATCACATAGGGGCTTCCTTCCGCCACCTCGGGTGCGCCAAAGGCTTCGGAATCCTTGGGGATATTGAATGTAACACGGATATCGTCAATGACTTGGATCCACTTGGCGTATAACGTGATATCGCCATTCACTACTATTTCGCTCCAATCATTCCCTTGTGCATCTTGCCAACCCACAAGTCGCCATGTCTTGCCATCTTCCGTTACTTCTTCTCCTGTTTCCAAGGTATCTGTATACCTTAACATCTTTCCCTTTGGCATTGCCATGGTTTCGGGCGCATTGGCGTTCTTTCCCATTTCAAACGATACGTTCACTGTCTCTGGATCACCGACGGAATATTCAAACACAGCATCAATGACGCTTGTTCCATCATGGTAATATGTGTCCAGTTGAACAGGAATCTTGTTGTTGAGTGAAAGTGGGTTGTCTTGTGTCACTTGGTGACCCACCGCCTTTAGCTTGACATGTAGATAATATACCGAGTTATCCTCGATGGCTTGTTTTAAGCCTATCCACGATGTTTCTTCAACCGTCAGCCATGGATTATTCCATCCATTGATCTTTTCGATTACTTCGTCAGGTGTCTTGTTACCGGCATCGTTTGCCTTTGGTTCTTCAATCGCAAGATCAATGGATGGAAGAAGGGGCTGGGGAGCCAATGTCTTCAGTCTTGCGATTAAGGTGTCAAAGTGATGGGAGTATGTAAACGATGCAGCATTTAGGACAAGGTCGAATACTGGAACAATGTATAGGATTGCGTCTTCACTTGACTCTATTTCGGATTCGCAGGATGTATCGACTATAAGTGGTCCTATTACTCTTAACAAGGCATAAAAGTCCTGGTCATTCATACTGATGGGGTTGCCGGACATTTCTTCCAGAACATCGTGCAATTGGATTGCGGCGCTCCAGTAATATGGCAATGCAGCATCGACATCACCCTGTTCTTCCCGTTTGACCCCTTCAGCAAGATCAAGCACGGCAGGTGGAATCTTGCCAAGCAGATCCGATAATAGTTCACTCAGTTCACCCAATTCCCCGTTGAATATCATTTTCATCAAGGGACGGAAAGTATCTTGGTATGTATATGAGATCTCTATTTCTTCGCCAGTGAGGCTAGTGAATTTGTCGTTGCGTAGCTTAGAGTAATCTGCCCGATGTAACGAGCCATCGCCTGGCAGCGATACTCTTTCCGCAAGCTTGTCTACCAGTTCATTCATCTCATCTGACACATCGTTTATTTCACGCTCTATGGCAGGACTGCCAAGCTTTTCTAGCTCTGTCTTTAGGCCATTGTCTGTTTCTTCTGTCTTGAGTTCATAGGCGTTGCCATAGCGCGTCATGCCCCACATGGGAATCTTTGTTACGATGTCATCGTAACAAAGATAGTTATGGATATAGTTAAATCCATCCTGTGCCAGATCAGCGTCAACTACTGCAGGAGATTCAAATGTATAGGCATAGATGCCAGCATTCACAGCGCCTTGTTCCTCAAGGATGGCAGGAAGCTTGGCAGCTATGAGGTTGGCTAATGCGCCACCCCTGCTTTGCCCGGTAATCCAGTATTTCACCTTGCCTTCAACGCCAAGAGCAACAATGCCATCCAGTGCCTTGTTTGCGGCTTTCGCAAATGCTGCATGTTCTCCTTGGCAGGTTTCATCGTTGACGATGAAGTTTTGTGTCCAGCCCTTGGTCTTTGTCTCCTTGTCAAGGGCAGAGCTTTGCACGACAATCGTAACAAGCGTATAGTCATCGATCCTTTTTGTACCCCATGTATAGGCGCAATCATCGGGATCTTCGCTGCCAAATCCATGGAAGCCGACTTGTTCAAAACCGATCTGTTTCAATAAAGCCGCGCCCGATCCATTCGCATCATTATCGACCGCTGCCGCCACCATCTGCATGGATATCAATGCCAAGGCATCGTTCCTTGTTTCTGGTTCTGCTTCAAACCATGCGTCCGTATAGTAGAAACTATCGGTTAACTTTGTGCCGACTTCATATGTCGAGTTTTCTTCAAACACGCCAAATACATCGGGATCGGAATCATTTGTGGCTAAGGCAGTCACATATAACTGGCTAACCACAAACAACAGCGCAAGCACAATTGCCATCATTTTCATGAAACCTTTGTGCATTCCAAGAACTATCTTTTCTTTCATGTCATTACCTCTGGCTCATAACTATAGCACATCATGGCATGGCAATGCAACTGGCCTATTTGACGTTTCCGTGATATGGGGTTATACTTTGCTTATCTATGGAGGTTTATATGAAACGTGTATTACCGCGTCTATTGGCATTCGCAATGTTAACAACCCTACAGACAGTGCATATCCATGCGGATGACACGCCGTATGATGTCTGGTTCCACACCAAGGGTGGAACATTCCAAGGGTATGACGACATTGCCAAGATAGAGATCCCAAAACATGTAGAGATGTGGGAATTCTTCATGAATCCAGAAGCGGAAATCAACGATCCCACGCGGGGATTTGCTGGATGGAGTTTCGATGATGACAATGAACCAGACTTCACGCCCAAGGATTTCAGGCATTTTGTCTGTTTCGACAATCATGATTTATATGCAACGTATGATCGGGCATATACATTGACATTGGACTTTGGCAATGGTTATTATAAGGGGAAGAACAAGATACAGCTGAAGCTTACACGGGGTGTGGAGTATGACTTATCCGACTATATTCCCGTCATTGAGTCGTTTGACTTGGCTTTTGCTGGATGGTCAAGGGTAAAAGACACTGGGTGCGACTATGACTTGAATCATCTGGATGCCGTATCAATCAACGAAGATACAACGCTCTATGCCTTGATTACAGACGCTGTGACGTTGAAGTTCCAAAGCAATGAGGGATATCTGTTTGTTAGCGATGGATATGGCTTAGAAGCCTCGTATCGCGTGCCTCTTGGCTATCCTTGCGGCATTACCCCGGCGGGCATGTCCTCCACGAAGTACATCGCACAATGGTCGTACAGTGATGGAGGTGTTGTGACCGTGCAGCCAGAGATGACAAAGAACATGGTTCTTTACGAAGATCGTGTCTTGCATGCCAAGTGGGAAGAAAACAACCCCGTTGTGGACATTGAACAACATGCGGATATACACATGTTCATTGGCGACACCAAGTATCTTGGCATCAAAACCGTTCCTGCTTCCCATTCCCCGGCGCATCTCACGTTCTATAGCACCAATACAGCGGCTGTCAAGGTTGTTGGCGAAGAAGCCGTTGCGGTGGGCATTGGTTCTGCCACAATCGAGGTAACCATCGTGAATGCGGATGGTTCTGTTGCGACATCCAGGATCGCCGTGTATGTCGAATCAAGCGATACGGCAGCGTGCAGGAAGTTTGGTTTCTGTCTATACAATGGGAAGAACTATTGGTATGAGAACTGGGGACGACAAGGCATTACCGGCGATCCCAAGAATATCTGGGACGACACCTATGGACTGGAAAGAGGAAGGGAAATCTATGATCCTGAATCGGATGGATGGTATTGGCTTGATAGCATATACGATGGAGCGGCAGCTTATGACAAAGAAGTATGGATGCCTTATATCTTCCAGGAAGATCTCCCCAAAGGCATAAACAAGCAAGGCAAATGGGTGCGCTATAATGCCAGTGGAAAGATGATCAAGGGATGGTATAAAGTGGATGACGAGTTTGAAATCAAGACCTATCCCAATCAAGTCGGCAACGTGTACTATTACGACCTCATCACCGGCGAAATGATGAAGGGATGGCGTACCATCGAGGGGAAATTATACCACTTCGATGAAGTGACTGGCGTATTGCAGTAAAACTTGCCAAGAGGAATGACAAGATGTCATTCCTCTTTTCTATTCATGAAGCGCGTACAGATAGCGTCTATGCATTTGTTTTATGGTAAAAATGAAAGAAAATCATGTTTCTTTCATGAAATTCTATCATGTATTGTAAATCTTCATGAAACTTTCCCGTATCCAAGAAAAATTTTTCTTTACTCTAGAACTTTATCGTGCTATACTGTCTGCGCTCTTATGAGAGCAATGGAGGAGTAATTGAAATGAAACTGAAAAAAACGATCTCTATCTTCCTAACGACACTGCTGTTGCCATTGGGCGCATGCAGCAGTGACAGCGCCACGGCAAGCAGTGATGACAGCAGTGTCGACAGTATCGTCGATAGCAGTGAATCAAGCGCTGAAGAAACAACCGATGAAACCCAAACATTCATCATGGGCATTGATCCGGAGTATCCTCCGTTCAGCTACATGGATGATGATGGCGACTATACCGGCTTTGACGTAGAGGTATGCGAGGCTGTTTGCGACTATCTTGGCTGGGATATGGAAGTCTTTGGCGTCAACTGGGATCAGAAGCTTGTCCAGTTGGATGCCCAAGAGTGCGACTGTGTTTGGTCTGGCATGACCATCCTTGACTCCATGGAGGAAGACTATGTCATCTCCAAGCCATATTTCTACAACACCCAGGTCTTCCTTGTCAAGGAAGACAGTGGCATCGCTTCTTCCGCTGATATCGAAGGCAAGGACGTTGCTGTTCAGTTGGGAACATCTGGTGAATCTTTGTTGAACGACGAGCTTTCTGATCTCGCTGGCACGTTCAACAATCTAGTCACTTGCGACAGTTTCTTGAAATGTTTCACAGAGCTTGCGGGAAATGCGGTCGATGCTGTATTTGTCGATCTTCCTGTAGCCTTGAACTATGTAGCGGAAAACGATGGCTATGTCATCATCGATGAAAATCTCGGTGCCGAGGAATACGGCATTGCGTTCCGTTCCAGCGACCAGGATCTTTGCGACCAAGTCGACGAAGCCATCCAAGAGCTTGTTGCGAATGGAACATATGCAGAGATTGCTGAGAAGTACCCGGATATCATCGATAATCTTGTCTTCCTGAACGATTAAGCGTAAACAATTTGTACTTTATCCCGCCCTGGCAAGGGCGGGTTCATTTGTAAAGAGAGGTTTCATATGACTTTTACCGCAATGGTATTGAAGATGAGCGAAGGTCTTGGCAAGACCTGCTCCATCTTCTTCCTGACACTCATCTTCGCCCTTCCACTAGGAATGATCGTAGCCTTGCTAAGAATGAGCAAGAATCGTATCATATCAGGCGTTACCCGCTTTATCATCTCTGTCCTTCGTGGGACACCGTTAATGTTACAGTTATTGGCGGTCACCTATGGTCCATATTATCTGTTTGGCCTCAGTGTCTCCCGCAACAAGCTGATTCCCGTTGTCATTGCCTTTTCGATCAACTACGCAGCGTATTTCGCCGAGATCTATCGTGGAGGCATTGAATCCATACCCCAGGGACAATATGAAGCAGCTGAAGTACTGGGCTACACAAAGCTACAGACATTCATGCGCATCATCCTTCCCCAGGTAATGAAAAGAATCATGCCCAGCCTCACCAACGAAGTCGTTACCTTGGTCAAAGACACTTCCATGGCCTTTACCGTATCCTATCAGGAAATGTTCACCATTGGCAAGCAGATCGCTAATTCCCAGACAAGCTTTATGCCATTTGTAGTAGCGGGAATATTCTACTATGTGCTTAACGCCTTGGTCGACTATGTGATGGGATTGATTGAAAAACGTATGGATTACTACAAATAAGGAGGCCAACGATATGAACGAAAAGAAAAATGTCCCAGTACTCGAAGTCAGAAACATACAAAAGTCTTTCGCGGATCTTTCCGTACTGAAGAATATCTCCCTTTCCGTGGAAGAGGGAAACGTTGTCTCGATCATTGGTCCTTCCGGTTCTGGTAAATCCACCCTATTGCGCATCGCTACTTTCCTAGAGACTGCCGATAGCGGCGATATCTTGTACAATGGGGAATACGCCCTGCAAAAGGGCGTATATGCTAACAAGAAAGCAATGCGTCAATTCCGTAGCCGCTTTGGCCTGGTCTTCCAGAACTTCAATCTATTCCCCCACTACTCAGTGTTGAAAAACATCACACAACCCCCGATTCTGCAAGGCAAGAGCAAGGATTGGGCACACGCCAAGGCAATGGACCTTCTGAAGAAAATGGGGCTAGAAGGAAAGGAAAACGCCTACCCATGCCAATTATCCGGTGGACAACAACAACGTGTCGCCATTGCCAGGGCACTTGCCCTAGAGCCAGAAATGTTGTTCTTTGACGAACCCACTTCCGCCCTTGACCCTGAACTCACGGGTGAAGTCTTGAAAGTCATTCGCCAACTGGCAGAAGAAAAGATGACAATGGTCATTGTCACCCACGAAATGGCATTCGCCAAGGCAGTGTCTGAATGGGTGGTGTTCATGGACAAAGGTGTCATTGTCGAAGAAGGAAAGCCAGAAGACGTCCTCGGCAACCCAACCCAGGAAAGAACACGCCAGTTCCTTAGGAACTACCAACAATGACCAACATCCACTACTGGCTGGCCAACCCCACGGGAAATACCACGATCCTCATCGAGGATCGTTTTCCCGCAAGCGACTACGCAAAGATCGCCAAGGCATTGTTGGACAAAGAACCCATGGCTGAACAAGCAGGCTTCATTGAAGACATCACATCCCATTCCGTTCGCCTGCACATGGCAGGCTCAGAGTTCTGTGGCAATGCTTCATTATCCGCTGCAGCCCTGGCCACAAGAAAAGCAAACGCCTCCAACAGCGTCATCAATGTCGAAGTATTCGGCTACCCCACACCCCTTCAGGCAAACATCCAATATGTAGCAAAAGATACATACTCTGGCATTCTTCAGATGCCTTCCCCAGAAGACATCAGCCTCACATCCTTGTCCTACGCAAGACAAGACTATCGTCTTCCCCTTGTGCGTTTTCCCGGCATTGGACACTTGATCGCCACGGAACCCATGGACGATTCTATAGCGGAATACGCCATCAAGTCTTGGTGCAAGGAACTCAACCTCGAAGCATTAGGCATCATGTTATTGGATCCAGGAAACCACACCCTGCGTCCCCTTGTGTATGTCCAGGAGATCGATAGCTTGTATTGGGAGAGTTCTTGTGCCAGTGGCACATGTGCTACTGCCGCATGGCTTTCTCTCACCAATGGCATCGGTAGATACGACCTGATGGAACCAGGAGGAACACTTGGTGCCATTGTGGACAACGGCATGAAGCTATCCCTTTGCGGCAACGTATCACTCGAAGAAAAGCAATGCTCTTGAAGAGCATTGCTTTTTCTTTACTGACCATTGCCTGGTTCCAAGGCCATTTGCTTAAGCAAGAACTTTACACCCTTTTCAATGGCTTCCAGATGATCCCGCAAATTTCCATAGGAATTTGTCGCTTCCGATGACAACCAGGAAATACAAGCCCCTGCTTCATTCTGGATGCCCAACAAATTAGCAATCAATTCAGGCTTGGACAACTGCTCATTCCCCGCAACAAAGCTTCTTCTCTCCTCCATCGCTTCAACGATCTCTTCCGTGCTACAATTGCGAATGCTGGCAAACGGATACAACCCTTCCAGTTTACACGGGTAATACTTCGTTCCATCATTAGCAATATATCCAGGCTCCGCTCCATAATAATTCGTTGGATCCGGTTCCTTTTGCCATCCCTCGCGAAACTCCAGCCTCTTCTTGTCAAGATCCAAGACATACGCATATTCACACATCAATGAGTCAAGGATAAAGTCCTTGTACTCCTCATAATATATGGGTTCTCTCTTCCTGACCATTTCCGACAAACCACTAAGGGAGAAATCACTGTCTTCTCTACTGCTGGCTTCCATCAAGTCAAACACCTTGTCTCCATCAACATCCTTGATCATATTTACGACATCTTCCCCCAATCCTGAAGGATATGAGTCCCAATGATTGTAGACTCCCTTTTCAATCCCATCTTTTCTAAAGATAATAACTCCTCTAGTACCCATAATTGTACCTCCAATGATATATACATTACACCATACTCAACAATTTGTCAAGTATAAAATTTGAATAATATATAATATGTTTAAATGATGGTCAGTTTATTTTTTATCAAATATACCAGATAATCACTTATCAAGGACTTTTTGCAAGGATGCCAAATCCAAGATAGCAATGACAGGTGGGGCATATGAGATGATGGATCGATCCACCAGTTTCTTTAGCTCCCGATGAAGGGATGGGCGAGAGACGTTCATTAACATTGCCCATTTGGCGATAGAGCCAGGAATATGCACGATATTACCCTTAGCTTGACGTGCCTGCATCAATAGCCAGAAAGCTGCCTTTTGCGCTATTCCACTATAGGAGAATAGCTCCAATCGTTCTTGTAGCATATATGCGGCAGAAGCAATCTCAGTCATCATGTTTTCTAGAATCCTAGCATCCTTTGACATGAGATTGAGAAGGTCTTCACGATAAAACATCATGATTGTGGATGGCTTTAGCGAGACGATGTCGCAGGGATAGATCCCGCTTTTAGAGAATACGGCAGCAGGTCCTATGACATCCCCCGGCATGCGGATGGACACGTTTACCTGGCTTCCGTTAGGGAAAGCTTTCTGCACTTCAACACTTCCCTCTAGAATAATGCCAACTCTTGTGGCTGGTTCCATCAGGTGAAAGATGGTTTCTCCTTTGTCATAGCGCTGCATGTGATAAGGCGTTCCTTCCAACGCTTTGGTCATTTCGCTAACAGGAATATGAGAAAACAAAAAACTCTTTGCTAGAATTGAATCGTCCATGGTGATTCTCCTTTCTGATACATTATACATCAAAAACAGCATACTGTATCCATGGATACAGTCAATAACATAAAACAATGGTATACTACGTTATATTGACAGGGAGGATAAAATGAGAAAACACGTAAAGGGAAATGTAAGCTGGGTTGGATACATTGACTGGGAATTGGAAAGCTTTCATGGTGATGATTATTCCATCATGAACGGATCTAGCCAAAACGCTTATTTGATCGAAGAGGAAAAGACAGTCTTGATTGATACAGTCTGGACACCCCATCGCTTTGACTTCGTAGAAAACCTGAAGAAAGAAATCGATCTGAACAAGATTGATTTCATCGTAGCAAACCATGGGGAATGTGATCATTCTGGTTCATTGACCGCCTTGATGGAAGAGATTCCAAACACCCCAATCTATTGCACAGCGAATGCAGTCAAGAGCATTGAAGGACAGTATGGCAAAAGAAACTGGGATTTCCATGTGGTGAAGACAGGAGACAGTGTGGATATTGGCAATGGGAAGAAACTTGTATTTGTGGAAATGAGAATGTTGCATTGGCCCGACAGCATGGCAACTTTCATGACCGAAGACAACATCCTGTTCTCTAACGATGCGTTTGGCCAACACTATGCGGTAGAAGAACTGTTTAACGACAAGGCAGACCAATGTCTTCTCTGGAAAGAAGCGATGAAGTATTTCGCGAATATCTTGAATCCTTTCGCTATGATTCTGAGCAAGAAACTGACAGAGATTAACGGGTTCAATCTTACGATTGACATGATCGCTCCATCCCATGGCGCCATATGGCGTGACAACCCCTTGTTAATAGTGCAGAAGTATGCGGAATGGGCAAATGCCTACCAAGAGGATCAAGTGACTATTGCCTATGACACCATGTGGGAAGGAACGACCAAGATTGCTCATAGGATTGCGGAAGAGATTCATCGTCAGAGTCCTGACACCGTGGTAAAGGTATTTAACATTGCCAAGGCGGATAAGAACGAAATCATGACCGAGATATTCAAATCCAAGGCAATCGCCGTTGGTAGCCCAACGGTATCCAATAGTATTCTCTCCAGTGTAGCAGGATGGATGGAATTCCTGAAACAGCTCAAATTCAAGAATAAACAAGCAGCAGCCTTTGGCTGTTATGGCTGGAGTGGGGAAAGTGTAAAGATCCTACAGGCAAAGCTAGCGGAAGCAGGTTTCAAGGTCATCGAGGAAAATCCGCTCACAATGGAATCCAGAAGAGACCGATCTTGCCAAAGTCCCTGAATTTGTCACATCGTTGTTAAACCAAAACGTATAAGAAAGGGAGAATGATATGTTCTGTTTTCAGTGTGAACAAACAGCTGGTGGTCTTGCTTGCAAAGGCAAGGCTGGTGTATGTGGGAAAAGCTCTGCTGTAGCAATCCTGCAAGACAAGTTGACTGGTGCCATGATAGGACTTGCCCGTTCTTTGCAGGAAACAAATCCTACAAAGAACACAAGCAAGCTTCTCATCAAGGGACTATTTACCACGATTACAAATGTGAATTTCAATGAGAAGACTTTACGTGAATTGATTGATGAAGTACATGTCGAGAAAGAGAAGCTTTCTTCAGCATGTCTTGATTATGACATGACACTGTTATGGACAGCGGATGAAGATATCCGTTCCCTGAAGTCACTGATCCTCTTTGGCATCCGTGGCATGGCTGCCTATGCATATCATGCCGGTGTCCTTGGCTATCACAATGATGAAGTAAACGAATTCATTGTCAAGGCACTCGTGGCGATTGGGGAAGACTGGAACATGGAACGATTGTTACCAATTGTCATGGAAGTTGGAAAGACAAACTACATATGCATGGAAATGCTGGACAAGGCAAATACCGATGCCTTTGGCATTCCCGTTCCTACAAGAGTGTCCCTCAAGGTTGAAAAAGGACCATTCATCGTCATCTCTGGACATGACCTCTATGACCTAAAACAGCTTCTTGAACAAACAAAAGACAAAGATGTCAATATCTACACCCATGGCGAAATGTTACCTGCCCACGGCTATCCAGAACTGAAGAAATACCCTCACCTCAAGGGAAACTTTGGCACGGCATGGCAAAACCAACAGAAGGAATTCTCTGGCATCCCTGCTCCTATTCTGTTCACCACCAACTGCTTGATGCTACCGCGTGACAACTACAAAGACCGTGTGTTTACCACCGAGGTGGTATCCTATCCAGGAATTACCCATATTGGAGAAGAGAAAGACTTTTCTTCCGTGATTAAGAAAGCCCTGGAACTTGGTGGCTATGAGGAAGATACCCAATTCACTGGCATCAATGGCGGTGAAACCGTCATGACTGGCTTTGCGCATAAAACAGTTCTAAATGTGGCCGATCAAGTGATTGAAGCCGTCAAGCAAGGCGCAATCAAAAGGTTTATCTTGGTGGGTGGCTGCGATGGCGCAAAGCCAGGCAGAAACTACTACACAGAACTAGTGAAAAACACACCTTCCGATACCGTGATATTGACCCTTGCCTGTGGCAAGTATCGCTTTAACGACCTAGATCTTGGAACGATTGGAGGACTGCCTCGTATCATGGATATGGGTCAATGCAACGATGCATATAGTGCCATCCAAGTAGCTTTGGCTCTTGCGGATGCCTTTGGCTGTGGTGTAAATGATCTTCCCTTGTCAATTGTATTGTCATGGTATGAACAAAAGGCTGTATGTGTTCTATTGACGCTCCTGTATCTTGGAATCAAGAATATCCGACTAGGACCAACACTGCCTGCCTTTGTATCACCCAATGTATTGAACTATCTGGCAGAGCATTACAACATCGCCCCCACTGGATCACCGAAGGAAGATCTGAAAGCTATTCTGGATAATTGAATATACTCAGATGCATAGCAATATGCGGAATGATTGTAAATATCTGTTCCAGGATAAGTAGAAAATCCAGATTAGTTTCACAAAAAAAAAAGCCGATGCATTCCCTTTGGCTCAAAGGATGCATCGGCTTTTATATTCTCTGATGGTATTCACTACTTCCAGATTCTCTCAATGCGGAAGTCCAGATATTCGTTTTACTTCATTTCCTTTTCCCAGAAACGAATGGCATTGATTCCCAAAGTATTTGCGACTGCTTCAAGTTCATTGATTTCTTCTTCGCATAGCTTGACATTCATTGCCTTGACTGCATCTTCAACATGCGATGTCTTTGTCACACCAATGATTGGCAAGGTTCCTTTGGCAATTGCCCAGGCAATCGGAATCTGTGCAACAGCAACCCTGTGTCGATCAGCCAGTTTCTGCAATTCAGCATTCAGAACCTCCAGCTTGTTCAGGACAGGATTATATGCTTCTGCCCGAGCCGAACCTTCTGGCATTGGATGTTTCGTGTCGTATTTTCCTGACAAGGCACCTTGTTCCAAAACCATGTATGCGAAGAAATGAATATTATTCTCTTTGCAATAGTCAAGAATACCAGAATATTCGGATGAACGGTTGATCAGGCTGTAGTGGTTCTGTACGGCAGACAACTTTAAGCCATGGGCTTTCAAGATCTCATCTGCTTGCTTGATTTCCGACAAACTGTGATTGGAAACGCCAAGCATAGGGACATTTTCCTTGCCTTCAAAATACTTGGCAAGCTCTTCTGTCCATTTCGGAGCATCCCAGACATTATGAATCCAATAGATATCGAACTGGTCCAGATTCATGAGTTTCAGCTGCATCTCGATCATGTCCTTCATTGCTGTGGCAGAATCGGGATCTGCACACTGTGGCGTAAATTTATCCGAGACAAGGTAGGAGTCTCGATCCAAGCCTTGCAAGAAACCAGCCAACACCTTCTCGGAAGTACCCATGCCATAGGCATATGCTGTGTCCCAAAGACTAAGACCATTGTCCATTGCAGCATCGAAGATTGGCTTCAATGCTTCTTCTGTCAAATTATTTCCGAATGTTCCATCATTGCCCCATGCCCATGCGCCAAGGGCAATCTTAGGTAAGTTTTTCATTTTGTTCTCCTTTTCTCATTTGTTTTCGCTCAGCAATGTATCCAAGCACCATCGTTGACACTATGTCAACTCAATAAGTATAGCACATATTGACATCGTGTCAACCTTTTTTGGGGAAAAATATTATGTTTTCTGCCTACCGTCATCAAGATACTTCTATCCCAACGCTGGAAGAGGGATACAGTACATCAAACTTTATCTCCTTGAAACTATAGCATTATAAACACTTTTGATTTACAGTTATAGACAGGAGGAACATATGGAAAAAAAATTATACGTTGTGCGGTCATCGGTCTTGGCGTTATGGGAAAGAAATATGCCTTGATGCTAGAGAATAACGAAATACCATCAATGACATTGTCCGCTGTATGCTGTCGAAGCGACCAAACGGCAGCGTGGGCAAAAGAACACCTAAACACAGATATCTTTCGTGGCGAGGATGAAATGTATAGCCATGGCGATCTATTCGACGCTGTGCTTATTGTGACACCCCATCGCCAACATCCCGCAATGACCATTCGGGCATTGCAGGAAGGAAAGCATGTCATGTGCGAAAAACCTGCCGGCATCTTGATGGAAGATGCGGAAAAAATGAGTTCTCTGGCAGAGGAAAAGAATTTGGTTCTTGGCTTGATGTGCCATCAAAGGACTTTTGAAAGCCATCGCAAGATCAAGCAATTGTTGGAAGAAAACACAATTGGCGAAGTGACACGGGTATGCATGGAAAATACAACATTTTTCCGAACACGGAAATATCACGCTTCAGGCACATGGCGCAGCAGCTGGAAGGGAGAAGGCGGTGGTGCATTGATCAACCAAGGATATCATCTGATTGATCTTTGGCAATATCTATTCGGTGTTCCCCAATCCCTCTATGCCTGCATTCCTTTTGGCAAAGGCAATGATTTCCAAGTCGATGATGAAGCAACGTTATGCATGGAATATCCTGGCAAGATGACAGGAACATTCATTCTCAGCACGATTGAAGGTTGTGGAAGGAATATGCTTGAAATCATCGGAACAAAGGGAAGAATCCTGCTGGATGACGCATTACATGTGACTTTATTTGATCAGGATGTCCGTGAATACGCAAGAAATGCGGATGTTTCAGACAGAGCAGGTTTGCAAGAAACAACCGTTTCCTACCCCATCCAAGGACAAAGCCAAGCATATCAAATCATGTTAAGGAATTTCTGTGATGCTATTGTCCATGGAGAGCCATTAATCGCTCCCTCAAGAGAAGGTGTTGGCGCATTGTCTATCATTAACGCTGCCTATCTATCCGCCTGGACTGAGAAGAAAGTCCACCTGCCCATTAACATGGATCTATACCTATCCTATCTTAAGAAGCATGAAGAACAAGAATGAATGCAACTATGCTCTTATATTTTTTCACACATTGCGCTATAATCATAATGCCTGATTCACGGAAAGGAGCTGAATATGGCAAAATCTTGTTACGAAATACTTGGGGTAAACGAGAATGCTACCCAAGCTGAAATCAAAAGAGCATACTATCGCTTGGTTCGCCAACATGCGCCAGAAGTTGATCCAGAAGGTTTCAAGGAAATACGCAGTGCCTATGAACAATTGTTAACATCGGATGGATCACAGAATCTACCTACACTTGATGTCAACACCCTTGAAGCAAAGGTACTTGACAATACTCTTACAAGCCTATGGAATGCAAGGAAGTGGAAAGCAGCAATCGACACTTGCCAACTTGCCTTGGAGAAATGGCCTGACTCAAGTTACTTCAAGTATTACCTGATGTTGGCATACAAGAAAAACGGCAACAGTGGAAAAGCTGTATCCCTTGCTAAAGAGCTTTATAAGAAAGAACCAGCCAACCGTCTATTTATCAAAGAACTTGGAATTGCCTACTTTGATCGGGGATTTGTTCGCAAGGCCATTGAATTCTTGCGGAAGGCTTATGATCTTGGCGTGAAAGAGTCGTTGTTTCTGTATGATTACGCAGCATGTCTCCATGCTAATAAGCTTTATACTGAATCACAGGCAATTGCGAAGGAAATCATATCCTTGTATGGCGATAATGACGATTGTGCTTTTGAAGTCTTGTTATCATATGAATTCTTGACAATGGCATATGATACGGCTTTCGACCAAGTTGTCAACCCAGATGAAGCCCGTGGATTTAAAGAGATTTCTGACAAGTCTCTAGACTTTATCATATCCCATCCTGAGTTAGGCGATGAAACCAGCCCAATACTCTCATTCATACTTCCGAGAACCGTGAAAAC
Source organism: uncultured Erysipelotrichaceae bacterium (assembly GCA_900315225.1). Classification (GTDB taxonomy): domain Bacteria; phylum Bacillota_I; class Bacilli_A; order Erysipelotrichales; family Erysipelotrichaceae; genus Bulleidia. Next base: position 5,022 of record OMYM01000153.1, on the reverse strand, counting down.
AATTGAATACCTTGATCTTGCTTTTGCCAATAAAGCATGTCGTGCCATCAAGACATTTGAACCTTACTTCGATGCCGAGAACACCCATAACATGTATTCATGGATCAAGTATCTTGAAGCATACTATGCCGCAAAAGACAAAAGATTAAACAAATACATGATAGAACGACTTCGTGTTGTCGAAGGCTATTCCTTTGATAGTCCTGAGCAAAAGGAGTTCAAGGATCTAGATACCAAGCTATGTTTGTTGAAGGCAAGAGTTCTATCTGTGCAACTAGTGAACATCATGGAAAAGTACTATCCACACTATGCAGATCAAGATAAAGAACTCCTCAGTGTCTTGAAAGATTCGGAAAAAGCCACGGCATTGATTAAGAAATTAAAGCCTCGATACAGTTTTCTGGAGACAAGGTACATTGGCGTCTTCTACACAGATTTCCCAAGAGAACGATCAACAATGTTCATCAATAATAATGTTGATTTGTTTTCCCAGGCAACGTCCAAGTATTCTAAACCAGCGATTGGTCGAAATGATAAATGCCCATGTGGTTCAGGCAAGAAGTTCAAGAAGTGCTGCATGGGAAAAAGAATCTATGATTGATAGTAGCAACACCAGCAAAACCGGGAACATATCCCGGTTTTTTCAGATTAGTATATATTTCACTGATTGACAGTCATGCTCCAGATGGACCGACTTCTTCAACACTGGATTTCATGTTAGCAATTATGTCAAATAGGTCAATTGGAATCTCAAATGGTTCAGAGAATGCATTGATCACAATGCCCACAACGTTCTTTTCGTTGTTTCTAGCTAGGTTGATCGCATCTAGGAAGTGTGTTGCAATCTTGGAGAAATTATCGCCATACCCACCCATTTCTTCGGCTGTTGTAAATACGGGGAAGAAGTAGTCTTCGCCATTCTGCAGGATATCTGGAACCATTCGTGTTTGATCTTGACTGATCATTTCCTTTCCCACCAATGAATCTAGACCACCCTGTTCTTCTGCTTCTTGTATGATCTTTGTCCATGCTTCATAATCAGCATCGCTCATGATCATATTGCATGGAACGTAGACATAGCTGTCACGTAAGATTCTTGCTAGTTTGAGCATATTCAGTTTTGTATGGTTCCTGTTGCATATGTTTATTGCTCTTTTCAGGAAAGAGCCATCTTCCAACAGTTGTCGTGTAATTGGATCATCTGGAACAGTGTACTCTATATCTCCGTCTGCTTCAAAGATCTTCTCAATCAAGTCTTTCGTAAGCATGAATGATTGTCCCCAAGGATTGATAACAAAGCCTTCTGTCTCTGACTCCAAGCATAGTTTCATGGTACTGTCAATAAAATTAGAGAGTACACGGCTTGGAGCGCCTTTTTCAAACTCGGCTTGTGATGTGAATGCTACACTCCACAATTTTCCATCTTTTGTCTGAAGTGCTTGGAAAGAGAAACTGTTTTCATCATCGTCATCTATGATTATAGGAAAGATGAAGTGTCCATCAGCGTGCATCCTTTGTCTGATTGTTTCAAGAACGGCAAGTAGAGTTTCTTGATTGTTATGTGCATGGTAATTGACGATAGCTAATTCAATCTGTTCATTGCCATCCAGAAAGGAATCATGAAGCAATGGATGATGTTTTGCAAGCTTCTTCTGTTCAAAACGATCCAGTACTTCCAGCATATCTTTGGGAAGTCTATTACGACATTCTTTCTTCATTTCCTCTGACACGCCATAGAATGCTTCTGCCATGGCACCAGCTATGCATGTCAGTGTATCACTGTCTCCACCAAGAGAAACAGCTGTTCTAATCACGTCTTCAAAGTCTGTTCCTTCAAGGAAAGCTGTGATTGCTTCGGGAACTGTCTCCTGACAGCTTTCCACATGATGATATGTCGGTCTAATCTCGTCGCATGTTCGGGAAAGATCATAGCCAAACTGTTGCATGACATAATCCTTGATCTCATCCTTGGATGATCCTGTTCTTGCCATATATACAGCACTGGCTGTTGCTTCTGCACCTTTGATTCCCTCGGGATGATTATGGGTCACTTCAGCTGTCAGTCTTGCATATCGTCTGGTTTCTTCGATTGTGTCATATAGCCACCCCACAGCAGCAACTCTCATCGCTGAGCCATTTCCCCAGCTGTTATAGGGCTTGGGGATCCTTTGGGTAAAGAGCCATCGGTAAAACTTACCGCCATATCCAGCACCTGGATACTTTCTTCCCCATGTCCGCATGGATGTTGTTACAGCTTGATGAACAGTTTCATCATCAGCGTCTTGATCAAGCCCTAGCAATGCATCTGCTACAGCAATTGTCATGACCGTATCATCGGTAAATTGTGATCCCCTACTAAACAATGGGAAGTCTTTCACTTTCGGACTCTGGTCAAATTCATAAGGCGCACCAATCATATCACCTAAAATTGCTCCAAACATTACACTTTTCCTCCTTGTCTTTCACTGATACAAGTATACTGGATTTCCCAAAGGAAATGGTCGCTTGCAAAGCGACATTGATCAACCTAGGATCTGTTGATGAAATTCGAAGAGAAATGAATTCACTTCAAAGATATCGTAGATGCCATTCTCCAAGCAAAAACGCACAATAACATCTGCCTTGCTGTTGTTTGTTAATGTATATCCAGCACTTGCTAGAAGATCTTTGGTATCATCTAGATTCAAGCGTAATGCAATCGCAAAAGCTACAATGGTTTTCTTCTTGGGAATGTATTCCTCGCTACATCTAATCTTTGAGAACAGCTTTCTATCTACATTTGCCCGCTTATATACTTCTGGATCTGTCATGCCTCGCTCATCAATCATCCGCATTAGCTTGGCTTGAAAGCTTTCCCCAAGATTGTTTACCATATCTTTCAAAGAAGCCTTCTCTTGTTTTGGAAGATTCGTCGGCATCGCTTCATTGGGAGAAAACGAATACATGTGTAGACTTTCAATGTATTGTTCTTGTTCCAACCGTCTGCGTCTTGATTCTAAAAAGCTTTCGATAGATTCTCCATATTCCTCTTTTGAACGCGAAGAGACATAGTTTTCATCAATGTACTCCTCTATCTGCTCCGTAAGTGTAGATGCGATCTGATAAGAACTGTATCCAAAGACGACCAAGATCACGTTTAGTTCAGACTCTTGAAGATGTTGGCGTATGACAGAGAGGGCAATCTCCAAAGCTTGATCCTTCGGAAAGCCATAGACACCTGTAGCAATCAAAGGAAAAGCAATGCTCTTACACCCCAGTTGATCCGCCAACAGCAAGGATTTCCTGTAGCAGGAGCGCAGAATATCATACTCTCCATGATTTCCATCGATCCAAGCAGGTCCAACCGTATGGATGATGTATCTTGCTGGAAGCTGGAATGCGGCTGTAACTGCTGTTTCACCCGGAGCAATCCTGCCGATCTTTTTCCTTTCAGCAAGCAGGGCATCAGCCCCTGCTGCCTTATAGATAGCCGCATCCGTGCCACTGGCGTATCGTGGCTCTGGATTAGCTGTATTCACAATCGCATCTGCTTTCACTTTCGTTATGTCATTTCTGATAATCTTAAATGGCATACAGTATCACCTCCAAGCATAGAACTTCTGCCTCCTTTCAAGCATCCATCTTTTCTGGACTATTGTCAAGTCCTCCTTTTATGAAACTTGACTTGTTGCTAAAGCATAAACAATTGTGATATTCAAAATATATTGCTTGAGATATCAATCAAAGAAATCATTACAATCAGCGTGGATAGCCCTTTGCATACTGGAACGATTGTAATAGCTGTTTATTCTTCCTGGTCATCCTTCTGTTCCACATCCTCCCTGATCAATGATTCGGTTATCACACTCTGGGCAAATTTCTTCACAGTCTTTGTTATAAACACTTTTTCAAAAAATTCACGCAATTCATCCTCATTATTCAACGTAAAAACATAATTTCCTGTCTTCTCTGCTTCAATGTCAAAAGCAATATCTTTCTGCAAAACCACGGTAACAGGATAGTAACCTAATCCATGGCGGATAAACATCAGTCGCCATTTTAGATGTTGCATTACCTTGGAAGCAAAGCATACTTCATATGTTTTTTCATCAAAGCCATCGATTTCTCCAAGGTCTTGCTGGATATCTTTTTCTGTGCCAGGATAAACTGTACTCAATGCATTATCGAATATCTTATGTCGATAAGTGAATATCTGCCCTTCATACGGTTCTGTCTGGACTAGCACGTATCCTCTAGTGGAAGCTGTAAACTTTTCACAAATGTCTTGGAGAACAGATAAAGGATTTTTCTTGTTTGTAAGATCAAATTGAAACTCAGAAGTAGTCATGATTATTTCTCCTTTCTATCATTAGTATCCCATTTTTTGTAATTTTAAAATGAGAATTCTCATATACGTTAATTTTCCGAATAAGCTAACCAATATTTTGGGCTATTATTTTATACTGGACTTCAGATCTAAATCCAGCATCCTCATCAAACCAATCCATCATCAATGCAGGTTCTTTGATCTTGTCAGCTTCAATAAATGCAATGTGTGCTGCCCTTACATCGTCCAAATACATCGACTCTCTCATCGTTTTCATAAAGCTCCATCTAAACCATAATACAAGCGATATGTATTTTCTCCTAGGATCATGTCTTTTTCCACCTTGTCTAAAGCAAGCCTCTTGATTCTTTCAATGTCTTTGATTGGATTGCCAAAGGGATAATCCGACCCAAAGGCAATCCGATGGCATCCGATCTTCCGGAACAATTCCACTGTATCCCTGTCATTCTCCCATACGTTGTCATGAATACGATGAATGCAATGCTCTCCAGTCATGGTAATCGATGTGTCAAAGATAACATTGTCATGCTTTTGTGCTATCTCCAATACAAGATCTGGATCTCCTGCCGCAAGATGAGTCAATACAAAGGGAATCCGAGGGTATTTTCCAACAACTGGAAGAATATGCGTCATCTCGGCATATTCATTCATATGCACGCGAGAAGTCTCGCCGCAATGGAAGGTTATTGGAATCT
>OMYM01000532.1 GCA_900315225.1 uncultured Erysipelotrichaceae bacterium | reverse complement strand
TGCTTGCGCTTGCCCTGGCTCACAAGAAGCAAGGATCAAAAAAATATGCGAGCTTGTTCGACTTCGATTTACCGTCCCTTTTCTAGGTCAAAAAGGGGGACAAATCGAATAGCTCTATTAGAGAACTTCTTCTCTTCCGAGAAATCATAGTCCAGTGTCGCACGTAGCTCCGTGGCACTACAGTAAAGTACGGTAGCACCATTCAGCTCCCATTTCCTTCTTCGTGATGTTGTAGTCGCGGATGCGTCCGGCATGGGAATAGATATCGGCAAACAGCTTTCTGTGAATGGAAATGTATTCGGAAAGAAGCGCAGCAATCCGTGCGGAAACCTTGTCAGCCCCCTCGGTACGGTCTGACGCACCACGGGTAGAATTTTCCGGGCTGTCCAAACTACCTCACTATTACCAAACAGTCTTTGTTTATGACGAACCCTCATTTTGACCATTAATGGGCATCTCAGGCCGCATGGAAGATGACCTTTATCTTGCGCTGATTGTTTTACAATTCATACTTCTTTGCTATGCTCTAAGTTTCTGTGATCTTTTTGAAGTGCTGGAAGATTTCTTTGTCGATGAGATCCGGGAGTTTAAACAAGCGCATCACCTGCGTAAGTGGGATTGACTCCTGCTTCTCACGTATCTGAAAGGAGGCTCCCCATGGTCCGCCGTAGTTTTGACCGGTCCGTATCTGCTGGCAGTAAACGGATAGACTGAAAAACAGGAAAACCTATAGAGAAGCCTTCTATTCCGATTATCTGCGAACGGATTCATCATTTCCGTGAACTCGCAGGCATCGAGCAGAAAACTCTGGCACAAATGCTGGTTGTTACCGGCAACGCTGTCTCCAACCGGAAAAATGGAAGAACTCGTCCGGACATCAATCTCATTCCTTCTTTTTGTGATAAATCCTTTATTTGGGGCTTTTCAACGACAAGAATCCGGAAGCTTCAGGCCAAGAAACTCGTCCGTCTTCTCCTTCCATCCGCCGAAGAAAAATTCGCATGCATACGTATCTTTTGCCAGTATATCACCGCCGGCTTCCGCTGCCGCAATCGCTCTGCATCCGCCGAGGCACTGCGTTCTGTAATGACAGGTCCTGCACTCGGGATGCAGCTTCATAAAATCGCTGACCCTCAGATTGCAGAAAGTCATATACCTCGATTCGCTCTCCAGAATGGCTTCCAACGGTATTTCGAGCATATTCTCAAACTCTTCTTCACCGGACAGGCCGCTCATCGACATGCAGGGCAGCACTCTTCCATCGGGACCGACGTAGAGATTCCTCCTCATATGCCCACACATCAGAGTTCTTTCAAATCTTGCTTCATCCCCGCTGTGCACAAAGCCGCTGCTGACGCGGCCTGTATGCCTGTCATATCGGAACATACCTTCCAGTTCCAACGATATCGGCATTCCGTCTTCAAAGTAGTGCGGAAGATATTCGAGAAATGTTTCAAAGACTTCCCGGATGGTGAGGTCATGTTCTTTTTCATTGCGCCATTCCCCCTGCGCGGAAGCTTTCGAGATCTTTAATCCCATGCACCCGCATTCCGCCAGCAGATTCACCGTATCGCGGATGCTGTTTCTGTTTTCGCGGAACAGAACCATGGATGCGGCAGTCGGAATACCTCTTTCCCTGCACATCCGCATGGCGGAAAGGACCTGTTCCTCCGAACCTGGTACCCCGCGCAGCCAGTCATGATGTCCGACACCGTCAAAGCTGAATTGGATCCAGGAGTGCATGCGCCTCAGTTTCATTCCCTCCAGGAAACCCTCATTCACCAGAAGACCGTTGGTATAGATCTCTTCTACGATCATGCCCCTTTCATGAATCTTGTCCACAAGATCCATGAAGTCCTTGCGGACAAGCGGTTCCCCGCCGGTCAGGCTGATCCCCTTGATGCCGCAACGGGCAAACGCATCCAGGACCCGGATCATGGTTTCCGAATCCGCTTCCGTCTGACAATGCGGAGCAGACATAAAGCAATGTCTGCATTTGGCATTGCAGCGGCCAGTAACCGCCCATAATACCCGTTCCTTGAAACGGGATGGATAGAACCGGTATCTCTGGTTCTCATTCAGGCTTTCTCCCTGGCGGCAGGGGCGGATATAGCCGCCCCGTTCCAGCTTCCGCAGAAGCTGTTTCTGCTCGGCGGAAAGCGTATCAAGATCAAATACGTCATTTCCATCGCATGCCAGAATCGTCTGCCATTGGGCCTCATTGAAAAAAACCGTATGCGGATAGCAGAGATTCTGCAACGCATAAGGGAGCAGCTTCCATCCCCTTAATGCATATGCTTCCTGGAGGATCCATCTGATCCCGCCTTCTTCGTTCTGTGATAATTCTTCATGTCTGGTTCTCTGTTCCATCGATACGGTTCCTTTTCATTTCTACTGTCTAATGGATACGATCGAGATCTCTCGGCTCAACCGGTACAATCGCTCCGCAGAGTGTACATTTATAACAGAGACTGTCGCCGCCTAACGCGTAGAAACCGTACATAAACGTTTCCCCGAATTCATGTTTCCGACCCTCTCCGTTATTGCAGTAAGTATAGGCATTCCAATGATAGAAATCCCTCCATCCGTTGTAAAAGAATGAGACGCAGTGCAGTTCATGCCCGTCCGGTGCATCTTCACCGCACCAAAAAAAACCACCGGTTACCGCATCCAGTTCATACAGCGAAAGTTCTCTGCCTTCTTTGTCCGCTGCAGCTATAGTTTCATCCGATAGTTCATAACCCATCAGAGCCGCAACTTTCCTTGCCGCGTCCTGCTTCTCCATTCCTTCTTCCATCAGTTTCCTGACCTGTTCGGAATACTCGTTCATTTTTGCCTCGTCCGAAGCAAGCATCTTTTTGAATTCTACTGCATTTTTCATAATTTCTTGTCCCTTTCTTTTTAATCCTAGCGCCTTATTAAATTCTTTAGTCTACATCCATGTTAATATATCACACTTTCCTGATCCTTTTCAATCCTGTTTTATATGATACTTAGCACCATGCTTTTGGACGCAGAACCACATGGATGACTTGGTACCTCCACCTGTAGGCGATGCCGATGGTGCCAACCACATCATCTCTTATTCAATAGGAAGCAGTTCAACTTCATTTTGCCCTTCTGGTCTCTGGGATTGGGCATCCCCATCGCATCCGATCCTCAGCCACTCCTTCATCGCCTGTCTCTCAGCAATCCATTTCTTCGTGCTGGTTCATCTCCTCTACAGCATGACCATTTCTTCCAGCTTCCATTCCTTTTTGTAGCAGACAACGTTCTTAAATTGTCCGTGCGAAAGAGATCTTTCAGTGTTGTTTTGGGTTAGTTAAATGATGCAGATATTAGGGGAATTCATGCATATAGTCGACGACGTTGAATGAGTCGGGAATCATCATGCAGAAACCGTATCCTTCCCCGACCTCCTCGATGCGCTCCTTCACCATATACCCGCTGTCCTCTTATCAAATGCCGACTTATCGAAAGAAGGCAAACTTGATTCACTTCGCGGCTTGTTTCATTTTATCGGAAAACTTCTTCGCCAGCGTCTCTAGCCAGAGGCGCTTTTTTATGTGTTAGTAGACCGTAGATCAAACATATTCTAGCATTACATCATTGTTTAAACAAAAAGAAGGCGGGATACCATCCGCACGGTTGAATCCGTGGGTTTTCCCGCCCTCAATATGTTAGGTTTTCCCCAGAAATTCATTTGTTAGATTTCGGCGAAGCCATCCTTCAACAAGTCAATTCAAGCTGACTATTTTTGCAACACACCAGTTATTTCATCAAAGTGATACATTTTACCCTCTATCATAATGTCTCCCTTTGCCATGAGTCCTGTCTTAGTGTCGTAATAATATGTATTGCCCGACTGGTTTGGAAAATAAATCTCTAGATTATACAAAATGCTGCCAGAGATTGTTACCCAGCCTTTCATCATATGGCCATCTGGATCATATCTGACCCACTTGCCAGTCTTGTTCTTCATGCATTGGTAAGTATATTCTTTCATGCCTTCGTCAGCCATGTTCGCATTCATTCTCATTTCTTCTTCAGGCATTTGATCCTCATTTTGGTAGACATATGGCATCCAGACTTCTTTGCCGTATGCAGCTTTTCCATCATACACGGCATCAAGCCAATACCATCCGTTCCTTTCAGGATCAAAAATCTCTCGTCCTCTTTCCAAATTATACAAGGTATCTATGATATTCTTATGATCGCCATAAACGCCTTGTCTCTTCCCGTTTTCATACCAAAACCTACCGATAAAGTTTATATCGCAGAATCCAAAATACCTATATGCATATAAATCGGTTGGATCGCACCCCACTTCATGAATGGAAACATCCAACCATTGATATTCAAAAATCCGTTGAAAACCATAGTATCCTTTTTCTTCAGCAGTGAATTCCATCGTCAAGGAAAGATTGCCATTTTCATAGGAATATTCGGTAACCACATAATTTGTTGCAAAAGAGAGACCGTTCTTAAGGGCATTTAATACAGAATAGTGAGAATGTTGGTCTTCCATGCTATAGTACTTTTCAAATTCTCCGTTTCCTTCAAGATGAATTGAATATCTAGCTCCTTCTGTCAATATCAGTTTATCACTTGTCATATCCGTGAAATATCCATTACTGTCAGTCACTTCAAGCTTTGTAATCTGCACTCTCGGACTTGCCTTAGCAACGATATGCCATGTGTTCCCATCGCAAAGATCAACATTGCATTCCCCTTCTTCCAAAGGAACAACCAAAATGTTTCGTATCCCGTAAACCCTCGAAAAATACGCGCTAGACTGCTCAGGCCAACTTGCATGTAGAATGTTGGTTTCATTGAAATTGGCAAGAATTTCATCAATCCTGTCCTCAACATACCATTCCAAGCTTCCGTAATAGCCTTTGCCCACAGTCAAATAGATCTCTCGGTCTGTTTCGCAGTATGTCTTCTCAGCATCTTCCAAGGAAACCTTCACCCAAGGATCGGTAGTGGTGAAATAAATTGACGTATCATTATCCGCTGAATAAGTAAACGCGCCTTTCTTGATTGCCCTCAAATGATAGCGCGCTTTCAACACACCATTCTCAACCTTTTTTTCAATAAATTCCGCTTCAAGATAAGACGGGTAGCCGCTGAAGCTTCTCTGAAAGTCCTCGAAAACAATTTCATCATAATACTCGACAAATTCAGCATATATTTCATAGCCTTCATCGTCCATGTCGATTTTCACAATTGATCCTCTGTCCGTCACGCTATCATAGATCAACTTTTCATCATGGGTAATTTTTACATGTACCTTATAGCCTCTTCCAAATGCTTTGACAGAAAACGGATTCACCATAGTTGCTATTGCCAAAAACAAGCACGCAATAATCTGAATAATCTTTTTCATACAACACTCCCTCTGTTTTAATGAATATTATACATGTTTATGTTGAATGTCAAGTATTTTCTGATTTTCGAAAAGACATGGTCCTCAAACATCAAATGGATTTACAAAATGCGACAAGTAGTCGTTCCTGCCTCTTCCACACTCTTCGTCAAGGGGCGATATGAGTAGCTTGAAGTCGTTCTATTCAATGCGAAGGTTTAGGCAAAGCGAATCGCCGATGTAGTAAAACACGCTACATTGCGATATTTTTTTGCCCTACATAAATCAAACCTCCATATGTTTGGTCAAGTACAGTATGGCGCATGATTTCAATTTATGCTTTTTCTTTTAGCCATGGATCGATGAAGCGAAAGCGTTTTGACACTCGTTGAATTGCTCTAGCATGCCTCCTCTACAACCTGTACCATAGAACACAGAGACTTTATGACACAACGGATATATTGCGCACGGCAATGGTTCAAGCTTGCTTTAATCTATCGTCTTGCTGAAGATGGGGATAAACATCACTTTTAGCAAGGCTCACGAATTTTCCTTTTGCCAGTTTGATTTCTTACATAAAGATCCTATCAAATCGATAAGGTCGCCGCATGGATTCAACAGCAACAACGTTGTCTTCCGAAAAATCAACAAGTTCCACCCGACTAAGCTTTTGAGGTCCTCAATCACAATGCATTCAGATATTCCTCCACGTTCTGGTATTCAATGCCGTTTTCAAGAATACAGCTTGGTCCCCTGTATATCACACATCTTCTGGTGATCTTGCCATATTGAGACTGGACAAGGCCGCATTGTTCCTCGTCTTCCAATACATGATATTGCCTTGGGACAATCACCTGGTTGTGTTTGATCTCATAGACTTCGCATGTATTGTCATCGGAAGAGTAGATCACCATGTCGAATTCGCTTCTGCTTAGAATCAGTTTGAACGCGTTTCGGTTTTTTGGCATGGATCTGGCTGTTTCCAATAGCACAATGTCTTCCATCATCCTGCCACGGACATCCTCCAGGATCTTTTCGCAGGCAATGTTTCTTTCTTCCTGCCGGAATGACATGAAATCCTGGTCGTTTGTCAAGACGTGGACCAAGGCCTGCGCCTGGCAATAGCGCATGCCCGGCTGGGTGAAGAGGACATATTCTTCCGGTTCTGAATTTACGCTTCTTCTTGGACAGTCGACAATCAGGTCAAGAGCTTTCAGATATTCCTTGATTTCTTTTACATGCGCATCCGTGATGCCGATGCTTGCGTCTTCCTGATTTTTGATTTCAAGCAATTGCATTAGCTTCCTTGTAATTGCCTCACGATTCACTTGATCCAGAATCCTGGTTCTTTTTGTGGGATCCGATTGTTTTCTCAGCAATTCGGCAGCTGAGCCAAGATCGTGGGATTTAAAGGTTTTTGTCAGCGTTGAAAGCAGAAACTGGTGGTTCATGCTTTCAATGATTCGATTGATTGCGCTAGTCAATTCGCCAGCGTCATACAAGGCTCGAAGATGGCGAAGGTAGTTGCCGCTTTTGCAGCAGGCCAAGGAATGCTGGATATTCCCGCAGATGGCGGTGTCGATGTATCTTCTGGTTGTCTCATCATCCCGGAAAGCGGCATCCAGCGCCATTGCGTCGGGATCGTCAAAGGCAAGCTCGCCTGGCAACAGTGTTCCTCCATAGCGAATATATTCGTCTATGTCATGGATGCCAAGCAGGCGGGAATATTCGTGGAAAGGAATGTATGTTGTGTGGATGGTGAACGCACGGTCGTATAGTTCTTGCGTAAGGGTAAGCCAAAACCCCAGCGAATCAGTCCCTGACAAAACGATTTTCAAGCCCATCATTGCATAGATGTCGGAAAGCATTGAGGCAGAGTCGATAAAGTCCTCCATCAGCGTGACTTCATCAAGGAAAACATATCGGTAGCCACCCTTCCAAAGACGTTCCAGGTCCAAGTCAAGGTCAGCCATTGTATCTGTCTTGCGCAGCTTGATATATGCAGCATGGCTACGTTCTTCTTGCGGCAAATCGTTGATTGCCTGGAACAGCATCGTGGTCTTCCCCGTGCGGCGCAGCCCGTAGAGCAGGCATACCCTTCCCGCAAGCCTAAGATTCATGAACCTATCCAAAAGACGATAGCAATCCCTTTTGCCAAACCCTTGCACCATGGCGACCTGTGCATCAAGTCTTCCGCCATAAAGGACATTTGTTCGAAAGGATGGAGCCGTGGCTGGTTCAGGTGTTTTGGGAGCCATGGCCTTTAGTTCTTTTAGTTCGGCAGTCAAATCCTTGCGCAGCGTGGTCTTTGCGATTACATCTTCTCTATTGGCAACCTTGATGTATTGAGACTTTGGCTTGCCGTTTTCGTTCCATTGCAAATATGGCTGCTTCTTGCCCCGTATTGTTTTGTATACAACATATCCAATCGGCAGCTTTGTCAACTGTTCTTCAATTTCGTTGATACGGTTTATTATGGCTTCCTGATTCATTATTTTACCTCCAGCAAGATTATACCCCAAGCATACTTAATTATCAAGGTTACCAAAGGTTGTCGCGGTGTTTTGCATGAATGCATCCAGACGATACTGATTATGGGCAGAAGCGCAGTCCTTCTCGAGGATGAGTATAACAATTTTATACCTGAAGAACTGGTCACCATCCTTTTTATACTGGAACGATCAAATATCCAGGATAGATGTTTACAATCGTTCCAGTATATCGATGTTGCGTTCAACCAGAAGAAAAACGTCAGCACTCTTCCCGACTGGTCGGAGATCAAGATATTCTATTTTAACCCTTCCCGTATGGATGCCGGTGTCATGGAAATTTCAGAAGGCGGCGATTCATTCCGTATCTTTGACATCGAAAAGATCGTCATTGATATCAAAATACTTTCAGACAAGGACATCAGCAACAACTCTGTCAGAAGATCCGAAAGCAAGTCCATCTTTCCTGCTTCTGTAGATTCACTTTGTTTATTCAGTTCCTGCAGAGACATTTCCAGAAGTCTCTCTATTAAAACCTCGCATCTTGCCGAGTCCAGATAAGCTTCAATAAATCCCGGCATTCCTTGTCTTGTCGGCAATGCCATAAATTGAAAGAGCTTCCACCCAGTTTTGCTGGACCATCGTCCTTTTCCATTACGGACTTCCATAATCGTGTACATCCCGATCAGAATGAATTGAACCCTGTCATAATCGCTTCCCGGTCCTTTTCTGATGCTCAGATCAGAGATGCTGGCTTTCACCGAGAACGGCACTTTCATCGCAGGCTCTGGTATCTTCGGCTCATACACTCTGTTGCTGCCCTGGCATCTAAACCACAACCACAACCTGCTGTTATCTAAATCACTAACTCAAACCTTCGGCAAAAGCGGTTGATATGTTCTGATAGAGTGATTTTTTTGGCCGAATCTGCTCATCGCAGTTGACGATTAGATGCCCAAAAAGCCTGGAGATACGGCACTTTTGACAGCCTTATGCATCTTTCCTTGACATCAATACTACCGTCTCGATGTGTGAGTCATTGTCCAAACTCAACGACATATCCTCATCGATGATCGGGAGCTTGAAACGGATGGATTTCAGCCCCTGTCCATTGGGCTGCCGTTCCCCATGGATCTGGATCTCATCGATCAGGGACTCCATCAGATGCCAGCGCTCGAATTCGTCCATTGCCGCATACATTTTGCCAAAATAAAACAGGATTTTGTAGATATTATCTCCCGTGATTTTCTCGGCTTCTATCGTCCTTTTCTTTGCCTTAGCGTCCAGGAAGAGACCTTCCAAGTCATCGATCCGATCATATGCCTTTGACAAGCGGTCTTCCAGATCGGATTCCCTTCGGGAATAATGCTTATCGTCGAAATCTAGACCATCGATCTCTTCTAGCAGCTTGTTCTTCAGAGAATAGAAGTGACGCAGCTCTTTTTCATAGTTTTCGATCTCCTGATCGATCACTGCGGTATCCACCTTCATGTTGATCTTGGACTGCATCAAAGCCGCAAATTTAGGTTTCTTGACCAATACCCAATGCTGAAATCACTTCAGCCACCGCATTATCCAGGACATCTTCGCTGATCTGTTTCTTGTAGTCACACTTATGCCCTCGGTTCGATAAACGGTGTTTACACCCATAGAAAAGGTTCGTTTTATTCATGTGCCAGGATAGCCAATATCACGAACTTCAGCTATATTTACGTATGCATATTTCATATATTTGAATTCTATTGAAATGCTAAAATAATAATTCCTATAGCACAAGAAAAAGCGCCTGGTTGTGAACTTTTTTTCTACGGCATACGCCATAGCCGCCTCAAGTTGCAGGCCATAATCCGTCAATCACGATCCTGTCTACAATATCCACGCTTGCTACAAAGGGATTCTGCCAAAGTCGCCCAATCATCAATAAAGCATTTTGTTCCATTTGATCTCAATCAAGTGGAGCAAGACATTAGAAATGAACTTGAAACACGCACATGAAATCCATGAAGGGGCATATGTTTGCAACCACAAGGATCCTATAGTATAATGATCTTGCCAATGAAATGAAAGGAGATCGCCATGGCAATCAAGCTGCCAATTGGAAACACGAACTTTCGTGACATCCGTCAAAAGGGATCATATTACGTCGACAAGACAAAGCTGCTGGTCGACTTGCTCGATTCAGATGTCACTGTCTCACTGATCACAAGGCCCAGGAGATTCGGCAAGAGCCTGATGCTTTCCACCCTGGAGGAGTTCTTCAACATTTGCAATGACAAGGAAGAGACGCGAAAGATTTTCAGCGGGCTGGCGATCATGGAGCGGGAAGACCTGGTCGGGGAATACATGTCAAGCTACCCTGTCATGCATTTCTCCTTCAACGGGGTCGCGGGGGCAAGCCATGAAGAATTGATCAACAGCATCCTGAAGACGATGAAAAACTGGTGCATCGAACATGTCTCAATGTTTGATTTCGAGAAATGTGATGCGGATGATGTC
>OMYM01000351.1 GCA_900315225.1 uncultured Erysipelotrichaceae bacterium | reverse complement strand
GCTTGAGGGAGGATGTGTTTACACATGGGTGACAGCCAAGATATTCTTCTTGAAGAATATCTTGGTCTACCACCAGTTGCACTTTACACCCAGGATCATAAAGAAGGGACATGATGGACAATGATCCTGGGTGAGTGTTTAGGTATTGGATCATGTATTCTCCTTCAGCGAAAGACAGACGGGATGTGTGTAGCTGAGGGGATAGTTGTTTGGTGTGTAGCACTTTGTTTGAAGGAATCATGAGAAGATAGAAGTTGGTGTGTTGCCTGTTGCATAGCAATAGATTTTTACATATGAGACAGCCAAGGGATTGGGCAATGGCGTCACATATGATCATATTGTCAGCGGGATCATGGTCGATTCGCTCATAGGGGATGCCAAGGGAATCAAGCAAGTCATAGACTTGGGATTCCCTTGGCTCCCTATCATCTGTTGGTCGTCCTTTGTATAGTATCATGTGGTAGCTCCATTATTGTGTAAGATTTACAATCCAGAAACCTTTCTGGATGAGGAAGAAGGATATGATGCCTTTGATGAGTTCCAGTATCTGGACAGATATAAATACTGTCAAGAAAGGAAGAGTCGTGTAGTTGATCAAGAAATATGCCGTAGGGATGGAAAGAAGCCATGTATAGCCACAATCAAAGATGAATGTGATCATTGTCTTTCCCCCACTGCGAATGGTGAAATATGAGGCATTGCAGTAGGCATAGACAGGCATAAACAATGCTGAGATGCGTATGATGTCTGTTGCGATATCACGTATATCTTGGCTAGTCCTGTATATGCCAGGGAATATACCTGAGGAAAGGAATAGCAGTGATCCTATGCCTGTGCATAGGATCACTGTGAAGAATGCCAGTTCATTGGCGTGCTTCTTCACCGTGCATAGTCTTCCTGTGCCAATCTCCTGGCCAATGACAATGCCTATGGCACTTCCCATGGCGATAAAACCAATGTTAAAGACATTGTTTATCGTCTGAGCGATATTCAATCCAGCAACGACACTGAGTCCCCGTAGCGAGTAGTTCTGTGACAGTACTGCCTGTCCCGATGACCATAGTGCTTCATTCAACAGTAGCGGTGATCCCTTAATGATGCATTGTTTCAATAGTCCCTTTGGTATATGCAAAGACGTATATACTGTAGAGACATAGGGGTGGGTGGTGGGGTGGTAGTGGGTATGTAGAACTAGGTACCCTAGTTCTACATATCTTGATAACACAGTAGCTATCGCTGCTCCTTTCACTCCCATGGCAGGCATTCCCATCTTGCCAAAGATGAGAATGTAGTTGCCTATGAGGTTGACAAGCACAGCGATAATGCCAGAAACCATTGGAGCAATTGATTCGCCACAGGATCTTAACACACTTGCATATGCCTGGGTGATCGCAAAGGCAATGATGCCCCACAGCATGCATTGTAAATAATCCAGGGCATAGGCAAGTGTGTTAGAGGTATCTGTGATACTTGCGTCAGCGTGGAGGTATAGTTGGATGAGACTGTTACCGTGGGTGAGGAATACCAGTGTTCCCACAACCGTTAACAAGATGCCCAACATAAGAGAGAGGCGGAAGGTGTAGCGTATGCCATCATTGTCTTTCTTGCCGGCGTATTGGGCAGTGAATATGCCAATGCCAGAGAGACCGCCAAAGATGCATAGGTTGAAGACGAACATCAGTTGGTTGATGATAGCGACAGCTGACATTTGTTCGGTGCCAATCTGTCCGATCATGATGTTGTCAAGCATACTGACGAAGTTGGTGATGCCGTTTTGGATCATGATCGGAATCGCTATGAGCATGGCTTTACGCAGGTATTTTACATCGATTTTCATCTGTCTTCGATATTCTTCCTATCCTTGAAAACACTGCCCTTGAGGGTATCGCCAGAGGCGTTTAAGAGCTTGCCTATGACTTCCCCAAGTCGTTGCTGGGTCTGTTTGTCAGAGTGAACGAACATGCTAATGATGGACTTGGAATTCTTGAAAGGATTATCCACCATATCGTCTAAAGTCTGTGCACCTCCACTTGACAACAGGGCAAAGACATTGTCTGTAAAGTGCAGTTTTTCTTCATCTGTCATGTTTTCCAGCCACTTGTCTACCGTTTGCCACACGAATTGGGAGAAATTGGATAATTGGGATGCTCTTTCAAAGCCAGGTCCTAGGATCTGCCATGTATCAGGCATATGCTGTCCCATGAAGAACGCATCGCTCTTGCATATGATGGGCTGCACAGGGTTGTCCATTAACATGCCCACGAACGATTGCTCAGGGACAACCCTGTGCATCTTGTCTTTCATCTGTTGGAAAGCATTGCTTTGGATCAAGTGTTCCTTAAAGCCAGGACCATCCATTGACCAGATCCCTTTGATTCTTTCTCTTATATCGTCATTGGCCTTGATGGATGCATATTGGGCGAGATTGCCTCCCTTGGAGTGGCCAGTGACCAGGATTTCATCCTGTGTTCCCGTGTAGAAATCGTTCATGAACTTGATTGCTTCACTTTGGGCGCTTGTTTCATCGATGGCAGCGAAATATAAGTCTTCTTGCCATCCCGTCAGGGTGGTATCGGTTCCCCTGTATGCTATGACAACCTTATGGTTGTCATAGCGGAAACTCATGGCACAGAACTGCATCACTTGGTCATGATCCAATGTACTGCGACAATGTTCCACCACAACGTTCCTGTAGCGGTGGCTTTCAGCACACAGTTGCAAGAGTTTTGCTGGATCGAAGATCAACTGGCTCTGCTGTATCTTCTCTTCCACATAACGCCTATGGATCTCATGGATGGTCATGGCGTTAGATTCTAACTCAGGTAGATCGGTATACGACAAAGCCGCAAATATCAACATATCTGGATCATGCACAGGATCCCTGTCAAACTGTAGATCCCCTCGCCATGTCAAATAATCATACATGTTAGCCATACTATTCACCCCATTGTTTCCTTGCTTGCGAAGTAAAGTCAATGTTCCTATTGTTCCATGGCGTAACACAGCCACCATATAAGCTTTTAGAAAAGATCAACAGAGGTGGTTTCAAGCTCGCTGGATCATCTTCGTTTTTATACTTCTCACATGTATATCCAATGCTTAGATAGAATTGAATGGCTTCGTCATTGTCATGTTCATCGGTATATAGCCTTGCATAACGATAACCCTGATCTCTTGCTAGTTGTTCGAATAAGGCGATTGTCTGGGAACCATAATGTCTTCTCCGGTATTCTTCCTTGATGCCGAACCACCCAAGCCATGCGCTTTCGGCATCAACGGGATAATGATATAACCCGGATATACCAACATAAGATCCATCTTCATCAACAACCAGGTAATACTGAAAGTCAGTAATTCCATTGATGGCTTCTTCATAGTTCATGCGTCCATTCTCTTCTGGAAAGAGAGTGTTTTGTATCGCAATAGCGATTCCTACATTATTCTGATCAACTCGTTCATACTTGAGCATTGTTCTTGTCATCCTCCTTCGATAGTGGTATTATACACTCTAACAAATAAAAGGGCAAATGCATGAATGGGAGGAAGATGATGAAAGACAGATGGAAAGTTATTACGGTTATGATGGTAATGTTAATGATGCTTGCAGGATGTAGCAGATATAGTTCGAGATACAATGCGGTTGATTTTACCCAGCATATTGACAATAATTCTGCTTCAGTGAGATTCACTTCTTTTGAAGGAACGTTTGTTTTTCGACTGAAGACAGAAAGATCGGAAGGAGAAATACATTACCAAGGAAACCTAGATACAGGTAGTATAACGGTTTATTATGATTATATTGGTGCGAAAGAAAAGCTATTTACACTTAGTGGAGGTAACACAGTAGATTCAACTGGTGGATATATTGAGAAAGGTATAGTAAATATCATCATAGAATCTAATGCTGAATGTAGTGGAGGTGACTTTCAAATTACCGTTGATAGCGATTGATACCCACTTTACATACGAGTGCTTTTCTGTTCTAATCCAAGGCATTCGGGAAATCCAAAGTGACATTCGAAATGTCACTTTGAATGTCACTTTGAGAGGGGGCGACAACCCCGTTTTGCCTTGTGGGATGCTGGAGAACTGGTTGTTTTAGGCGAATCCAAGAGGTGGGTTTAGCCGAATATGCAGCCCACGAGATACCGAAAAAACATTTCCCGCCACAGCGTACAAGAACAAACTCGCGTCACTGACAAGCCTTAACCAGGTGTACACGCTCCTTGTTCACCTCGGATGCTTGACGAGCTGATGGAGGGGTTCGCCACGGCAACCAAGGAAAATGCGCCGATGTATTTGATGCTTCAAGAGATCCTCGGTGATTCAGAGGATCTCTCGAAAGCAACATGGAACGGAAATGCCAACAGGGTGGTGTGAAGCAATGACAGTCCCATTCCCTTGTGTGCGCCCGAAAGACTACAACAAAGAGCTTGCGCTATCTTGCGCGGTATCCTTCGCGTAATACGTAGACTTGTTATTCATTCCCGTGAACAACAGGCATCCTGCCAGTGAATGCGCTAGTTGGTAGCCTTGCGATTTGCACTGGTGCGTCCTAAATGGTATTTTGTGCATAGGATTCGAAGGATATCAGCGAGGATATCCATAGGATTATCAACGCGCTAAGAAAGGTTCATTTGAAACCCATAATTCAAGTACGGACTAGAATATTATCCGATTTTTCGATTAACTATTGATTATTATCAAGGTCATGCTATAATAGAGGGAGCAATGATAGAATAAAGGATAATGAAAGGAGAAGGGACATGGAAGATAACAAAGCTCGTTTGGCAGAACAATTATACTTCTCGAAAGAAGCTGCGGAATATCTAGGGATTTCACCGCAGAGGTTGAACCAATTGATCAAAGAGGGAAAACTCAATCCCTTGAAGAAAAATTCCTCGGGAACGATTTTTCATATCGATGAATTGAAAAAAAGGAAAGACGAGCTTAGTTCTTTCAATTCTTATGGATGGAAAGCTGAGAAGGGAACGTTTATATTTGATTCCGATATCAAGAGGGAAGCTTTGAATTTTGCCGTTCTTCTGAATGTCACTGGCATGTCGGAGAAGAAATTGGAGCCATTGTTTGAAGCTTTCAGCAAATCTACAGATGTTACAAGATTCTTAACCAATGATGAAGTCATCTCGCAATACTCTGAATATTTTGGGTATCCTGTGGAAATGCTAAAAGTTGAATTTGATCGAGCATATGAGAGCTTTTGCAATCTTAGGGAAACGGATGATATTATCAAAAGAGGAGATCTGGAATATCCAAAACAACTGGCAAAAACCGAACAAGCGCCACGTTTTATCTACATACGAGGTAAAAGAGAACTTTTGCAAGAAAATCGCACCGTTGCCTTGGCCGGCTCTAGAAAAGCTAGTGAACGAGCGATAAACAACACTGCAAGGCTGGCGAAAAAACTGGGAGAAAACGGCATTGTCATTGTATCAGGGCTTGCTAAAGGGATAGATGCTGCGGCACATATGACTGCATTGAACAATGACTTGAATACAATTGCGGTAATTGGAACAAATCTTAACTGCTATTATCCAAGCGAGAACAAAGAGATCCAGGAACAAATCGAAGACAAGGGATTGGTGATTTCTCAATTCTCTCCAGCCCAGAAAACCGAACGATGGTTTTTCCCGTTGAGGAACGGCGTAATGAGCGGTCTTTCACTAGCAACTGTGATTATGGAAGCGGGAGAAACTTCAGGCTCGCTAAAGCAGGCAGACTTTGCTCTTAAACAAAATAGACTTGTCATTATCCCGTCTTCAGCTATGGAGAATCAAATGATTACATGGCCAAAACGATATGTACAACGTGGTGCAAAAGTTGCTAATACGCCGTCAGATGTGATTGATATTCTTAAGCATGCATCCATATTTGAAGAAGATGAAATCATCGAAAGCAAACATTACAACGTAAACAATGGTTTATCTCCGTATTGGGAGGAATGATGTTCAGATGTGTAAGTGAGCTAAAATGCTTAATTATTGATTGGAATGGTATCCAAGCCACAATGGAATAATAAAAAATGAACTTAGGAAAGGAATCCGAGACACTTGAATTCAAGAAGTCAACTTCGGAATTGAAGGAAGGGATGATTTCTATAGCATC
>OMYM01000350.1 GCA_900315225.1 uncultured Erysipelotrichaceae bacterium | reverse complement strand
TTTAAACTTTTCGTTTTGGTTATCGATCTACCTAGAGATTTATATAACTTGAGCGCCTTAAAACGTAAAAATCAAATGCGTTCACTAGAATCCAGAGAGGGAAACTCAAGGTTAGGGAAGGGGCATCCGGAATAGAGATCGCATTGGAAAAGAGATATCATCTTCTTGTTCAGATGGCAAAGGTCGCCAGGGAATATACGGGGTATGAGAAACAACTGCTCATGGATTTGGTGAAGGTGAGGAAAAACCAATCGTTGAATGTAAACGAGAAGCTTGATGAAGAACTGAGGGATGCGACCAATGAACTGTTTACGGTAGCGGAAGGTTATCCAGAGCTTAAGTCCAGTAACAACTATCTTAAGCTCCAGGAAGCAATCTTAGAGAGCGAAGATCATCTTCAGGCAGCCAGAAGATTGTATAACGCGAATGTGTCAGCATACAATGGAATGCTTGTGGCATTCCCAGGTAATCTCATTGCGATTGTCATTGGCGCAAGAAAAGCAGAATACTATCATAATGATGATATGGATCAACATACCGATATTCCATTATGATGCAAATGCCAAGGGTAAGAGATGAAGCAGGAGCGGATAAGGGAGCTGGAGGAACAGCTCCCAGGCATAAGGCGCATGAGAACGATATGCGGATGGTTAAGTGCGCACATGCTTTTCCAAATGATATGTTTGTTTCTGGAACTGGTTACGAATGAGAATGAGCGTATTATCGGATACAGTAGCACGGATGACCTGGTAATAAGATTCTTTCTCTACATATCACCGATATTCATCCTTGTCATGATATTGCTTTGCATAAGTGAATATCAGGTGAAACAGATTACAGGTGAGCTAAAGAACATGTATATCCTTTTGGCATTTGAGAAAAATGGACTGCAGCCTTTGGATTATTCGGCAGAGGGGTTTTCGCAGGGGGAAATCACGTCATTGGATTTGTTTAGGATGGGAAATCGCTTTTCGAGTTGTGACAAAGTATCGTTTGTCTATCATGGCATGGAGATTACCAGAGGGAATGTCTACATTGCAAGAGAAGAAACAAAGACAAGGATGGTCACCGATTCTGATGGTAATACAAAGGAAGAGACATATACCGAGACAACTGTTTACTTTAACGGGACGGTATATGTCTTTGGGAAAGGATATCCTCATATTGCGCAGGTAAATGTGCAAACGAAGGGTTTTCAAGGAAGCATGCGTGATGGAAAAGCTGTACGGATGGACAATGTTCTCTTTAACAAGAAAATGGAAGTGAGAGCGAAAGATGAACTGGACGCATTTCGTTTATTAAAACCCCAGATGTAGCGTCGAATCAAGTTTCATAAAAATGAATTCAAGTTTTATAAAACTTCTGAAAATGATGAATTCAAGTTTTATAATAATGGCAGATGGTGGAATGGGGAGACGCAGAAGGACAAGCTCTATACAAAGGATTCGCGAGACGATTTCCATCGATCCCGGGCAAGGGGACGGATGCCCTTGCCACTCAGGCAAATATACGTACGAAGTGCCTTCAAAGGGAAAGACCACAAAAGCCCCACCATGCCAGCCGCGCACGAGAAGCATTTATGACAATCCTGATGCATGACTCCGAGGTTTCCAAAATACGGAACCAGGTCCTGCTCCACCGGAAGACACCCTGATGCCCGCCAGCCAGGATGGGCTGGGGCACCCATGCACGAACCAGTGGCCGGCTGTCATGGGCATCGACATCTCTTGTTGCAAGAATGTCCATCAACGGGCCGTGGCCATAAAAACAGCCTTGGATCTATCGAAGGCCACAGCAAGGGAAAAACTCGGTCTTGGAAGGATCCACCGGGAAAAGCAAGGCGTTTCCTGTGGGATTGTGACAGGGAGGGACATTCCGCGCACGCTTTCCAATAGCCTTCGATGGCTTCATGGCGGAGTGCCGACCAAGGGGCTTGTCCCCAGTGCTGCGATGCGCCAGAACCTGCTCGATTCATTCTTCAAGCTGTTCCAGGACTACGCGATGCCCTTCCGCCAAATCATCCATATCGTCGAGGAACACGCCGGCTTCAGCCCGGGAAGGTGGCTCAGACCTTCAAGCATCCGATCAAGCCGGGACGAACCCTAGTGGGATCTTTCGAAACCGATAATCCTGCACGAGTCAAGGGGCTTGGAATGGCTGCCACGGCAGACAGGGTCCAGGCATTCCGACAGGGAGGACGACAATGCGGAGTGAAGAAAGCAAGACAACGCCCTGGTCCCATTCGCCCGTCAAATTGAAAAGCAGCCTTGCGGTTCACGAACCTGCAACGGATGCCAGCGAATCCTATATGTAAATCCTACTGATCGATACCTTGTTTTATTGGAATCGAATGCTCTGGCGGGGTTGTTTCAGCCTTCTTGGAGGTTTTTATAAAACTTGAATTCATCATTTTTGGAAGTTTTATAAAACTTGAATTCATTTTTATGAAACTTGATTCGACGCTACACCAGAGCATGGAGAGGATACTCGCGTTATGGGGTCGGTGTAAATATTCATTTGGTGTTGGGATCAGAAAGAACATTACAGTTGTGGCGGAAAATCGAAAGGAAAAATCATTTGTGCTTGATTACGTGGATATCAAGAATGGGATCGATGAATCGAAAGTAATTGAGAAGTTATCACGGAACTGTTTGGACTTCATGTCTTTTTACGATGTGTTATGATGCTGTTTCACAGCTGATGACGATTCCCTTGCGTTCCATGTAGTAGGAGCATAACCCTCTGGTTGGGAGGATGTGGATGTCTGCTTCCGGATATTCTTTGCATAGTTCTTGCTTTAGGGAGAGTGCCATGGGTTCGTTTTCCACATGGGTAATGATCGCACGTTTGCCGGTATAGCCGGCTTTTTTCATATCTTTGATGAGGACATGGATTGCCTTGCGTTCTCCTCTTGCCTTGCCGGTTACACTGATTGTTCCATTAGGGGATGCCGTGCCTGTGACTGCGATGTTTAAGACGCTGAGTGCCGCCGAGGCAACCTTGCTAACTCTTCCGTTTTGGGAGAGATTATGCAGGGAGAAGAAAGAGAAGAATAGACGGGTGTTGCTTAGATATGTGCGGATCTGCTTGTCTATTGCCTCGAAAGAATCATTGGTGCGCATGAGTTCAGCGAGCTTGTAGAGAAGAAGGACTTCTTCACCGCCTGTGGAGAGAGAATCGATGATGGATATCTTTGCTTCGGGATGAGCTTCTTTGTAGATGGAAGCAGCGGTCAT
>OMYM01000091.1 GCA_900315225.1 uncultured Erysipelotrichaceae bacterium | reverse complement strand
GTCAAGATCGATGCTTCGTTGTTGTTGCAGGAGAATGTCCAGCATACGTTCACCACGCCTGTTTTCAATGGCTCCACATCGGTGCGCGATGCAGCGGGGCAGATGATCGAAAATGTTGCCAAGAGCCGCAGGCGCAACGAAAAGGTGGACGATGCGTACATGGAGAAACTGTTCTCCGATGTTTCCTCGCTGTATCACCTTGATGGCATTTCCTCGGGCGCTGTCGGCGGGGGAAAGAGGAATCTTGGCCCGCTGCCAACGGAATCCAAGGTATTGCTAGGGACATTGGTGGTCGTTTGGGCGATTCTTGCGGTGCTTTACTTTAGAAAAAGTGTATAATAACCTACGGCATGAAGCCAAGGAGAAGAAAGAAATGAAGAATATTGCGAAAACCACTGCTGCTTGCGTGGCATTGTTAATGATTGCGGGCTGTTCCAAGACACCTGCTTCTACGCCTGCGCAGTCGACAAGCGCTGCCTCTAGCGTGGCGGAGACCCCGCAGGTCTCCACCAGCGTTGCTGCTTCGGACGAAGTGTTGGTGATGAGCCATGACGAATATGTCGCTGCGGCAGTCGACACAAACGTTGTCATTGAAGCCTATGTCCAGGGCAAACAGAGTTGGTGGGACAATACGGCCAATGTCTATGCGCAGGATGAAGACGGCGGCTATTTCCTGTATGAATTGCCATGTTCCGAGGATGACTACGCCAAGCTAGAGGATGGCACGAAGATCAGGGTCAATGGATACAAGGCTGAATGGTCGGGTGAAATCGAAATCATTGATGCAACGTATGAGATTATCGATGGTAACAAGGTCTTTGACGCCGTTGATGTCACGGATTTGCTTGGAACCGATGAATTGATCGACCACCAGAACGAGAAGGTTGCTTTCAAGGGCATGACCGTTGAGAAAAACGACAAAGGCGAAGCGTTCATGTACAACTGGGATGGCTCAGGCGAGCGTGGCAATGATTTGTATTTCAATGTATCGCTGAATGGCGAGACGTATTCGTTCACCGTCGAGTCGTATCTGTGCAACCAGGACAGCGATGTGTACAAGGCAGTCGAGGCGCTGCAAGGCGGCGAGACGGTAGATCTTG
Source organism: uncultured Erysipelotrichaceae bacterium (assembly GCA_900315225.1). Classification (GTDB taxonomy): domain Bacteria; phylum Bacillota_I; class Bacilli_A; order Erysipelotrichales; family Erysipelotrichaceae; genus Bulleidia. Next base: position 44,901 of record OMYM01000091.1, on the reverse strand, counting down.
AGGGTTTCCTTTACTGGTATGAGGGACCAAACCCGCACATCACAAGCCTGACCGTAAAATAAGATTCCAAAGGGATGCATTGCATCCCTTTTTTTGAACAAATGTGGTACATTTGAAACATGAAGAAGACGTTGTTGTTGGTAAATGGTGCTTCGGGCACCGGGGTCATGGAGCGAATGGTGTTCAAGGTCATCACCGCGCTGGCGCTTGATGACAGGGAAGTCGTTGTCTATCCCGTGCTTCCTTCCGCCGGGCTTGGCGCAAGGGAAATACTCTCTGGCAAGGAGGGACTCTACGATGAAGTGGTGTGTTGCGGCGGAGATGGAACGTTGCATCATGTGGTCAATGCGTTGATGGAAATGGAGAATAGGCCAACGCTTGGCTATGTGCCTGCGGGCAGCACAAATGACTTTGCGGTAAACATAGGCATGCAAAACGCTGACATGGATGTCATCTGTCGCAACCTTGTCAATGGGGTGGAGACGCCATATGACATCGGTCGCTTCAACGACCGTTATTTCGATTATATTGCGGCTTTTGGGGCGTTTGTGCCGATCTCGTATGCGACCGACCAAAAGTTAAAAAACATCCTGGGGCATGCGGCGTATTTTGTCAGCGCCTTTGGCAGTCTGCAGGAGAACCTTGGCTATAGCACGCACATGCGCATTACGGCCGATGAAGAAGTCATTGAAGGAGATTTTCTGTTTGGCGCGGTATATTCCTCGCTTTCCATTGCCGGGATGCGCATCAAGGATTCAGGCTTTGACGACTTGAACGATGGGGTGATGGATCTTTTGGCGGTCAAAAGGCCAAACGACTTGGCGAAGGTCACAGACATTGCTAATGCGCTGATAACGGGAGGAGAAAGCGATTATTTGGTGTTGCGCAAGATCAAGCATGCCGTGTTTGAATCGCAAGGCGATACAGATTGGACGCTGGATGGAGAGTATGGCGGCACGTTGCGTACCGCAAGAATCGATGTGTTGCATAAGGCGATCGATGTCATCATGAAGGCTCCTCGCCGCTTGGCGCGGCATTAGGTTCTTTGACAAGGGAAGGAACATCATGCCAAGCCGATTGTAACGGAGGGATATGAAGATGAAAAAGATAAAGAACATAGTGATGTCGGTTCTTGCGGTGCTTGTCGTGCTGTTGGTCGGTCCCCTGCAGTCACGGCTTTCCGTAGGTGAGCCGAATGTTGAACCAACGTTTTCACTTGAGTCTTCCACGGCGGTTGAAAACGTTGAGGAACAAGAAGAAAAGCCGCCGCAAGGATCCCTTGGCAATGAGCTGGAAGTCAGGGAAGACGGGGAATACGACACAAAGGATGAGGTTGCGTTGTATCTTTGGACATACCATCGGCTCCCAGCCAACTACATGACCAAAAGCCAGGCCAGGAAGCAGGGATGGGAAAACGGACCTTTGTACAAGGTTGTCCCTGGAAAGTGCATTGGGGGAGATGTGTATGGCAACTATGAAGGTGTTCTTCCCAAGATCAAAGGGAAGTACAGGGAGTGCGATATTGACACGCTTGGGCGAAAGAGCCGTGGATCCAAAAGGATTGTCTACGATGAAAATTTCAACATATACTACACCGAAGACCATTATGAGTCGTTTGAACAGCTATACGGAGGGTAAGCAATGAGGGTAATCTTGCTGGACACGAACAAGCTGATCGACAAGAAAAGCATGGGAGACTACATGCGAGAGCTGTTGGATCTGCCGGATTTCTTTGCGTCGAACCTGGATTCCTTGGCGGACTGTCTGTCGGAAGTGACGGAGGATGTCGACTTCATTTTGGATGGGGAAGATATTTTGCGGATGATCGTCGACGATTACGCATATCGAACGGTGCGCGTTATTTCGGACGCTACATATGAGAATCCCCATTTGCATCTACACATAAAATAAAGAAAAGGTTGGGCATCCAACCTTTTTATGTCCCCATGGATGCCAATGCGTGGTAGTATATCCAATATATGAAAGTATTGATCGTGGAGGACGACCTGGCGATTGTCAGGCTTTTACAGGAATATTTAGCAAGCGAAGGGCATGAAGCTTGTGCGTGCCGAGGATATCAGGATGCCCAGGTTCGGCTGGAACGGGATTCGTTTGACTTAGTGTTGGTGGATCTTTCGCTGCTGGATGGGGATGGCTTCGAGGTATGTGCATTGGCCAGGAAAAACGAACTGCCAGTCATATTCTTGACAGCTTCCTCGGATGAAAACGATGTGGTAAAGGGTTTGGACATGGGTGGCGATGATTATGTCACAAAACCATTTCGTCCCCGCGAACTACTCTCGCGTATGCGGACAGTCATTCGCCGCAACAAGACACAAGATCCTTTGGTGCATCTAGGGAATGTCGCGGTCAATGTGGATGGCGGGAAGGTGTATAAAGACGGCTTGGAGATTGCCTTGAGCGCCCTTGAGTTCAGGCTGCTGGCCATCTTTGTCCAGGCAAAGGGCAAGCTGGTTGGACGCAACAGGCTGATGGAGGATATCTACGACATCAGCGGGGATTACGTCAACGACAATACATTGACGGTGTATGTCAAGCGGTTGCGGGAGAAGATCGAGGACGATCCATCCAAGCCTAGGATCATCCAGACGGTGCGGGGCATTGGGTATCGGGTGATTGGCGATGATTAGGAACAAGGAATTGTGGCAGGAATATGGCATTTGCTTATTGGGCGCATTTGCCATGGGGATGCTGTCGCGGCAGATGGCAGTTGCGCTTGCGACATGCGCATGCATTTTGTTGGCGAATGGACTGTTTCATAGAAAAAGATACCACAGGATTGCGGCGATGTCGGAAAAGATCGACAAGATACTGCATGGAGACCTTGATCTTTCGTTCAAGGACGAAAGCGAGGGAGAACTATCGATCCTGCAGAACGAAGTCGCAAAGATGACACTTCGGCTCAAGGAACAAAACGGCTTGCTTGCCCAAGACAAGATACGGTTGAAGGATTTGATCGCAGATATTTTCCACCAAATGCGCACGCCTTTGACTTCCATGGAGCTGACGGTTTCGCTGCTCAAGCAAGAGAACCTTGACTATGGGCAAAGGATCTCTTTGACGCATGATCTGCAAAGGCAGATGAAGCGCATGCATTGGCTTGCCGAGTCATTGTTGAAGATGTCGAAGCTGGATGCGGATGTGGTTGTCTTCCACAGACGGAAGACAACGGTTGAGGAAATCGTGGAAGGCGCCTTGTTTCCGTTTCTTGTGCCAATGGAACTCAAGAGCATCGAGGTGGAAAGAAAGATGAGTGGGGAAACCCTGGAGGTGGATCCTTCCTGGACGATAGAGGCGTTTGCGAATTTGTTCAAGAATGCCTTGGAACACGCGCCCAAGGGGGGACGTATTGTGGTGAGTGCAAGCGATACCCCGCTATATACGGAAGTGACGGTGACGGACAATGGGGAAGGGTTCGATGAAAAAGAATTGCCGCATTTGTTCGAACGTTTCTACAAAGGGAAAAACGCAAGCCAGGACAGTGTTGGGATCGGATTGTCGTTGTGCCGGACGATCATTGCCAGCCAAAACGGGACGATCAAGGCTTCCAACAGCAAGAATGGCGCCATGTTTACAGTGCGCTTTTATCGATCAATGGCATAGGAGGTGTGCGATGAGTTGCATGGAAGACATAGGAATGGCTGAATATTACGGCTTTCGACAGACGAGACAAGGGTTCAATGTATGTTGCACGATTGCCTTTCTTTCCCATGGCTTGGCATGGGCGTATTGCAAGAGATTGTTGAAGATGTATGGGGAGATGGCAGGAAAAAGCAGGCGCTATCGAGACATGACGTGCTTGCGCATGGCGCAAGAACTGTGGTTCCATGCGGTCGCCTATTATTGCGGGATGACCATAAGGGAACTGTTGTCGTTGTTTCAGATCAGGTGGAAATTACTGGAAAAGCTCATCGGTCAGGCAAGGTACATCGAAGTAGACATCGGGGATGCAAGGGCGATTGTCTTTGCGGTGGCTTGGTGGGTTGCGCTTGTCGGCAAGGTGCTGTTGGCATTTGCCTTGGCGAATCGATTGATTGGCTAGGCGACAAAAGGAGCGAAAAAGAAAGGGGTGAAGGACATGACGAAAATCAAGATCTGCGGCGTATCGAGCGTGCGCGATGTCATGTGCGCCAATGAGTTGTTATTGGATTATGTCGGTTTTATCTTTTATGACAAATCCAGAAGATATGTGGATGATGCGAAGGCAGCCTTGTTAAAGGCGTATCTCAAGCCATCGGTCAAGGCGGTCGGAGTGTTTGTGGATGACTCCATCGACCGCATTGCGAAGCTAGTGGACGACAATATCATCGATGTCGTGCAGCTTCATGGAAGCCAGCCAAAGGCATTTGTCGAGGATCTCAGGTATGTCGTGCATGTCCCGATGATCCAGGCCTACAGGGTGGAAAGCGAAAGAGATGTGAACAGGGTGAATGCCACGCTGGCGGACTATGCGCTTGTCGACCATGGGCAGGATTTTGATTTCTCACTTCTTGGCAAGATAGAAAAACCATACTTTCTTGCCGGGGGATTGAATCCTGGCAATGTAGGCGGACTGGTTGAGGCGTATCGCCCTTACGCGGTGGATACCAGCGCAGGCGTGGAATCGTTTGGCCGCAAGGACTATCGCAAGATGCAGCGGTTTGCCATGGCGGTGCGATAAGATGCGATTGGAGGTAAAAGGAATGAATAAGCTGGCTAGGATTGCCTTGGTGCTTCTTCTGTTTATTGGAATGGCCATAAACGTCCAAGGCAAGGGAAACGATACGAAAGAATACACGGTTGTCTGGTACAACCCGATGTATGGGGAGTTTGACTTTGAAGAAAAAAGTCTGGCGGCTCCCGCCGTTTCGCAATTAACCACAACACAGAAAACGGGTTACGAAACAGACAAGGCCAAGGCGGTGGACATTGTCCGCAACGCCTTGCTGGATCGAAGAGAGAACCTGGAGATTTCCTTTGTTCAGCCAGAAGGAGAGACATACGCCTTGTTTGACTCGGTGACATTGGCGTTTGCGCATACCGGCATAGGCGAGCAAGGAGATTTCATACGTTTCCATGTTGCGGGGTACAAGATTACATTGTCGGTGGATAACAGGGACGGCCTTGCGTACTGCACGTATCGCTATGAATTGCGATACCATACGACAAAGGCACAGGAAACAGCACTGACCTCAAGGCTTTCATCGGTGTACGCTTCCCTTGGCATGGAGGGGTTGACCAACTATGAAAAGCTGGACAAGATCTATGGGTATATTACTTCGCATGTCACGTATGACCATGAGAACCTGAACAACGAAAACTATAAGCTGAAGTTCACTGCCTATGCGGCAGTGGTCAATGGAAAGGCAGTGTGCCAAGGATATGCTTCCCTGTTGTATCGCATGTGCCTGGACAATGGGATCGATGCAAGGGTGATCACCGGCAAGGGAAGGCAAGAAGACCATGCGTGGAATATCGCCAGGATCGGAGACTACTATTACAACCTTGATGCGACATGGGACGCTTCGACAAAATCCAGGGAAAACTACCTTAAGTGCAATACAACGTTCCGCAACCACACAAGGGCGCCAGAATATTCGAGTGGATCGTTTAACCGCCAATATCCAATGGCTATCAGCGACCTGAGCAAATATGTGCATGTCTCCTCGGTTTTCTTTCGGCAAGAGACATACCATGTCCAGGGATTGTCGAGTGTGACGCTCTTGTATACGGTGCAGCCATACAATGCTACGGAAAAAAACGTATCGTTCTCTTATGACAAGACAAAGCTTCGCATAGATGAAACAGGGAATGCAACGGTTCTTGTGGAAGGATCGTTTGTTGTGACGCTTACAACGATGGATGGTGGTTTGAACGCTAGGTGCACGGTGCAGGTGGACAGGGTTCCCATAGCGAGCATGAGCGTGGCTAAACAAGAGCTGGTGAAGGTTGGCGCAAGCAAGCTTGTTCCAATCGCCTATTCCCCATCCCATGCCAGCGATCTGGCGTTTGGCGTCAAGGTGGATAATCCGATGGTGGCGAATGCACATATCGAAGGGACAAGCCTAAGGGTAATCGGAGCGAACGAAGGAAGAACAAAAATCACCGTGTCTGCGGCAGAAGCAAGTACTTCCATGGAAGTCATTGTATCGGCGGATCCCTTGGCGGTTCTGTTTGGCTTTTCGCATAGCGCGATCGATGGACTCGACTATTGGTATGAGGATGGAACGCGGCAAGGCGTGCAAGGCGATCCCAAGAATATCTACGATGAGATCTATGGCGAGGAAAGAGGCAGGGAGATCTACGACCCTGTTAGCGATGGGTGGTATTGGCTTGACAAAGTGAGAAATGGCGCAAAGGCAAATGACAAGGAGGCATGGATACCCTACATTTTCCAAGACGAAAAACCAGGTAGCACCCGGGGAAAATGGGTGCGCTACAATCATGATGGCAAGATGATCAAGGGATGGTACACCGTTCAAGGAGCGGATGCAGTGCTATATCCCTCGCAAACAGGAAACACCTACTATTACGATTGGACGACAGGCGAAATGTACAAGGGGGATAGAATGATCGATGGAAAATGGCATCGCTTTGATGAAATAAGCGGCGTGCTTCAGTATTGACGCTCAGGGATCTCGTTGCATTGGTTGTCGTCGGGATATGCCAATGCATGCATGGTCAAGGCTTGGATAAAGCTTGTGCTGGTGTGCAAGGTGCGAATGATTTTATTGCGGGAATGCACATTAATGTGGATAGAATGCTCGTATCGGCTATAGGTGCTTTGGCAAATACCCAGGTGTTGGGAGATGGTCGATTGTGTCACATATGCCAAGAATCTCAGTGCATCTAGGTTACAGTTCATTGCGTCTTTGTTCCGTTTCGTTGCGTTTAGCGAGAAAGTTATAGCTGGAAAGAAAGCGCAATATTTACGATATTCGAGAACAAAAGTATACAAAGTGATATGATATTTATTGCAATATATGTTTAAGCACAAGAATAATGTAGAAAATAAAATTCCGTTTTATCGTATAGTAAAAATAAAAACGCCATTGCGCAGCAATGGCGTCAACCCAGGTCTATGTAATAGACAGGGTTTGTCTTCTTTTCGATGAGGATCGTGGTGGGATTGCCGTGTCCGGGATACACCTCGGTGGCATCAGGCAGCCTGAACAAGCGCTGGGTGATGGAATCATACAGCATCTTTGGATTGCTTGTCGGGAAGTCAATGCGCCCATAGCTTCCCTGGAACAAGGTGTCGCCGCTAATCAGCATGTTCTCTTGCGGGATGTGGTAGCACACGGAGCCAATGGTGTGGCCGGGTGTCTCTATGACGCGCCAGGAAGTGTTGAGGAATTCCAACTCGTCGTCATGCTTGACGGGTATGAAGTCTTGGATGGTCAAAGGCGTGCCGAATTGGGCAGTGAGGTTTTTCGCTGGATCCAGGAGGATTTCCTTTTCGTTGGCTCCTGCATATATGGGAATGTTCAATTCTTCCTTGAGCTGGTTTGCGGCACCGATATGGTCGAAATGCCCGTGTGTCAGAAGAATGGCGACAGGACGGCGCTTGATCATTTCGATGGCGCGGCGAATGGAACTGATCGAAGCGCCTGGGTCGACGATCACCATGTCGGTTTCATCGTAAAGAAAATAGATGTTTACCGCCAGCATTCCAGCGGTTATGACAGAAATCTTCATTTTTACGCTACTCTCTTTCTACATTTACAAGTATATCATCAAGGAGGCATGGGGATGAATAGAAAAAGCATTGGCAAATACATTGCGTTGATTCTTAGACATAAGCCGGAAGTTATCGGTATTACTCTGGATGCGCATGGTTGGGCGGATGTGGATGCCTTGATCAAAGGTGTTGCTTTGACACATCCATTGGATCGGGAGGGATTGGAGTTGATTGTCGCAACAGATGAAAAGCAACGCTACTCCTTTAATGAAGACCACACCAAGATCAGGGCAAACCAAGGCCATTCCCTTGCTGTGGACGTGGAGCTAGAACAAAGCGAGCCCCCTATAGTGCTATACCATGGCACAGGGCAAAAGAGCGTTGCATCGATTGATCAAGAGGGATTGTTGCCTGGCAACAGGCAATATGTGCATCTGTCGCTAGACAGGCAGACTGCCGTAAAGGTTGGCCAAAGGCATGGCCGCCCCTTCGTGTATACGGTATTAAGCGGGCAAATGCATCGGGATGGATATGCGTTTTATCTATCGCGAAACGATGTGTGGCTAGTTAAGTCTGTGCCTGCAAGATATCTAAAAAAGTCTTGAGGTTTTTGAGAGGTAATATAGTTCATACGTAGCAAGCAAAAAGGTTGGAAACATGAAATTGAGAAGGTTTTTGGCAAGCGTGCTGATGATAGTGTTTGTGACTGACGTGGTGTTGATGGTTTGTCTAGGGGCGATCCGCATGCGCAACCGCTATGTCATTCAGCAGCAGGAATTTGAACAGGAAAGAGATCGGCAGGAGCAAAGGACAGAACTGATGTATGTTGCTAGCGATTCCCCTGAGGTCACCTGGATCGATGAAAAGGGAGAGCCGTTTGTCGTCAAGCGAGGCAGCGCTGTTGGCGTCAGGGGGCTTGCGGAAGGAGAGGAATCTTTGGATTACCGATTGGCTTTCGTCGATGACAAAAAATTTATCGTCCCGTCTTCGCAATTGTGCAGTACATTACGGGAAACAGTGCTGGAGAAAGAAGGGTATGCGAATGCATCGGCAGTCCTTTACGAAAGCGAGAAGGGTCTCAAGATCATTGGCAGGCTGGAAAAAGGCGACATGGTCGATATACTGGGATATGGCACGGTGTTGGAAAACGGCATGGTGGATCGCTATCAAGTCGTTTGCAAGGGTGCCACGGGATATATGAATGGCCGCTACTTCAGCAAGGATACCGATGATATCGTTGTCCGAGGAGATGACTTGGACTATGCGCCTTATCCGGCTGTGTCGTTTGATGGCAACGTCATGCCGGAAGAAGTGCGTGCGGTTTATTTGAATATGGCTTGCATCGAGGAAATCGACAAGTATATCGAAATGGCCAAACAGACAGGTGTCAATGCATTTGTCCTGGATATCAAGGAAAGCAATGGCATGGCGTATCAAAGCGAGATAGTGAATCAATATTCTCCCACCGCCTACAAGTATTCGTACAATACATACAAGGAGTACCGTGATGCGGTGAAACAGTGCCGTAGCAATGGCATCTATATGATCGGTAGAATCGTAACATTCAGGGATATCTGCTATGCATACGATCATCCCGAGGAAACGATCCTTGACAAGGCAACAGGGGAACCATACGACTTTGATGGTTCTGCATGGCTTAGCCCGTATTCTCGAAATGTGTGGGAATACAATGTTGCCTTGGCGCTGGAAGCGGTAAAAGACATTGGCTTCAATGAGATCCAGTTCGACTATGCGCGCTTTCCCAGAAACATCGAGGATGAGGCAGATGAGGTCGAATGCCCAGGCGAAGACAATGAGACACGCACCCAGGCGATCACTCGTTTCATGATGTATGCGACGGATGAATTGCATAGGGCGCAAGGATATGTGTCTTGCGATGTGTTCTATGGCGCGGTCAATGGCGAGCAAAGCCCCTATGGCCACTATTGGCCGGTTCTCTCCAATGTCCTTGATGTGATTAGTCCGATGGTGTATCCAGATTCGTTTGATATCCACGACTATGGCATCTATCCGTCCACCTGGGAAAACCCCGACCAATTGTTGTATGCCTGGGGCGGCTTGGTGGAAAGGGCGCAAGTGGAAGCGCCAAGCCCGGCGCGTGTACGTTGTTGGATCCAGGGATTCGATACATACAAAGAGCCAGAGGTGGAATACGATGGCGATATGGTGACGCGAGAGATCTCTGGCTTGCATGAAGCAGGGCTTTATGGCTTCATGGTGTGGAATGTTGACAGTAGCCTGGATAGATATGCAAGCTATCGCTTCAAGGAGGGATAAGACGCAAAAGAAAAGCATTTCCTTGGAAATGCCAGAAGGAGAGGAGAATTGCGATGAATTGCGTGAAATGCAAAAGACCGATTCCTAATAGCGCCGAGAAATGCCCGTATTGTGGCAAAAAGACGGTGGAAGGATGGAAGAAAGAAGGGGAAAGGACATTCATCAAGCCCTTCAAGGATCTAGCAAAGACAATCAAAAAAAGATAGGATCACGGCAAGCGTGATCCTTTTTCTTGGGACATGCCTAGTGCATTGCAAGGTTGCGGAGAATGCCAAAGGAGATGGCGGATAAAAACAGGATCGTTAACAATGCTATCTCCCATGGACGGTAATGTGTGTCGTTGTCTTTGACATACTTTCCTGCGCGATATAAGGCGTAGGCAAGAAGAAAAGGACCAATGCATAGGATGAATGGGTTTTGTGTCCAAGCCTCGGAAATGTTGCCGTGGACAAGTGCGATGATGGCGTGGGAGATGCCGCAGCCAGGGCATTTGAAGCCCGTGGCAAGGCGGAAGGGACAGGGGATATAAATGCCAGTGGCGAAGATCCAGAGAGTGTATAGGAGACCAAGGAGAAGGATCTGGACAAGGTTTTTGTGCAAGATGCGCAAGCGTGTCTTTTGTGTGTTGTCTAAATGTGGGTGTGGCATGGGTAATCTCCTTTTGCAAAACAAAAGCCGGCCAATGGCCGGCTTGTTCAATCCCAGGTCAACTCGTTTCGTTGATGCCCGCCAGGATTTCGTCGCTGTGTGCCTCGCTTTCCTTTTGCAAGTCGGGCTTGAAGCTTAGCTTTGGAACCTTCTTGATATTCATAAGGCTGGCGATTTCATTGCGGATGAGGCTAGTGCTGCGGTTTAGTGTGTCCACGGCGCTGAGTTTTTCTTCGGTAGTGCCGTCGCATCCAATTGTGACGGTTGCATAGCTGTAATCGGTGCTGACGGTGAGGGCACTGATGTAGATCAGGCCGAGGTTGTTTTCCAGGGCGCCATACTGGACGACGCTGTCAAGGCATCGTCTCAGCAACGCATCCTTTCGTTGCCTGTGTTTGTGGGTAGCCATATTGTTCTCCTTTCGCCGATTCTTGTAATTTTGAAATAATTAAAATCATCCGCAATGGCGGTATTATCATAGCAGAAAGGAACAGAAAGGAAAACACAAACAGCAATCTATGTCAATAGATTAGGCGAAAAACGCTAAAATTCTATGATATCAAAGAAAAATACCATGGAATTTGTTAAATGAAATAAAAGCTAGCGCGCTATTCAATACCCCAGAGATATGAATGGTCCACCATCGATAAGGTCAATGGAAGCGCTGGACCCTTGGCGATAGACATCGGTGACATCGTACCACCCATTGTTATTGGCGTTAAATGGATCATAGACATACGTCCGCCCCCTGGGATCGATATTGAACAAGAGAATCGCGTGCGTATCCGGGTATGCGACAAAATTCCCCGAACTGACATTCGCAACGATCATGTTTCCCTTGGTCAATGCTTCCGTGACATCGGCAATGCTCATATTGTTCTTGAAAGACAAGTTGTATTTCTTTGCGACCTTGCGCCATACACCGTTGTCGGTGCCATGTCCATAAGCGCCATTGTAATCGCCCCAATAGTGGAATAGGTCTGCCACATCGGGAGGCGTGACGTTACGCTTGGCGAAATAGTTTAGTATGGTTGTGCCAACGCATACGGCGCAACCGCTTTGCCCCAAAGATTTACTTCCCAGTGTGTAGGAAGACCAACGCTTGTCCCGTTGGTTGTAGTAGGGGACATTGGCGTGGATGGTGGAACCGATGGAACCATTGGCCATAGGCTTGTACAGGATGCCATTGAGCTGGAAGTCGCTTTCCTTGAGCTTTCCGCTTTTTAGGTCATAGTATGCCCATCCACCCGTGGACGACTTACGCCAACCTTTTGCCATGGCTCCCGTGGTTACGTCGAAATAATACCATGCCTTGTATTTGCTGGAATATTGGATTCCTTTCAACATAGAGCCATTGTTATCATAGCGAACCCATTTACCTTCGCTAGAGCCTGGACGCTCGTTCTGAAATACGTAGGGCAACCAAACATCCTTGTTTCTCGCCATGGCTCCATTGTTGTTGGCATCCAGCCAATACCACGCGTTAGATCCTGGGTCATAGATCTCCCTGCCCCGCTCCACGCCATAGATCGTGTCGCGGATGTTTTTGGGATCGCCGTATACACCTTGCCGTACGCCGTTTTCATACCAATAGCTGTTGCCGTTTTCGTGCAGCCACACCTTGTGCAGTCCTGCCCCAGAACGTGTGTCAAGTTGATGCTCAACGCTACCAGGGATTGTGCCAGCGCTAACCGACAGAGGCTGTATCGCCAAGACGAAAGCCCCAAGCTGCACCAATGCTTTTTTTAGCAATTCATTCATCATTTCTTCTCCTCCTTGATCGAAAGCAGGTAACCTTCAAGCAACCGCTTTCTCATATACACGGATATTTTATACCGAAAATCACAAGAAGCTGGTATGAAATTGTTCCCATGATGTAACTGGTTCAGTAAATAAAGCCGCATGCTAGCATGCGGCTTGGGTAGCTTCAGAACGTTTTTCTTCGATCAGTTTTTCCATGTATTCAGGCAATGGCGCAGTAAATGTCATTTCTTGCCCTGTGGAGGGATGGGTAAGCATTAGGCAGGAAGCGTTCAATGCCTGACCATTGAAGCCAATGCCTTCCACCAAAGTGCCATAGGTGCCGTCGTTGACAAGAGGATGGCCGATATACGCCATGTGTACGCGGATTTGGTGTGTGCGTCCGGTTTCCAGTTCAAGTTGAACCAAGGTAGCGTCTTTGAAACGTTCAATGACCTTGAAATGCGTCACGGCGCGCTTGGAATCAATATCAGTGACCCCCATGCGTCGGAAATTATCGGGATCCCTGCCGATTGGCGCATCGATGGTACCCTCGTCTTGCTCAATGACGCCACACGCTAGTGCGGTGTAGATTCTTCTGCAAGCGTGTGTCGCCAATTGCTTTCCAATGCTTTTGCATGCGGCTTCGTTTTTCCCAACGGTGACTAATCCAGAAGTCAACATATCAAGTCGATGCATCAAGCGGGGTTGCTTTCCTTCTTTTTGGGTGGGAAAGCGGAACAGCAATGCATTCAACAACGTGTGCGTATAGTTGCCTGGGGCGGGGTGACAAGCAACCCCCTTCTCTTTATTGATGATCATGATATCTTCGTCTTCATAGACGACATCCAGCGGAATATCCTCTGGCGCATCGGTCCTGGGGCGGCTTTCCGGAATGATGCAATCGATGAAATCTCCTTTGTGGACAATTGCATCGATACTTGCGACCTTGCCATTGATGCCGATGAGATTGTTTTTGACAGCGTTGCGCACAATGCCGCGCGGGATCTTGAGACAAGAATACAAATAATCGACGATGCCTTTTTCTTCGTCGGATTCCACGGTCCATTTCTTTTCCAACATTGACATGATTACACCTCTCCTATGTATTGTACCAAATCATTTGTTTTAAAGGTTGATTTTGTCTCATGGTAGGAACAAAATATAGGGCGAAAAAGGAGGTGCGCCATGATTGATGCGAACAAGGTCGTAGATATATTGAAAAAAGTCAACGAGCAAGAATTTTATTCACTGGATATCAAGATGATGAATCTTCTTTCTGTCATGGTGGCGACGTATGCCTGGCGCAAGGGGGAGATTCCTGGCGAAATGCCTGAGGATGCGGAGAAAGTCATTGCCCTGATGTATGAAGAGGGTCTTCTTGTGCATGAGAATGGATTGAGCTACCTAGAGAATGGGCTAAGGGAAAAGTTGCTTGGAATACTGATGAAGGAAGCATATTTTGTGAATATGTTCAACAAGAGGATGATCACAGTGGCGCAGTTTTTCCAGAATGGGGGAGGATCCCCGTTTGAAAATCTGTTGATGGGCGAAAGGCTGTATGGAGGGTATGGGTATGTCCCTGCCGCAAGGACTGCCTTGCGGCTACAAGCTGCCTGGAGCATGTCGTCCAACCAGGCAGTGCTCCTGGATGCGCAATGCGCGCATCTCTTGGGCAGCAGGCGGCAGATGCCAGATGGGGATTGGTTGTTCTTGTTGGCGCTGTATCTTGACATGCACACGGAAAGCGATGCGACACATGTACGCTGTTGTCCCATTGCGATGGAGATTCTTGGGCGAAACGAGAGGGATTTTGTGCGTCGGGAAACGATCAGTCCAAGCATATACCTGCGGCTTGCCCACTATCAGTACCTGCCCCAGGTGAACAAACGCTCCGCTGCCTGGCGCATGTTGTTGAGGGGATTGCGTGAGTATAGGGCATTGTTTGGATCCCGTAGCATTCAGATGGCATTGTGCTACTACGAGGTGGCGCGGATTTTATCCAAGGCAGGCGCACCATACCTGGTGGTCATGCATTACGCGGACAAGGCGATGAACCTTGAGCGGGCATTGCATGGGAATGAGAAAAGCTATGCGGTGAATTTGTTGCGGGTGGCGAAATTGTGCTACGAATACGGAAGGAATGAATCGGCGCGCAGGCATATCAAAAAGAGCCTGCGGGTTGCGTCTAATGATTTGGTGCAAGATGAGACAATATTGCGCCTAGGATGCGACACGGCAATCAAGGGGAACGATGTTGCTTTTGCGTCAACGTATTTTAAGTCTTTCTTGAAGCCTGCATGCGACAATCGGCAAGATGCGCTGTTGCGGTTGAGCATGGCAACATGCATGATGCGCACGGGGGATGATGCCGGGTGTTGCGAGCAATTGGATATTCTTCTTGGCATGCAGGGAGATCTGTACGATGATATTGTCAGAAGCGCGCAGAGAATGAAGGATGAATTAAAAAACCGCAGGACTTGAGCTGTTCTGCGGCGATGGTAAAACTTGTGACTGACTTTTATAATTATATGCTGAATTCGGTCGACACGGCAAGATGAAAATATACTGGAACGATCAAGTTTCTGTTCCAGTATAAGTGCGTTGCAGAAGACAAAAGACGGAATGCAATCCGTCTTTTCTTATGCGTTTTTTAGGCTGCGCTTGGTTTCCACGACATACTTGTTGGTGTTGAATGCGTAGAGCAACTGGATTGTCATGGCAACCCAGATGAGTGGTTCGCACCAGACGACCGCATCATACTGGAAACGCGGAATCAGGATAAACACGAACAGGATCTTGCCGCAAAGCTCAATGATTGAAGAAATCATCGGGATCAACTTGGAGCCAAGTCCCTGTAGGGCAAACCTTGTTTGCATCAGGACGCCAAGCACGGCGTAGAAAGGACCGACGATGTAAAGCATCTTGGAGCCATTCTGGATAATGACAGGATTGGTGGATCCGGAAATCATGCGTACAAATGTTGGCGCAAAGGTGAAAAGAACCAAGGAAACAAGGGCTGCTGCAACAACGTCGTAGATATATGCGTCTTTCATTGCCTTGAGGATGCGGTTGCCTTGGTTTGCGCCCTTGTTCTGGGAAATAAACGCGCTGATGGCAACACCCATCGAAATGAACGGCAGGTTGCAGATCATGTATAGCTTGCGGGCAGCAACATGTCCGGCAATGATCTCCTTGCCCAGGCTGTTGATGCCAGACTGTAGGATGATGGAGCCAACGGAAACAATGGAACCCATCATTGCCATGGCATAGCCTTGTCCTGCCAATTCCTTGAGAAGATCGGTGCCAATGGAGAAATGCCTCTTTTCCGGGATCAGGATTGGGACGCTTTTCAATATGTAGGCAATGCACAGGAAGGCAGATACGCCTTGGGCAATGACGGTCGCTATGGCAGCGCCTTTGACGCCCATGTGGAACGACATGATAAGGGTGATGTCCAGAACGATGTTCAACAGCGACGATATCACCAAGAAGATCAATGGCATCACAGAGTTGCCAATTGCCCTGAGCATGGCGGAACACAGGTTGTAGGTGAACATGACAATCAAGCCAAGGGCAATGATGTGGATGTAGGAATGGGATTCCTCGATGATCTCTGGCGGTGTGTTGATTAACATTAACAAGGGCTTTAGCAGGAAAATGGATAGAAACGTCAAAACGATGCATGTGATGGCGCCGATCAAGATAGAACCGGCGACAGAACGTTTCATGGTGTCCGCATCCCCCGAGCCAAAGCTTCTGCCACAGACAATGGAGAAGCCGTTGCCAAGGGAACTGCAGAATTGCACAAGCATTTCAAACACAGCGGAGCATGCGCCGATCGCGGCGAGGGAGTTATCCCCCAGGTAGTTTCCCACGATAGCGGTGTCCACGGCGTTGTAGAATTGTTGGAATATGTTGGAAATGACGATTGGTATCATGAAGATCACGAGGGATTTCATGATCGGACCATGCAAAAGGTCGACCTGTGTCTTTTGTTTCATGCTTTTCTCCTCTTCGCCATTATTTAATCACTTGGCGTGGCGAGTGTCAAAGCGTGGGTTATAGTTCAAGGCGCATGCGCCTATCCAGCCATGATTTTCCTTTGTGGACAAAGATTTTGTCTCCTTCTTCCAGATGGCCAATGAGCAAAGGGCTATTGGCATCATGGAGGGACATGTTGCGCATAACGGTCTCTTTGTCGTAGTTGGCATAGCAATAGCGACAGAAATGGCCGCATGTGTTATATGCCCCGATGTCCGCCGACAGCAGGCAAGCGCAGCCAGGGCGTGCGCGTTGCATGAAAGGAGGGTTGAGCGTGACATGCGTGGCACGTTCCAGCAGTTGTTGCGTAAAGCAACCACTGGTGTCCACGCCAAAGCGAGACAATGACGCGTTTTCCATGCACACGTGTACTTTCATGCCATGGCGCGATGCGGTTTGCTGGAAATATTGCGCAAGGGTCTCTTGGTCGCTTAAAGAAACCTCGTGTACCTCGGGAAAATTACGCTTTGTCTTTTCGTATAGGTCGATGAAACTGACGACCACGATGGAGACAAACCCCTCTAGCGCGCTGCACATTGTCTCAAAGGCACGCATATGATAGGCAATGCTGTATTTGTCGGAAATAAACACAGGGTCATAGCGCCAGAAACAAGCATCCTTCCCAATGGCGCGGGAAAGGGATTGGAAGACTTGGAGCATATGGTGCTTGTCGGGGACGTTTGGCTCAATGTCCTTGCCATAAGGGGTGATCGTCACATGCCATATCATACGGTAATTCTTTTTCAGTTCCTCTAGGTGCTGTAGCATCGGCGCGGGGTTCTTTGTACAGAACGCAAGAATATCGACAATGTCGGGATTGATTTCGTATCTTGTCACATGGCGTGCGTCAAATGGGTTTCTGACTAGCACAAAGCCTTCCCTGACACGGTTCATGAACCACTTGCTGTAGTATGCCGGGATGTCTGTCCGGCTTCCTGTGTTGAGTATCATACGATAATCATAGCATAACAAACAAAAACCGTCAGGTTGAAAGTATATATAAAAATAACTTGTTCTTGCATAAAATACAGGCTGGGTGTACACTAGAAACAGTTAAAGGAGGAACCCATGAATACCATGATGTTGGAAATGAATGAAGAAGCATTGATGGAAATCTACGGCTATTGTGTGAGAGTGTACCAGATGCATAGAGCAAGGAAGCTTTACGAGAGCGGATATCGCGTAAGCGATATCGCGGACTTCCTCGGCGTCGAGGATGCGGATGTTTGCGGATGGATCATGGAATGAGAGGAGAAAGTGACATGACGAAGGAAGACAAGATGGATAGAGCGATCGAGATGTATTTCGAGGGCGATGAGAGCCTGCCGGAGATCGCCAAGGCGTTGGATGCGACCATTGACGAGGTTGTTTCCTGGACGGGAATCCTTGAGGAGTAGGAATACAAGCAAGAAAAAAGCGCATGGCTTGCCATGCGTTTTTTTATAGGTAGTGGTCGAACAGCCAGCGTCCAAAGCCATCTTCATTGGCAGGGTATTCGGTGATAGCATCGGCGATGTCTTTGTTTTCCTGCATGCCGTTGCATAGGCAGACGCTATAGCCTGCCATACGCATCATCTCCAGATCGTTTTCCGCATCGCCAAACGCCATGACATCCTCCATGGGAATGCCGTTGTCCTGGCAATAGAGGCGCACGGCATTTCCCTTGCTGTTGCGCCTGTCCTGGAACTCAAGCAGATCGAAGCGCGTCTTGAAGCAATAGTACACATCGTTGACGATTGTCTCTGCCAAGGGGACAACGGTTTCATCCATCTCTTGGGCAGAGTGGGTGCGATACATGATCTTGCCTACGGGTTCCTCCCAGAATTCTGCGATATCCTTGACGGTGCGTGCTTCATTTTGATTGCGTTGGGCGGAAGCGCGCAATAGGTCGTCTTCCCATTGGGCAAGCATGTATCCATCGCGGTAAATGAATGGATTGCATTTGGTGGGAGCCATTGCAGTGATGATCTCCTTGATTTGCTCTGGCTGCAGCAGATTGACTTTAGAAACGGTGTTTTTGCGGTGGTCGTAGATTTCGCCGCCATTGAGACCGATGATAAAATCGAATTGAAAGCCAAGCCCCCATTCCTCGGCATGATCCATGAGTTTTTGCCATAAAGGCCTACCAGACGCTAGGCCTAGAAGAACACCTCGCTTGTGGAGTTCTTGGAAAGCCTTGCGGTTGATGGGACCAAATTCAGCGTTTCGGTCACGTAGCGTGCGGTCAATGTCCGCAACAATGATTCTATATTCTCTCATGAAATAATTGTTACACGGGAAATATGCTTGCGCAAGGAATGGTCGAATAATTATTTTGTTTTTGACAGGTGGAGCGTTCTTCACTATAATAAAAACGTAAGAAACGAGAGCTTTCAGGAGGGTTTTATGATGAAAAACGAAAACGGCAAAGTTTATTTGGCGGCTTTGCTTGTGGCGGGCGTGGCTCTTGGGACGGTTGCTGGATTATCCGGCAAAGGTGGAGGAGGTTCCTCAACGGTTGCTACACCGATAGCCACGAATGCGCCAGCTTCATCTGTTGAAGCAACGCCAGAGCCAGTGGAAACGGTAGATGTCAACGCTACCGCAAGGATCGCCGAAACCGGTACAGGCGTAAAGGTTATCAAGGCGGTCGATTGGCAAGAGCAGTATCCAAGCCAATACACAACGTACATGTTAAACGAAGAGAACGATGAAGTTGTTGAATATACGGAAACAAACCCGTATATCAAGACATTGTATGAAGGCTATGGCTTTGCGAAGTCTTACGGCAGTGCGCGCGGTCATACCTATGTGATCACGGATTTGTATGCGACGGGAAGACCGCATAAGCTGGCCAATTGCTACACATGCAAGACTTCCAGTTTTACGGCTGCTGTCTTGAATGAAGGGGATTCGATGTATGCGACTGCCTTCGAGGACTTCAACGATTCGGTCGAGGATGACTTTGGCTGTTTCCATTGCCATGGCAACGAGCCTGGCGTCTTGACGGTCACCCATTTGTACTTGGCCAATGCTCTTGGCGAAGATGTCGCGCAAGTCGATCCAGTGAACTTGTCTTGCGGGCAGTGCCACTCGGAATACTACTTTGATCCTGAAACAAAGGCAACGACATTTGGCTACACAAGCATGGCGGGGATGAATCCAGAGGACATGTTGGCGTTTGAAAATTCCATTGTTGATGGTGAAGGAAACATGTTTGCGGATTGGGTCGATGAGGATACGGGTGTCAGGAAGCTGAAGGTTCAGCATCCAGAATTTGAGACATACCTTGGCGCAGGAAGCCCACACGCAGCGATGAACTACACATGCGCGGATTGCCATATGGGAACATCCATCGCTGAAGACGGAACGGAATTTACCAACCACAATTGGGTGTCGCCTCTTGACAACAAAGAGATGCTTGAAGCCAATTGTTCCAAATGCCACAAGGACTTGGCGGCGGATGTCAAGAAAATCCAGGAAGAGACAACAGCGCGCGAAGATGAACTAGGCGAAAAGATGGCACAGCTAGACGCAGACCTTGCGGCTGCCATTGCGGCGGGAACGATTGAAGGGGATGCTCTGGAAGCTTGTCGCATGGCGTTCAGGAGCGCCCAATGGTACTGGGATTTTGTGTATGTAGAAAACAGCGAGGGTGTGCATAACCCGAAGCTGACAACGCAATGCCTTGACAAGGCGCAAGAGCTGATCGAAGAAGCATACGGATATCTAAACTAAATATGCATCATGAAGCCGTCGCCGATATCGGCGGCGGTTTTTTCGGGAAAGGAGAATGAATGAAAAAGGCAATTGGATTCTTTCGGTCGATGAAATGCGGGTTGATTCTGCTGGGATTGATATGCATTGTCTCCATTGTGGGAAGTGTCATCCCCCAATCCGCCTCGGCCATGACGTATGTCAGGAACTATCCAACGATGTATCAATTGATCTTTGCGTTGTCATTGGACCATGTGTTTACCAGTTGGTATTTTATCTTGTTGTCGGTTGCTTTGTGCATCAACCTGACATTGTGTTCCATCGTTCGTTTCAGGGCGGTGAGCGCAAGCGATGGCGTGGAACGGGCATTTGGCGCAAAGACGACTGTCCATTTGACGGATGTTGGCGTTGCGAAGGTGAGGCAACAGTTGGAAAAGATGCATTGCGCCAAGGAAGAAAGAGGCACTGTGACGGTATATCACAAAAATGATATTGGCAGGTATGGGACATTTGTGACCCACCTGGGGATATTGTTTACGATTGTGTTTTGGGCGCTTGCGATGTATATGCCTAAGATCATGGACGAGTCATGCTATCCAAAGGAAGCGATTACGCTAGAGGATGGGACAGAGATCTGGGTCGATGATTTCTCCATTGAGGATGAGACCGGCAAACTGGACTACAAAAGCAACCTACAGGTGAAGCTTCCCGATGGCAGGATCGTCGAAGGTGAAGCAAGCGTCAACCACCCTGTATCTGCTGATCGTTACAAGATCTACCAACAGACGTATGGAACCGTTGGTCGGGTCAGTGTTTCCAACGACGATGGAAAGGTGGATTCGTTTTATGTTGAGCCAAGGGATTTCCTTTCCCTGGATGGAAAAAACGGCATACTGATGGATGATGTCTATCCCGATTACACTGAGGAAAATGGCGAGATGCGCATCATTTCCAGCACATCAGGGTCATACGCCAACCCTGTGTATGTGTACACGACCATTGAGGAAGGGGTACAGGTGGATGTCATGCTTGCTTTCCCTGGCGACAAGCAAGAGTGCAAGGGATTCACCGTGCTGTTTGAAAAGCCAATAGAGTATCCTGGGCTAAGGATCAAAAAATCGCCTAGGTTTGTTAACGCATGCCTGTTACTGTCGTTTCTCGTCATGACAATCGGGTTGTTTGCAACGTTTTTCATGGTTCCGATCATGGTCAGGGTAGATGAAGAAGGATATGTTGTGCTTGGCTCAAAGTCGGAAGGCATGCGGATTATGTTGAAGAGCGTGACAAAGAATGAAACCAAGGAGGTAGTTTCAAATGCTTGATTTCTTGTTTTTCTCTGGACTGGTGTTATATTTCGCTGCCATGGTCCTGGAGATCATTGGTGTTTTCTTCAAAAAGGAAAAGGTTTTGAAGATTGGCTGGTATTTGTTTATCGGTGGCGCTGCGGTTTCCTTGGCGTATTTGGTAGCCAGGGGCATCAAGGCAGGAAGACTGCCGATGTCCAACCAATTTGAGTTTGCTTCATCGTTTTCATGGGGCATCGCTGTGATTCTGTTGTTTTTGCATTACCGCATGAACATCGACTGGATCGATCCCCTGGGCATTGCGATGACGTTTTTGATTCTATCCTATGCAGCACTGCAGCCAAGGGAAGTGACAGAACTCATGCCTGCCTTGCGCAGCGCATGGTTTGGCTTCCACATTGGCTCGGCGGCATTCTCCTATGCATCGTTTATGCTTGCCGGGGCGGCAGGCATCAGGTATATCGTCTTGGAAAAGAAAGATTCTGCAGACGAGCGACTAGAACAGATCGACTATACGATCTATCGCCTGATTGCGGTAGGCATTTGTCTTTTGACGGTAACGATTCTTTCAGGCGCAATCTGGGCCGAAGAAGCATGGTCGTCGTTTTGGACATGGGACCCCAAGGAAGTCTGGGCTTTGATTACCTGGATCCTCTACGCAGTATATCTACACCTCAGGCTAGGGCAAAAGAAAAAGGGAACCCTGATGGCATGGTTGGCGGTAATCTATGTTCCTGTCGTTCTATTTACGTTCATTGGGGTAAACACCATTCTTCCTGGCTTGCATTCCTATGGCGCGATTGTGTTGGGATGGTTGGCATAGAAAAAAAGGGCGTTGCCCTTTTTTCTTAAGCTAATACGTCTAAAGAGAACTGTACTTCCAAAGCCATGCCTAGTTTCATGGCTTCTTCTTTGAACTGAATGTGACCACTATGGAGGGGATATCCTGCATCTGCTCCAAGGTGGGCAAAAACACAGGGGACAAGTGCTGCGTATTCTGAGAAATCCTCGCCAATCATTTCTGGTTGTGCCTCTTGCCAATGTTTCTCGTTCATGACTTTCATGGCGGAAGTGTGAAGAAGATCCACGGCTTGCGCATCGTTGATGAGCGGAAGGCTGTGATGGTTGACGGTTACTTCCGCCGTGCATTGATAGCCTTGGGCAATAGAGCCTGCTAAATGTTGAAGCATGGAAGGGATTTGGTCGCGCACATCCAAGTCAAAACAACGGCATGTTCCTTCCAACACCGCTTCTTCGGCAATGATGTTATAGGACGATCCCGCAGTCATTTTTCCTACCGTTACAACCAATGGCTTCATGGGATCTACCAACCTGGATACCATGGTCTGCAGTCCCATGACAACAGCGCTTGCAGCAACGATGGCATCGGAGCCTTTATGTGGCGTTGCGCCATGTGCCCCTTTGCCATGGATGTGGATAACAAAGTGATCGACCGCAGCCCAATCAGGTCCTTTCTTGCAGCGGACGACATTCAATGGAGAAAGGGGATCCATGTGGATGCCAAAGCCATAGGATACATTCTCCAATGCCCCATGTGCAATCATATGGGAGGCACCCTTGGAAATCTCTTCTCCAGGTTGAAATACTAGCCTGATTGTACCAGCAAATTCTTCCCTTAGTTCCATGAGGATTCTGGTCGTGCCTAGCAACATTCCCGTGTGCAGGTCATGCCCACAGGCATGCATCATGCCGGGGATTTCACTGGCATACGGGAGTCCCGTCAATTCTTCGACAGGCAATGCGTCCATATCCGCCCGTAGCATCACGACCGCCTTTGATTCTTCTTTCGTTCCCTTGATTTCGGCGATCACTCCCGCTTCCCCCGTCCTTCGAAAAGGAATGCCATGGGCATGCAATTCGTTGCATATGAGATCGGTTGTCTGAATGCATGCCATGCCGATCTCTGGGTGACGGTGTAGTTCACGACGGATCTTGACCGCATACGCGTAATACTCTTCGCAATATTCTTTTATCGTTTTATTCATGCGCATCATTATACCCCGCAAAAAGAGATTTGCTCAAGTTCCTGTCAGGTGAGGGATATATTGGAATGATTCAAGAACTGCGGCGATTGCGTCTGGAACAGAAATCTTCAAGTGCCTCTTCAAAGCCCTGCTGATTCCCAGCACAGCAGCTTAGGAAGTCCTGGATGCCGGCGATCAGCTGAAGGCCTTGGAGCTTCGCGACCTTGGCGAGACTGTCGCCGAGGTGGAGTCCGCCTACTACGAGCTAAGGGAAAAAGGCATCGTCCTTTCCTTCTTTGACTCGGCCTACGTGGATACGGAAGTGGTCGGGATCGGCCCTGATCCGGATGAAAGTTCGGCAAGGATACTGAACTCGCTCATAGCGTTGTACTTCAAGTCAATGTTGGAATAGCAGACACTTGGGGAGAAGAGGATGGATGTGATTGAAACGCTTCCGTTCGCCAAAAAAATTGATCGCAAAGATCAAGGGCTAATGCTGATCATAGGGCAATGGTCAATCCAATGAGTTCAGTCCAAAAGACATGTCGTTTATTTTTGACACATATTGGATTCCCCAAGGCTTTTGCCTTTTTACACGGCAAAAGACGGTTTGTTCAATGTCATTTGTAGATTAGCAATGTCGGAGGCTTGCGGTATATTTCCTGTTCGCTTGGCATAAGAAAAGGGCATTGCCCTTTTTATGTTGATTCCTTTTCCTTGCGCTTTGCTTCCTCAATGCGTAGGCGCAAAGCCAAGGATGTGTTGCGGATCTGGATGGAATTGTCATGTGTCGCCTTGGCGATAGCGCGCTCGTTGCCAACAAGGACAATGCCTTTCTTTGCCCGTGTAACTCCAGTATAGAGAAGATTGCGCTTTAACATGATCGAATGCTGCAGACTCATGGGAATGATCACCACCGGATATTCCGAGCCTTGCGACTTATGGATGGTGACGGCATATGCATGTAGCAGTTGATCAATGTAGATCTTGGCGTATTCGACTGTGTTATCGTCTACCAAGACCTGAAGATACTTCTCTTCGTCCTTATCGTTGATAGCTTGGACAATGCCGGTATCGCCATTGAAAACCTCTAGCTCGTAGTTGTTCTTCGTTTGCATGACTCGATCATTTACCCGGAACCTGTCGTTTGAATCGCCAGGATTGAGCTGCTCGCGCAGAAGCTCGTTGAGAGCGATGGTACCAAGAGGACCTTTGTTCATTGGCGTAAGAACCTGGATATCGATAGGATTGACCTGAAAGTAGCCTGGTAATCGTTTGGTCACAAGATCCACGATGAGCTGTGGAATCTTTTCATCCTCGCACTTGATGAAGAAGAAGTCCTTTGACTTGTTGTCAAGGATGGGGAATTGCCCAAGGCGAATGCGGTGGGCATTGGCGATGATCATCGATTCCTGGGCTTGGCGAAATACCCTTTGCAGTTGTACGACAGGGATAACGCCAGAATCAATGATATCGCGCAAAACATTGCCGGGTCCTACGGAAGGAAGCTGGTCAATGTCTCCTACCATGATGAAGCGAACCCTGTCCTCAAGCGCATCAAGAAGGGAAGCCATAAGAGAAACACTGATCATCGAACACTCGTCGCAGATCACGACATCGGCATTGATTTTATCGTATTTGTTTTTGGTAAACCCATCTTCTTCCGAATATCCAAGCAAACGATGGATGGTCTTTGCCGGCATGCCTGTTGCCTCCGAAAGACGCTTCGCTGCCCTGCCGGTAGGAGCGCAAAGAATGATTTGCGCCTTGGCTTTCCTGAGAGCATCGATGATGCCCTTGGTTGTCGTTGTCTTTCCCGTGCCGGGACCTCCCGTGAGCACAAGCGTCTTGGCGGAGCAGGCGGAAAAGATGGCCTTGAGCTGTATTTCATCGTACACAATCGAAGACTTGTTTTTGGCGGGAGTCACTTTCAATTCGGTTTGCGCGTGGTTTATGGCGGTAAGGCGTTCTGCACATATGCATTCATCGCCATAGAGGGAAGGCAAGAAGATGTGATCCCCTTCGCAAACAACCTCCTCGTTTTCCACCATTTGCGATAATTGGGAGTCAATCTCTTGCATGGAAATAGACAGAAGACGGGATGCGGCTTGAATCAATGTTTCCCGCAATAAGAAACAATGTCCCTCCGTGGATCCATTCAGGAGGCAATGGCGGATTCCCTTGGCGATACGGAAGGGGTTGTTCTTTTCAATGCCAAGCTTCATGGCGATCTCATCGGCCTTGGCAAAGCCAATGCCATTGATGTCTTCGCATAATTGGTAAGGATTCTGCTGGACGGTATGTAAGGCATTAGATCCATACCTCTTGTGGATCTTTGAAATCATGGTGGTGGATATGCCATGCGCCTGCAACATGGTCGCAAGCTCCCTGAGTTCTTTGTTTTCCATGTACGAATCATGGATGAGAATCGCCCTCTTCTTGCCAATACCGGGAAGCTCCGCCAGTTTTTCAGGATGATTTTCAATGACATCGAAAACAGATTTGCCAAAGGAATTGACGAATTGCTTGGCGGTCGCCTGTTTAATGCCTTTGACAAAGCCAGATGCTAGATATGTTCGTATGCCATCGAGTTCATCGGGAACCAATTCCTCGTACCCCTCAAATACAAACTGCTTGCCATAGGACGGATGCTGTTTCCAATCTCCCACAAGCTTGAGGCGCATGCCTGTGTGAGGGCTGGACATGGTGCCACTGGCGGTGATGGGAAGCTTTCCCTTTTCCATGACTTGTATAACAGCAAAGCCATTGTCTTCGTTATGGAAGACAACCTTTGTGATTGTTCCATCTACTTGCATACACAATATTGAAGCACAATCAAAGGAAAAAGAGAAGAGGCAATATCCCGTTGATTCAATCATGAGTGATGCGAAAGGGGGATTATTTCCATTCACTGTTCTTGTTTCGATTATCAACCCTATTTCGCAAGTTGGTTTTCATTTTATCCAAGTCCGCACGGGTGTTATATTCGCAATCAAGATTTCGGTCATCACACCAGTGCGAGAAATCGCCCCAGATTTCCTGACCACTGGCAGTCATTCCATCTCCGCCATTTAGCTCAAATCCAATCAAAGGCGAATTATCCGAATCCTTTAGTCCTAATTGTTGTTCCTTAAATTTTGAAACTGCGTTTTTTACGGTCGCTTTGCCAAGTTTGCCTTGGATATCTTTGTCTTGTGATAAAACTCTATTTCTCATGATTCCTTCTTTAGCTTTCTAACATATTCAAAATAGTCAAAATCAGATGCAACGCTATTTATTGAATCGATTCCACCGTCAGGCTCATTGGTTATGCTTTTGCGCAGATATTCAATCTTTCCGTTTGTGTCCTGTTGCATGAGTCCACCAATTTCAGTTCGTAATCCTTCTAGTTGGGAACCATTGTTATTCTTTGCCATGTCATGTACCTCAACATATTATTAAAACAGAATTCTGTGCATCGTCAGTCATAAGCATTGAAATAATGATAGACCTAAATAGAACATAGTCCTTGATGTTTGAAGCAATTTCAGATTTGGCTTCATTGCCTTTCGTTTCATTTAGTTTTTCGACTGATGAAAGGATTTCGTTTGCCAAATATTCTGACAATTCGGGCATGACACAAATCCTAGCAACCTGGACTGTTATGTTTTCATCTTCTTCAAGCAGGGTTTCTTCTTGAAAGAATCTATCGCATATTGGTTTTAGGGCATTGGTCACATTAATTTGTTTTGCATTCTCGAAATAGGTAATTGTCTTATCCGTCACTTTTGCGGACATGATTTGCATCGCCATTTTACTCCTCCAATTCGAATGCATCTCTTACGTTGGCGTTCGCTAGAAGTGCATCTCTAAAAACTTTCTTTATGTCATCGAAAGTAGCAAGGTTTTGCATTATTCCTATGACCTTGCCTTTCATGCTTGCTTTTTCCATGCAGAGGTTGGCAAATTCAATCATTTCCTTTTTCTCAGGCTTGCCAACCTCTTCAAATATGGTGAATCTTCTTTTTAATGCATCGTCAATCTGTTCCACGATATTCGTGCAGCAAAGAATCACTCGTTTGCTTGATGCTTTTTGTCTGTCGAAGAATCGCATCAGTTCCATGAGCATCCGTTTTAGTTCGGATAGTTCATCGGCTTTCCTGTTAATGCACAATCTGTCTATTTCATCAATAAAGAGAATGGCATTCTCTTTTGATTCAAACTCATTTAATGCATCGGAAAGGTTTTTCGTTGCTTTTCCAAGTTCACATTCAATCGTCTCTGTTGTTAGTATTTCATAGCAATCTGAGCCATATTTATCAAGGGCATATGACATGCAATTGTTCATTGCCGTAGTCTTCCCTATGCCTGGAATGCCATGTAGCAAGACGGTTCCCTTGATATCAAAGAAGTCATAGCCAAGGTCTCGTGGATTATCATCCATAACAATGTCAATCAGGCATTTGATTTTCTTTTCAATGTTATTGATCCCTGTTCCAAATAATTTGCAGGGGGAAATCTGTTCTTCTTTTATTCGTTGCAATATGTCCATTCGTCCTCCTTAAGCTTCATTTCTCACGAGTGTGCAGTGAAGACACAATTTGTCATGCCATGTTTTTTGGGGAGACTCCAAAAGTATTATCTTCGCCTAGCCCTTGAATTCCTCTGAAAAGAGAGGGTTTTATTCGGTTTTTGTTAAGCGTAGAATATTGCTATTCTAGAAATAAAAGCTCGCTTTTTTTGTTGCATCAAAAGTATCAAGCATCCCTTTTTCCTTGTCGTCAAAGTGTTGTTGTCTTTTCCTTTGTACCTGTTGGTGCTTAGGGATGAAAGTATTTTCTCACTGGAAGACATAGTTTTTTCCAAACTTGGAGTTCTCCTTGCAGGTGTGCATTTTGCCAGTCTTTGCGAGCCATGTACAGCATATCACAAATTATTCAATATGTCAATATCAAAAAGCAGGCTGGATGGTAATATGATCAAGGTCTCAACAGCGAATGAGGCTGCAGAAATATTGGGAGCCATTAGGAGTTTGTTCGAAGAGATTTCGTGGATTCTTCGAAAAAGCGTATTTCCTATAATCCAGCAGGATATTTGAAACATATTGTGCCTTGGCACTGATCAACCAATACACCAAATAAGAGCCAAACGTATTCTAGCGGGAGTTTCGAAATGAGTGCGGTTCTCCTTCAAAACCACCCTCTACAAATAGACATACGGTAGCTTCCCTGTAGTATAAACCATTGTATCGTTGCATCGATTAATAACATATCTAAAATTAAGTATCAAAAATCAAATCGTCATTCTTTTTGGAGCGCCTGATCCGCTTTTTCGCCTTCTAGCGAAATCCCACCAGTTTATACGATACATCGTTTGTACACCAAAAACCTCTAGGATTGCCTCTCAAAGTCCGATGCCTCCCTTCACACATATATTAGTGCAAATGCAAAGGGCTATAATCGTAATTTCCAATAAGGAACGATGCATGTGGCGGTGGTCGCATGGTTCTAGTCAGGGCGGAAATTGTCCCGTGGGGATTTACGGATGTGAATTTTTCGTTCGACATAATGATGCCAGTTGGGTTTTTGGCTGGGATGGCATTGAACTTTTAATACCTCTCAATTGTTGTGGTAGCGATACGGCTTGCAATGTTCATAAGTTGAAATCATTTTGTCAGTGTGAAATATAAGGATAATTTGAATCTTTTTCCAGAAATGAAAATCGATGGTTGGACTACAAGAAAAAGGCGTTGGATAGTGTAAATATGTTGTCCACGACAATGTGTTTCCGATTTTTCATAATTTTATGTCGAAACTCCCGTTAACCATAAAAAAAGCCGGGTTTCCGGCTTTTTGTCAGCGTGTGATCTTTGCTCCGCAGTTTGTGCAGAAAGCCTCGTCGCCATCCAGTTCGCTGCCGCATGCCGGGCAGTGTTCTGGTTCTTGCAGGCTCTTGCCACAAGTGCGGCAGAAGTGGGAACCCTCCTTGTTTTCGGTGTGGCAAGATGGGCAGATAGTCCTGAATTGCGGCATTGTCCTGAGCGGTTCTGGCTCGGGTTCTGGAGTGGGTTCGGGAATGTTGGAAATAGGTTTGACGCCAAGGTGATCTTCCACAAAACGGAAGATATCCGTTGTCACGGCAAGTTGTCTTACAAACCCGATGGAAGAGGATATCACGAGGGGATGGAAGAAGATGGCGCCTGCGGCGGCCATGGCGGCTTTTTCCTTCCATTTCTCGATGGTCACGGTGACTTCGAGTTCTTCGCCATATTGGGAGAAATCAATGGATACACGGGAATCGGCTCCGATGTATTTTGTCCATTCTGCTCCATTGTCGCCAATGCATTCCACGAGATAGCCTTTCTTTGTACGGCTTGTCTGGGTCGTGAGATTCTTTTCAAGATCGAGGAATTCAGCCAGCGCATATGCGGTTGATTGCACGGATGTGCCTTCTGGGATTCGATAGGTTTTGTTCAGCTCCATATTCATGTACCTCCATGATCATTATAGGCCTTTTTGACCAGCGGTCAATTCTTTGTTCTTAAGTTTTCATTAAATCATTTTGTGATTTCAATCATAGAATAATGGGTGATAATGGATTTTGCCGGCGTGAATCTTGTATAATAAAGGATGTTGGAGGTGATGATATGAGCGAGAAAAGGAACAAGGCAAGCAACGAAATCGTGCTGGGATATTGGCAGGCGCTGGATTTCATGCACGTTGGATCGTTTCCTGGCTCGGATGACGCGCTAGGGGATGGCTGGTGCGTCGTGGAAGCGCAGTTGCATGGGGAAGATGACCTTCTTGTACTTTTGGACGATAAGTTGCAGGAAGAGGTTCTCTCGGCGCGGAAAACGACTGTTTTTCTCGGTTCTGTCGATAGGGACTGGTGCATTAGCATGCTTGCGGGAAAGCTTGGGAATGCAAGCGAGAACATGGGTTTTTCCGATGACTCGAAAGTGACGATTGCCTTGATGAGTTTTCAACTCGATGAATCGCATAAGTTCATCGCGGGCACATATCGTCTTGCGCCGGTAATATATGCGACTATCCGCCTGGAGGATGATGCGGAGATTGGCTCGTCGGCGTTCAACGTAAAATCATATCTATCGGATATGCGCAACATGGAGAGGCGTTTCTTTAGCAATGATCCTGTCGATATGGCGCAATTGAGCAAGTTGTACGACATGCTCGCGGAGCAAGATGAGCATTACCATGATAGGGTTTCGTGTGTGCTGTCCACTCTGGACGATGTGCCTGGCCCGTTTCCCGGGCTAGGCGACCAAGGTTTTGGGGAGGATATTGCGTATCTTCTCAAGCCAAGGGAAGGAACGCGGCTGAATTATCACGTCAACGACTATATCCGTGCGCCCATGGGGGAGGCTGATGTTTCCCGCGATATCCTTGGGGAAATGGATTTTGATGAAAGATACGATGTTTTCCATGATCTTTTTTCCAGCAAGAATATCGCAATGGGGAAGTGGCCAAGCGGCGATGGATTGCCTTTGATGGATATGATTGCCTTGTCGGGGGCGCTTCGAAGCGGCGCGAGGAATGCGGTTTTCGCTGTCAATGCACCGTATGGAACGGGCAAGGCGGAGATTGTGCAGGAGATTGTGGCGGATTTTGTTGTGAAGAAGGCAAGGGTCTTGACGCGCCACGAGCACGCGGACGATGCATTTGAAGATCGGGTGACCAATGGAATCCATGCGTTGCGCAGGAGTGACCTGGGAGATTATGCCATTGTTGTCTCTTCGCTGTCGGAAACATCTTTGAAAGAAATCGTCATGGCGCTAAGCGCTATGCATTTGGATGACGAGGACGACGAGGGCTATGGCGAGAAGATCAGGGGCTTGTTCCAGGGAGAGATGCCTTTGGGAGCTTTCCTGAAGGACAAGGTGGACTTGCAAAGGCATGTTTCTGCGGTATTGGCGAATAACGAGGCTTCGGATATCGACTATGACGCAATGTACACAAATGCAAGGAATGCGTTTGTCAAGCAATACTATAGGGTTGCGGGCATGCGCGATGCTTTGCGCGGGGAACAGGACAAGATTGGCGAGCTGGTGAGAAACTGCCGCGAGTATCTGCCGGAAAAGGTGCGGATGGGCTCGCTTCTTGATATATGCAGAGCCTTGGAAAAGGAACTTTCCGGGGCGCGGACAAAGGCAAGGGATGTCATTGCCGGGTTTGAGGCGCAAAAAGAAGACTACATGCAACAGGTGGTGGCGCAAAGAAACCTCGCCAAGTCATACATGGAAGAAGCAGAGGACATGCTTGGGTCGATTAACTTCAAGACAAAGCTTTTGCGTCGAAGCGAATATGATGAAGCGGTAAGAAAGCGCGAGGAATGTCTTGCCAAGGCGCAAGAGGCGCAAGCCAAGTGCAGCGAGATCGAGTCTTTCATCCCTGGCGTGGAGAAAGAAATCGCAACGATGCGCGATATCTTTGGTCGACAAAGAAGGCTTTTGGATGCTTGCGATGCCGTGAAGGACATTTTGCGCAAGCATGACAGAGGGCTGGACAAGTATGTGGGTGGACAGCCCGCGATACTTGCGGATTTGTTTGGTGAGGATGAGACAAAAAGAGCGCAAGCCCATGGTTGCACGCCATGGATTTCGAAGAGATTCGACTATGAGAGAATGATTCTATTGGGATTGGCCTTGCGTTTGAACAAGTATTTTGTTCTTTCCAGCAGATATCTGCGCAAGAACCTGGAGACAATGCACGACAAGCCAGGTGTTGTTGCGCCTGAGATGCTGTTCTTGACACTGCCGGTGGCGTGTGTGCCGCTTTCCAGTATCGGGACGTTGTTCCCCATTGGCAAGGGCGACAAGGTCTTTGGCAAGTTCATCGTCATGGATGGATACAATGCGCAGCCATACATGGCGCTTGGTGGCTTGTTGCGTTCCAACAGCATGCTTGTCTTTGGCGATGAGGGTAGGAACGATGGACATGGCGAAGGGTTTATGCGCCAGATGTGGACGGGAAAGATTTCGGGGGAATATCTCGATGACAGTGCGACTGTCGCGGGATTTGCCTCGCGCATGACGGGAGAGTCATCCTTGCTTGGAGATAGGCATATCGGCAGTCCTTTGGTTGTTTCGCGTCATGGCGTATCGCCGATGTTTGAGATTATCAACGAAGTCTCTTATGAGGGAAGACTGATCAAGGCAACTAGTGAATTGGACGTGGTGGATGAAGCCAATGGTTGTTCCCGCTGGATCCAAACGGTTGGCGCAAAGGATGGGCATGTGGTCAAGGAACAAGAGGAAGCAACCCTTGTGCTTTTGGAGAATGCGTTTGCCAAGACCATTCGCCCTGATATTCTTGTCGTTTCCCCGTTTGCCTCGGTTGTCGAAAGTTTGAAAAAGAGTCTTGCGCAGTATATGCAGGAACATCCAGAGTCCAATATTGTGCAGGAATACACGATGCAGCGCATCGTGGACATGAGCACTTACGTTGGCTCTGGGGCAGCCTATGTCGTTGCCGTGCTTGGGTGCGATGGACAGGATGATTCAGCAATCAAGTCAATCGACGCAAAGGTTGTAAGCGCCATGGCTTCCTTGGCGGGCAAGGCGCTGTATGTCGTTGGCGACATACAGTGCTGGAAGGCATGCGAGCCAATGGAAAAGATGTGGCATGTGCTAAATGCCTATTTGTTGAGCCAGCTGCAGCGCGAGAACCTGGATGAAAAGACACGCAATGGGATTCTTGCGGTTCTTCCCACTGGGGACAGTTTCATTGTCCATGACGCCGATCACCTTGGCGTGGAGGACAGCGAGATTGCGACAGATGCGTGGGTCATGGACATCAAGGCTTCCCTTGGAGCCATGGAAATGCCTCTAGAGCAGGCAAAGGTGGAAGAGCTGGGCTATGAATCCATGGCGGAGATACAAAGATATCCGCAGAAACTCAAGGACAATCTAATATGCGGTGTTCGGCTGATGGATTTGCTGGAGCCATATCGCAATGAGGAGATGGACGCATCCATATGCGGGGCGTTGTTGTCTTGCGCATTAGAAGAGCAGATGCGCAGGTGTTTTGTGGCAAGGCTGAAGCAGACATATCCGCACACGGTGTTCAGGCATGGCAACCGTTCCATCGAGATCATCGACAGCAAGGATGACAATTACATGATTGGAACACTGGAGAAACTTCTGAAGCATAACAAGGAAAGCTTGGCAAAGAGAACGGGGAATCTTCAGGAATGGGATGGGTTCCTCGAGAAACTATCGCGTGCAGCGGAAATCAGGAATTTGTGCTGCGCAAGTGAACCGGTTTCCTTTGAATTGGTGGAGGAATTGTGTCGTCTTATGTTCAAGGACTCCATGTTCCAGGGAAAGAATCCCCGCGAGATACTGAGCGAGGGATTGATGTTCAAGGCCGAGGACCTGGGGGAGCGCATTGTTACAATGAACCAAGGGTCGAAGCTGAAGAAAAGAAGATAAAAGGGCTATTGAGCCCTTTTATCATAAGGAGAGTATTATGGCGTTGAAAGAAATGTTGCTGGGGTATTTTGACAATCATCCAGACGTGGTGTCCTCGGGTGAGGAATTGGCGAAAATGTTCCATGTGAGCAGGGCGGCGGTATGGAAGGCGATTGGGTCTTTGAAGGAAGATGGGTTTGAGATCGAATCCGTTCCAGGCAAAGGGTATGTGTATTCCCGAAGAAACGATATATTGCGAAAAGAGTCGATCTATGAAGCGGCAGGGAGAAATGACTTTGCGATTTTGTTGTTCGATGAGATCGATTCCACGAATACGTATGGCAGAAAGCTTGCGGCGGGAGAGGCAAGGGATGGGACGTTCATTGTCGCAAACAGCCAAAGCGCAGGCAGGGGAAGGCAGGGGCATTCGTTCTATTCCCCTTCGGGCACGGGTTTGTATGCGACGTATCTTTTGCGGGTTCAAAAGCCTGCCCAGGCGGTGCTCAAGACAACCATTGCGGCGGCTGTCGCTTGTCAACAGGCGATTGCCATTTGCACAGGGCTTTCGCCAAAAATCAAGTGGGTCAACGATATCTTTATCGACAAGGCGAAGGTCGCAGGCATTCTTTGCGAAGCAACGCAAGACCTTGAGACACACATGGTGGATTGGGTTATTGTCGGCGTGGGAATCAACATCAAGACTTCTTCCTTTCCCGAGGAAATCAAGGATATCGCGGGTTCGCTTGGCGTTGACGATCTTTCCCGCAATAAGCTGGCGGGCGTGTTGTATGATAGAATCGATTATTGGACGCACCGTTTGGAAGATCCGATGCTATTGGAGATATACCGCAGGGAATCATTGCTCGTTGGCAAGCAGATCCGATACGAGAAAAACGGCAATGCCATGGAAGGCATTGCCGTGGGTATCAATGAAGAGGGCAACCTGTTGGTAAGGAATATGGATGGAACGCAAGTAGCTCTCTCATCGGGCGAAGTGTCGGTCAAGGACTGGGGATAGGCGCATGGCAATGGCGCATGCGGCGGCGATCTTCAGGCAATCCCCTGGCAAAAAAGGAAAGACGCATGCCAATAGGGAAGACCATAGGGACATGCGGGCAAAGAACATGAACCAAAGCGTTCCGGAAACATACAATATGATATTTCCTAGCGCCATTCCCATGATCATCATGGGAATGGTTTTCTTGCCTGCGCAAAAGAATCCACTGAAGAATGCCAGTGGGATGTAGCCGAGGAGAAACCCGCCGGTAACCCCAAGCAAGATGGCGATGCCGCTGGTGTAGTTGGCGAATACGGGAATTCCCACGCTGCCAAGCAATAGGTAGAATACAACGCAAGCAGCGCCATCTTTTGGACCAAGCAAGACGCCTGCCAACATGACCATCAATGTAGCAAGAGAGAGCGGTACTTCGCTTGCCAAGGGGATGGAAAGGGGCGCTGTAGCGGCGAGAAGCGCTGTCATCAATGCCACGCGTGTCATTTGTTCTGTATGCATAAATAGCCTCCGTAAACCGGATTATGTAATTTGGTTTACGGAGGCTATTATATATGAATTGAGCAAAAGAAAACAATCCTACGATGATTTTTTTTGGTAAATTATGGCAAGCGAGCAATTGTCGATATAATCATTGGACGACAAAAGGGCTTGGATGCGTTGTATGCTCTCTTCGGCGGGGTTGGCGACCATAGGGTCTTGGAGGCATTCCAGCACAATGTCTTTCGTCCATTTTGGGTTGTAGCACCAGTCGGTCATGACGATGTAGATGTCATCGGGCTCGATGGAATCCTTGCGCACATGGGGATGCACAGGGGATTTATCGCGATGGTGACCCATCGACTGCATGAGGATGTGATGATCGCCAGGGTCGATTTCGTTGGGGTCGATGCCTTCGGAAAGCTTTTTCTGGTACAAAGTGTCGGGATATGACAACAGGGCGATCTTGTTGTTGCGAATGCGGTAGATGGGAGAATCGCCGACATTTGCCATGACAAATTTGCGCCGGTTGAGATACAAGGCGGACATGGTTGTCGCAAGTTTGCTGCCGATGTGGTCAAAGGCAAGGGAAGTGGCTTTTTTATCGGCGTTGACGATGCTTTCCTTGATCAGCGAGATGTTCTTGGAATGGAACGCAGGAAAATAGGAAATAATGTCCTTGACAATCGTCTCGGCAGCGATGTCGGAATGCGGGAAAGATGAAACGCCATCGGATACGACGACAAGGCATCCCTCATCGGTATCGTGGACGGTGATGCTTGAAGCATCCGCATCGCCAAAGAGAAAACGGCGGCCTTCGCCGCATTGATAGCCAGCGCAGTCTTGGTTAAAAGGCTTTGTTCCCTTGTGGGTAGCCACATGTATTTGAATGACGGTATTGTGTTCCATGATATGATTATATAACACATTGGGATGCATTGGCTAAGCCCATCTGGTCAGACTGTCTGGCATGGTGTGTGTCCGCAGTTATATGCGGAAACCTTGTAGAAATCTGTTCCGGATATTTGATCATTCCAGTATAAAGCGCAAGCTTTTGAGCGTGCGCAACATTTAAATTAAATGTACGCGCTATGAAAAATGGTTGGATTTTCAACAATGCAAAAAATCGCGCAAAAAATGAGGAAGAACGATTGAAATTATTCTTCTGGCTTTTGACAAGCTTTTTTTGATGCTACAATAGGGGTGTCAAATCATTGACTGAACGTCATTGGCTTGACAAGGAAATGAATTGAGGTGATAGGGGGATGTTTGGACTATTCAAGAAAAACGACAACGAAATGAAATTCGGAAATGCAGCGGATCAACAGAAGCCTATGCGTTCTTCCGTGAAAAGGGGGAACGTGACGACATATCCATTGGTTCTGGACAACGATGTGGTCTTTGACTTGTCGCAGCGCTTTATAGCGTTCGACATAGAGACAACTGGTTTTTATCCTTATAAGGACAATATTGTGGAGATTGGCGCGGTTTTGTTTGAAAACGGCATGCCGGTAGAACATTACGACCAACTCATCAACATCGGCAAGAAAATGCCGCGAAGTTACAAATCTCCTACTGGGATTACTTCCTCTGACTTGGCGAAAGCTCCAAGCGAAGCGGAGGTGCTGGATGAGTTTGTTGGTCTTTTGGGTGATGCCCTTGATCGCTACACAATCATGGTGGGATACAACGCTTCCTACCAGATGGGTTTTCTGACAGAAGCATTGATGCGCAACGGGTATGACGGCGAAATCGATTATGTCGATATACAGCAGGTATGCAAGGATGTAAAGCTACAGGCAAACATGGAATCGATGGATTCAGTTGCGGATGTCCTTGGCATTAGCAGGGATGCGCAGAAAGACAGCGCCGCCAACGCCGAGACGACAGGACGTATCTTGTGCGCCCTCATGCAGGATATGGAAAACATCACCGCAGTGGCCGCGCCTGAGGATGAGGTGTTCCCTGATTTTGCGGGAGCAAAGCAGAATCCATACCAGGAATCGGTGATTGACGAAGTGATGGAGGGTTTCCCAAAACTGACGGAAGAGCAGGAAATGGAGATGGCTCAGTCCCTAAGTCCTTCTCCTATTCCGCAAGAGCAGCCTGAGATTCTGCAGCCTGTTTCCGAGCCAGTGCAAAGCGCCCCGGTCATGATGGAGGAACCAGAGCCAGAGCCTGAGGAGGTTCAGCCAGAGCCGATCTTTGAGGCACGCCAGGTGCAACGCCCGATTGTGGAGGCGGCTTCCCAAGCAAAGCCAGTGGTTATGCCTACGCCGATTGGCGTCAGGGTTCCCTTGGCAAGAGTGCGCAACCTGAACAACTTGAACAAAGGGTATCGGGAAGGCTTTGGCTATTTCAGGGAAGGCGAAAGGGCAAGGCTTGCGGAAGACTACAAGGAAGCCATTATGTCGTATGACAAGGCAAGGGAAAATGGTTTTCTGACAGTCGTATTGTACGAATCGTATGGACTGGCGTTCCATGCTTTGCGCGACTACCTCAATGAGGAGCAGATCCTTGCGGAGGGCATTGACAGGTTGAATGAACTAGGCGTAGATACAAGAAGGCTTGATGCGAGAATGCGGATTGCCGGACAATTGCGCTTGATCCAAGGCAACCTGCAACAATAAACCGCTGAAAGCGGTTTTTTGAAACAGAGAAATGGATACGTTGAAGCCAGAAGAAAGATCCGCCCTCATGGCGAAGATCAAAGGGAAGGACACAAAGCCGGAAATATTGATCCGAAAGTATTTGTTCTCCAAAGGGCTGCGTTTTCGCAAGAACGACAAACGATATCCGGGAAAGCCAGACGTGGTGCTTCCGAAATACCATGTGGCGTTGTTTGTGAATGGGTGTTTCTGGCACCGTCACCCCAATTGCAAGATTGCGACAAACCCAAGTTCCAACCAAGAATATTGGCAAGCAAAGTTTGCCAGGAACATTGCCAACGACAAAAAGAAACACGCAGCGCTTGAAGAAATGGGCTGGCGCGTGCTTGTCGTGTGGGAGTGTGAACTCTCCACACTCAAGAAGCGCGAAGAAAGATTGCCTAGGCTATATGAGGAGATTACCGGACATGCCTGGGTGGAAGACAAGGATAATGCAAAAGAACAAGGATGAAAGCGAGGTGGGTCTGAAGATGACATATGTAGTCAATCCGTACATGGGCAAAGAACCGTTTGTGTATTTCTCATTCGCAAAGGAAGACACGGTGCGGGCAATGGAAATCATCGAGCATATGAAAGACGATGGCTTCAGGGTTTGGTATTGTTACGAAGGCATCGCCAAGGGAAGCAAGTGGCGCACCGTGTTTACGGAAAAGATTCCTTCTTGTCGGGTGTTCATCGCTTTGGCAAGCGAAAACTATTATTCCGATGACTGGTGCATGGAAGAATATTCCTATGCCAATGAAATTGACAGGAAGACAATCACCATAGCTCTCTCGCAAGAAAACGCGCTGGATGTGGCGCAATGCATTGAAGATGACGAAGAACTCTATGAGAAACTCTATGCTGTCCAGAAAATGAAGAAATGCCGCAGCATTGTCATGGATTATTCGTTTATCTCCGACATCATTGCGCATGTGGATGATGGCATTGACGACGATGAAACCGGAGAAATCCAGGTTGCGGACATTCGGTCGCTGGAACAAGAAGATTTCATGCGCCTAGAGACAGGGGATAGACGCAAGGGAGAGCAATTGTTCGAAGCATGGGCAGGCGTGAATATGTTCGATAAACTCATGCTGTGCGCCTTGGTGAAATGGAACGAAAGAATTTTGCTTGATCTCTCTTGCGATGGATGGTTTGGAATGAACAAGAGCGCCCCTGTATTTGATTGGGATGCGCAAGGAAATGTTTCTTTCAAGAAAGAACTACAGGATAAACTGCGTGACTTCTACATGGAGCGCTACAGAAGAGAGATGGAGAAAGCCATCGAGGTCGTTGTTGGATACTGCATGCAAAACGAAAGAGACGATGCTTCAGCATATGCTTGCGCCACGACCATGGCGTATTACCTGGAACATGAGGAGGGTGCGAAGTTTGTTAATGAACTGTATGGGGCATTGTCTGATGTGATGTTGCGACTTGGTTTGTCCAGGGACGAAAAAGCTTGCGCATCGCTGTACGATGTCCTTTGCCAAAACGCAGACAAGGTTTCGCCTTTGCTATCCGCAAACGCCCATGTCGCAAGACATGTCGCGCTGCTTTGCGACAATGATGTCCAGCAAGCAACAACATGCCTTGAAAAAGCTTTGGAAATCAGAGAAAAGGAGCTAGGGGAACAACATCCTTTGGTCGCAAAGACACATGCCCACTTGGCAAGTGCGCTTCGCAGGCAAGGCGACTTCCCCCTGGCACTGGAACATGCCGAGACAGCATTGGCATCCCTTGAGAAAAGCTTGGGCGAGGAAGACCCAGAGACATTGGACGCAGTGTACAATGTCGCGGAAATACTAAAGCCATTGGGAGAGTCGGAAAAAGCGATCCAGATGAATGAAGATGTCTTGGCAAAGCTTGAAGAATCAAAGGATTTCGACCATATGGCAAGACATGCGTCTTGGAAAAACAAAGACATTTTCTACGATGCATATGTGGAAGAGTATTTCAATCGTCCGAAAGAGACAGGAATGTCGGGCAGGGATGCACGTATCGTCAACGTTAGCATGAGCATTGCCCAGGCCCGCATTGCGCGCAAGGAATTTCCCTTGGCGCTCAAGGCTCTCGCCCTTGCCAAGAAATCGTTTCTTTCCCAGGGAAGAAAGGGACTTCCATTCCTTAGGGAGATAGATGATAAACGCGAGATATCCTCGTCCAGAGGCATGACGGCATAGAAAGACCCGCAAGGGTCTTTTTTTATTTTTAGAGGGATAGACTGTTTGTGCTGGATGAGATGGCGCAAGATCTTTTGCGTATAGAAAGAAAGGAGTCGGATATGAAAGGATGTTTTGAGTTGATTGAAAGAGAAGGCTGGGGTATTCCCTTGCCTGTGGGGGATGACAAGATATTCCTGGTGGTGCCATATGTATCGCCCTATGGGACGTTTTCAGGCATCAAGGAGATACAGGAGGCATTGCGTAAGGCAGATCCGTTCAACCGTCGGAAACTGACGCTATGCCTGGATATAAGCGAATGGGCAACGCATCAGGATGAAGCATATTTCCAACGCCTTTTGATGTATTTGCATGACCGCAGGGAAGAGATGGACTATGTGTTTCTGATGGAAAACGCCAAGGGTTTGGAAACAAGGCAAATGTACTTGGCGCTACGACGCTACATGCCAGGGACATTCCACAGGCAAGAAAGCCTGGACAGCGAGGAAAAGCTGGAAAAAGAACTCTTGTTGCATAGCTTTGACAAAGGGTCGGCATCGTTCATGGCCAAGGCGATGATGAACAATGCCTATCGCGACTATCGTACATATGCGTTTGTCGATCAATTGTCGCAAGACATCCGCGAATGCATTGGCAAGAATCTGATCGATGTGGCAGGACTGAAGAAGTATCTCATGGACAAAGACAATTTGTTGAGCCTGGTTGGAAAGGGGATCGCAAGATGAGCTATGAGAACATTTGGCGCATGGATGCATATGATGAAACAGCACGCTTTATGCGCGAAAAGGAAATGATGGATTTGCTTGGCAAACAAGAGCTTTCTTCCCGTGAAACAGGTGTCTCAGGCATACCCTTGGTCAAGAAAGGAAATGGCGTGTATGTGGACAATGGGGATGGCCACACCATTGTCGTTGGCGAATCGGGTTCGGGAAAGACAAGGAAATGCGTGATACCAGCCATAGTTTCCCATGCGTATGCAAGGAGATCGATGATCATATGCGACGTGAAAGGGGAACTTTCATCCAATCGCAAGGTCAACGGTCTGTTGCAGAATTTGGGATATGTGGAAAGACGCGTGGATTTCAGGACGTTTGCGGGTGATGGCGTGAATGTGTTCACGGGAGCTTTCAGGGCATTCAAGGATGGTGAAGCAAATAGCGCAGGAAGAATGATGAACGCCGTGATCTCCGCCTTGATCAATATGTATGGCGAGAATAATTCGGATCGCTTCTGGGGTTCCATGTCCGCCCAGCATCTGATGGGATGCGCCATGTTCTTGATGAACCTGTTCGCCATGAACAGGGGATTCGAGAAGTATATGAACATGGGAACA
Source organism: uncultured Erysipelotrichaceae bacterium (assembly GCA_900315225.1). GTDB lineage: Bacteria > Bacillota_I > Bacilli_A > Erysipelotrichales > Erysipelotrichaceae > Bulleidia. Next base: position 3,438 of record OMYM01000091.1, on the reverse strand, counting down.
TTGGCATGCTTTACCGATGAACATGGCACCCAGGTTCTAGAGAATATCGTGGAAAAATACCTTGGCGACGTGGAAAACAACTACACGCAAATGTTGAGGAATGTGTTCTCATCGCCCGAAAGGACAAAATCATCCATTGTGGCGACCAGTGCTTCTGTCATGCGTGACTTCATGGTGCAGGAGGATTTGTTAAACATGCTGTGCAGTTCATCGTTCGATATCGAGGACATCTACGAACAACCAACGGTCGTATATGTCATTATTCCCGATGAGGTTTCCACGTATGATACGATCTGCGGCTTCTTGTTCGATACTTTTTATGAAAGATTGGTTTCTTGCCATGCGAAGAGATACACGGAATATCCTGCGAAATGCCAGGTGGAATGGATATGCGATGAGTTTTGCAATCTAAGGATCAACGACATGAAGGCAAAGATATCCGCTTCCCGCAGCCGACAGATGCGCTGGATGCTGATATGCCAGTCGAAGAAACAACTGGAATCAGTGTATCGCAATGATGCGGATGTCATCATAGGCAATTGCCGCAACACCATCTTTTTGCAAAGCAGCGACATGGACATGTTGAAGTATATTTCCCAATTGTGCGGTACCACCCGTGTCTCTAGCGAAGGAGAAGAGCCATTGGCAAGCGTGGAGATGCTTCGGCGGCTGAAGAAAGAAAGAACATACAAGGAGGCGGTCTACATTGCGGACAATGTGAGATATGTTGCGGACTTGATCGACTACGATTGTTACGAATGCCTTGAGCCATACGCCGATTGCCGGCTTGCTAAGAGAAAGACCGCGTATGAAAAGGCAAGGCTATACACGCCCATGATGCTAGCAAAAGATCTAAACAGCGGAAGAGTCCGCTTGCCATGGAAATAGGAAGGAGATGGTATATGTACACGGTTGAAAAGACGACAAGGGCAGGCAGTGTCATGATGGACCTAGAATCATGCTTGATGCAGGGAAACAGGATTGTGTTTCTCACCGGGGAAATCAACGACCAGTCCGCCAAAGACATATGCATGGCCTTGCGCTATCTGGACGCAACAGGCAGGCAAGACATCCGCTTGGAGATAAACAGCCCAGGAGGATCCGTGACCAGCGGGATGGCCATTGTGGACGCAATGAACATGTGCCGATGCGACATTGCGACAATATGCACCGGCATGGCAGCGTCAATGGCGGCATTCATTGCTGCGCAAGGCGCAAGGGAAAAACGATGGATGACACCAAACGCAGTCATGATGATTCATCAACCAATTGGCTCGGCGGGAGGACAAGCTTCCGATATCGTGGTAAGCGCAAGACATATCCAGGAAACCAAGGAAAAGATGAACACCATGCTGGCAAAGGCAACAGGAAAAGACATAGAGACAATTGCCCGCGATACAGATAGAGATTACTACCTAGATGCCCATGAGGCAGTGGAATATGGCCTTGTGGATGGAATCATTGATCATTTTGAGTAAAGGAGAAAATCATGAAGATCATTAAGTTTGCTATTATCGTTATTGCCTTGGTCGGCTTGATCTTGACAAGGCCGACAAAAGACGAATTCATCGACTGGTATGTCGCGAAGAATTACGCCGAAGAAACCGAAGTCGTGAAATACACGGTGACACAAGTAGTCAAGGCACAAACGGAACAAAGCGATTATCTTGTGTTTTCGGTATTCGAGGTCGACCAGAAAGACCGCTACATCGGTGTTGCGGGAATATTCATTGGCCGCTCCAGCGTGCAGGATGCGGCAGATGTCGTCCAGGATATCCTGGAAGAAGCAAGTGAAGCCGATTCCAACGCCAAATAAAGCATGTCCAATGGACATGCTTTTCTTGGTCATCAATCCTTCAAGTTCTTGATTCTAGCCAGCAACATTCGCTGGTTCTTTTTCATCGCGGATAGCATACTTTCGATCTGGGCAATCTTTTCCGCTTGCTCCTCGACCAAAAAAGTCAGCTCCTGGAGCTTGTTGTTGAACACAGTCGGCGATCCATCTGCCCGTTTTGACTCGGCAAGCCACTTGCGGTGGTACTCCTCGTAGAGAGCCTTGTAATGCTCCTTTTCCTCTAAGAGTTCCTTGTTCAGAACGTCCTTTGTGCTGCCTACAGGACGGCCAATCTTGCCAGTGGGAACCATAGAGCCATCGGGACCAAGCTTTCCCGCGATTGAACGTTTATATTTCACTTTCCCTGTTTCAGGATCAATGATCTTCTCTTGGTTATAGAAATAAGTCTTTCCAGTACGTTTGTCGTACTGTCTGATGAGAGCGCACATACCACCTCCAAAAAGCTATTCTAATGTTATCATAATTTACATGCCAAGTAAACAGTAAAAACAAAAGAATCATAAAATGACGGATGGAAAATGAAGACATTTGTGATGATTTCTTTTATACGGCATCAGAATCAACGGGGACCAACGATGTACAGTATTACATAGATGGCATATTTATGATCGATTTGTGTTTTTTGTCAAATATGGTGTATTTTGAAACCTGAATTTGCAAAGAAAGATTACTTTTGGTATTATCTTTTCGGAGATGCTTGGATTTCCATACGAACAATATGATATTGCTTCATACATGGCAATTCCAGCAGAAATAAACAAAAAAAGAAAGAGAGGACCACGATAATGATCAGAACAAATGTTGTGAAATTGGCAACGATTCCTGCAATCGCTTTCCGTCAAAAGCTGACGGCAGGCGGCTCGGGGATCACAATTCTGCGTCCAGACGTAAAACAGCCAGGCATTGCGTCTATCTCAACGAAAACCGGTGAGGCGATTCCCGCAAAGAATACGGACGTCAAGCTGTAACCCTTGGAGGCTTTCAAGGAAGCCATGAATCTCACCATTGGCATGCCTTATAGAAAACAAAGGAGTGTCAAGGTGACGGAAGACATGGTGGCAACGCCTGTCGAAGAGGCAGAAGAAACCATCGAACAGGAAGATATTGTCGTATCTTACGAGGACTACGATAAGATCGTTGAGAAATATCTCGACAAGAATGGTGTTCTTTCCTATGACTTGCTGAACAAAGACTTTATCAAATTCATGAAGTCAAGCACAATCGTTGGGGCAATGATCGCGGAAAGAGAATCCGCTGGAGCCATTCGTGATTATGTCATTGGCAATCGCTATCGCAATATTACCGGCAACGAAGACTTGACGGAAGGACAGATTGCCAGAATCACAGAGTTGCTCGATGAAGTAAGCCCAAAGGGTGTGTTCAAGGAACTTAATGCCGAGATTCGCAAGTCCCTGGGCGATGCAAAGAAGTAGAAGAAACAAAGGATGCGTCTCAATGACCGCATCCTTTGTGCGTTTCCACGCTGTGAAATGCATGAGGCATGGTATAATTGTCGATGAAAGAATGAAAGGGGTTTTTATGAGCAAGATCATTGTTGTTAACGCAGGACCGCGAAAGGGCTG
>OMYM01000349.1 GCA_900315225.1 uncultured Erysipelotrichaceae bacterium | reverse complement strand
GATGATTCTATCGTTGATTGTGACAAATTCAGATCCTTTGACATAATAGCTGTGAAGGACATATGCTGCGACAATCACAGAGCAAAACTCATTCTCGCCGATTTTCCCTGATATCCAATAGCAGCTGTCAGCGTTGAATGATGCTTGTTCCCAGTTTCTATCTTCGAAATAATTGAAACCAAAGTAAACCTTGCCTCCAGGGAATATCTTGAGAGGATGCAGCAGGAGAATCTGTTTGCCGTATATGTCTACATACCCCAAATTCATCATTCCTCCGTAATGCAAAAGCTTCATTGTTCGCTGTGTCAACTCTTCTTCGTCTGTTATACTATAACATGTTCCAATACATGATACGGATGTTCCCATTTGTTTTCCTCCTTGCACGATAGTATGCGATGATGTTCTATCATGTATGTATTATAGCATAATTCATTTCATTATTCAAGAACTTGTTTTAAAGACGGTTGATATCATCAGCTTATTTTTATGCGTAGACAAACAAATAGGTAGACTCCTGCATCGTCTGCCTGTCGTTATATGCGGAATTAAGAAAAGCATCCGGTATACCGGATGCTTAGATTTATGCAATGGTTGATTCCAACACTTCGTCAAAGTCTTCCATGGCAGATGCTCGGGAGCCTTTGACGAGGATGACATCGCCAGGAGTGAGTTGTTTGGCGAAGGTTTGGAGATCTGTTTTCATTTGTTCCCTTTGGTCTGCTTTATAGCAATGGCAAGAGATTGTAGAGAGTCCTGCTTGGAATGCTTCGTATTCATCGCCAATGAAGAATACGTGGCTCAGGTGGTTGTTTTCACAGAATCCTGCGACCATTTTGTGGGCTTGTTGGCTGTAGTCGCCTAGTTCATGCATTTGGCCAAGCAGGGCGTATTTGTTTTCCGTGGTCTTGATATTGCCAAGAGCATTGAGTGCTTCCCGCATGGAATCAGGGGATGCGTTGTAATAGTCTTTGATGATTGTTACACCGTTGATGTCTTTTACCTCGTTTCGAAGCGCTACGTTCTGGTAGGATGACAGGGCTGCACATGCTTCGGGAAGGGTGAATCCCATTGTACATGCGACAGCGATGGCTTCCATGGCGTTATAGACATTGTGCTTGCCGATGGTTGGCAGGGAACATTGTGCCTCAATGCCATCATGGATGACAGTGAAGGTTGTGTTGCCTGGATTGAACACAATGTCCTTAAGCATGAAGTCAGCGTTAGCATTTGTTCCTGTGAACAGAACTTCTAGGTTGTCGTATGTGACATCCTTTAGGTATGGATCATCGCCATTGAGGATGAGTGTTCCGTTGGCCATGCCGTTGACGATTTCAAGCTTGGCTTTCTTGATGTTTTCTTGGCTGCCAAGGAAGCCTATGTGTGCCATGCCTATGTTGGTGATGACACTGATGGTTGGCTTGGCCAGCCTGGTCAATCGGTCGATTTCCCCCATGTGGTTCATTCCCAGTTCGATTACAGCGCAATCATATGTATGGTCCATCCGTAATAGTGTGTATGGCAGACCGATTTCGTTGTTGTAGTTTTTCTCGGTCGTATAGACGTTGTATTTCGTTGCTAGGATTGTTTTGACCATGTTACGGGTGGTGGTCTTGCCGTTGGAGCCAGTGATTGCGATCAGTGGTATGTCGTATTTGTCACGATAGTATCCAGCGATTTTCTGGTATGCCTGAGTTGTGTCGGAAACAATGATCAAGGGGATGTCTGCCTGTGTTGGTTCATCGGTGATCACTGCCTTGGCACCTTTTTCGATGGCTGCTGGAACGAATTTGGCTCCCTTGAAGTTTTCCCCGTTGATCGCAATGAATAGGTCTCCTTGGCGCATTGTACGAGTATCTGTGCTGATTCCTGTGACGAGGAAGTCTTCGTATGTCTTTTGTTGTCCTAATACCTCTAGGATCTCGTGGAAGAACAGTTTATCCATTGCATTACCTCTGGAATGCTGTTTCGATGAGTGTTTCTACGAGTTCATCGATAGGGTGTCCGATCTTCTCCATTAACATTGGGTACATGCTTATGGAAGTAAAGCCTGGGAGTGTGTTGATCTCGTTGAATACGACTTCGTTGGTGTCTTTCTCAAGGAAGAAGTCGACTCTGGCAAGTCCTTGGCAATCCAACACCTTGAAGATAGAACATGCTTTCTTCTGTATTTCTTCTACGATATTTTCTGGAATATCCGGGTTTGTATCGGTGAGCGATGTCTCATCGGCGTATTTTGCCTCGTATGAGTAGAATTCCGCTGTGACGATGATTTCTCCGACCCTGGATGGAATGAGTGTTCCTGTGTCTAAAACGGCGCATTCCAGTTCTCTTCCCACGATGGCTTTTTCGATCAGTATCTTGTTATCATACTTGAATGCTTCATCAATGGCTTGCTTGAGACTTTCCCTGTCTTTGGCTTTGGTGACACCACAAGAGGATCCTGCCTTGCATGGTTTTACAAACATTGGGTATCCAAGTTCTTCTTCCGCCTTGTCCATCTTGCCAACGATTTCTTCTGCTGTATGTCTTTTGGTCACCAAGACAAATGAAGCTTGTCTTACCCCAATCGTGTCCACGATCTTCTTGGTGTATGATTTGTCCATGCATACGGCTGAAGCCAATATTCCACATCCCACATACGGGATGTCGAGCATTTCCAATAATCCTTGTACCGTGCCATCCTCGCCATTCTTTCCATGAAGGACAGGGAATACGGCATCCACTTGGATCTGTTGCGTTGTTCCATCCTTGAACACAGTCAAGCCTGGATACTTGGAATTTGTCACAAAGGAAGCGGGATATTTCTTTTCGGACGCAATCCATTTTGCGCCTGGCAGAAGGTCGATATCGTCTTCATAGAGATACCAGTCCCCTTCCTTTGTGATTCCCACTGGTATCACGTTGTATTTCTCGCTTGGGATATGGGAGATGACAGTATGCGCAGATACGCAAGATACTTCAAACTCACTAGATTTGCCCCCAAACAGCACGCATATGTTTTTCATAGTCTTTAGCCCTTTCTTCATCATCGTTCAGCAAACGCTGAACGATGATGATTATATCACTTTAGAGTATATGCTGAAAGCATTTGTGTCATGAAAACACAATGTATGCGTTTCCATGACGCTTTTATGGTCGACAAAAGTTGATAATCTGGAAAAGAAAGTCCTTGGCTTCCTCATAAAGCGCGTGGCTTAGTCCTTCGTAAATCAATAGTTTGCTTGTCTTTATGCGCTCGTGCATTTCTTGAGATGCTTCGGGAGTGACGATCTTGTCGAGTGATCCAGCGATGATCAAGGTTGGGCATTGGATTTTTTCTAGGTCTTTGGAAGCATCATGCGTCAGGCAGGCATTTGCCTGAATGAGGAATCGTTCGAAACTCTTTGGCTTTGTGAACACTCCAGCCATACGGTAGGATAGACGTGATGTGCGTAAACGGGCAGGAGAGTAGGAACGATCTGCCGTATCCAGGAGGATAGACATATAGTCATTGTTGCGCGCCATTTCAATCCATTGGGATATAACGGAAACAGAAGTTTCGTTTGGTTGACACAGGGTGGATACAAGGACAAGCCTTGCGACTTTCTCGGGATGGTCAATCGCCAGCCATTGTGCGATCATTCCCCCTTGGGAAACACCTGCTATGCAGGCACTTCCCAAGGAGAGAATGTCCATTGCTTCATTCAGGTCGTTTGCCATGTCACGGGTGGTTGTTCCTTCCTGCAGGTTATTGCGCCTGCTGAAGACGTATACCGTAAAGTCTTTGGCTGCTTCACGGTACCCGAGGGCAAAGGGAAGGGCTGTTCCCTTGACGGTCGCAAACCCATCGCCAAGCCCAGGGATGATAATCAAAGTCTTCTTTCCCGAGCCAAAACGGATATAGTCCATGTCTCCCGTGGAAAGACGTGTATTTTCGTTCTTTGCGTTTAGCATAGTATACCTCCAAGGGTATTGTATACCCGCATATAGGTGGTTGAACAGAACAATTTGGTGGTGCGTGACCGTATTCTTGGATAACCCTTGAAATTGAGTCCAATTAATTGGACTCAATAAAATTTGGGGCTAGACAAATCATCGCAGATCTGGTAGAGTATCGTCCAAGGAACAGGGGATTGTTCTGTTCAAAGCAATAACTTGTGTTCTGCTTGCGCCTTGCCTAGGAAATGCGTTCAAGCAACACAAGAGAAATATATCTGTCCTACATGATGAACTCGAAACAAGGCACGCGCGCAAGCAAAGGGTGCCAGGATCTCTGAAAACCGAATCTGTTTTTTGAACATGCCAGTTCAACCAACGCCTAGTCCTGGAAGTACACATATCCGATCAATCCATCAAAGTCATGTGTCTTCATCAGGAATGTATCGGATACATCGTTGCATAGCCACTTTTGTTCTACGCTAGACCAGTATATGGCAACATACGTCTCTTCGAGATCCAGTCTCCAGTCAAAGAAACTTGGTTCTCCTTCGTGCCAGATGCCAGACATTTCGTCAATGGGCGAACCAAATGTCTGATAGTCATTGTGGCAGTAGTAATGCGTGGCTCCTGGCAATCGGAAGGCACCAATGTACAGTTGGTATTTGCGATAGGCCTCGGGGATCTTTGAGGTGATCTGCTCGAATTCCTCTTCGTTGGTGAACGTTGCTAAATGCCAACCATTCTCCTGACATTGCGTCATGGCTTGGGAGTATGATAGATCCTCGACCTTGATATTGATGCTGATGTCGGTCTCTTCTGGTGGCGTTACATCCCCAAGGGTTTTGGTGGGAAAGAACTGGACAACGAAAGAAAGCGCAAGAATGAGAACGATCAAGAACAGAACCATCCTAATGATGATGGAATGCCAGGATTTGTTGGCTGCCTGGAGGCTGCGGATTCTCAGGAAAATGAGAACCGCCACCCCAATCAAAGAGAAAATCTGCAGCGTGGTGTTGATCAGATCAAGATGATTTGCGTCAATACCAAGATACTTGACGAGATTGTCATCAAGCCAAGCAAGCATCAGGCTAGATGCTTTTTCAAGTAAGTCAACCAGTAGAATGTTTATTTCAGTCATATTAACCCTCCGTGAAACATGTTTTAGCATATAAAAAATAAAAAGTTGCCATGGAAGGGGCGGTATGATATGGTGAAAAGGCAGGAAATGCCAAAAGGAGAAAAAAAGATGATCATGTTAGTGATAGTGATCCCTATAGCTATGATGTTTACGGGGATGGGGATATATGCCATGCGCAAGCCAACGCCAATGCACTTCTTCAGTGGGACAACGGTAGATGCTTCAGAGATTACCGATGTACGTGCCTATAACAGGGAAAATGGAATCATGTGGCTCGTGTTCTCGCTTGTGTTTTGGTTAAGCGCAATCATTGGCTCGTATAATGGTCTTGTGGGCGGATTTATCTTGATTGGCGGATGTGTGATCGGTGTCCCTGGACTTTTGGTAACATATAACTTCATCTACAGCAAATACGAGAAAAAAGGCACTTCCAGATAGAAGTGCCTACCAGATATATCCTGGCTCGGTGTTATTATTAATGGCATTCCAGAGTGTATCAGCTTCTATCTTTTTCCTTCCGTTTTCGGTATAGGGTTGCGAGCCGCCATACGGATCATCGATCACATAGGAAAGGATTCTCCCAGTACTTTGATCCATCGTGCATCCAGTCACCAAGACAAGGTGGTTTGCCTTGGGCAATGCAGGGTATACTGTCTTTAGGTTGATCGCCACAAAGACAGGATCCGCCGTCTCCATGTCCCTGATCACCCTTGCTTCAAACAATTCCCTTGCGCTATATCCAGCGCTGCGTGTTGTCCATATAACAGCTCTATACCCAGGCTCTCCTTGCCCAGGATATGCATTGTTAAAGACATGCTTGTTTACTACTCTTGCGACATCCGCATACTCTGTTCCTGTCTTGTTTGAAGTATTGAGCTGTAGGGCAAGATTTGCTTGTGTGAAGTAGATGCCATGATATGAAAGCACTGCCTGTACAGTGGCAGGACCACAATAATACCCCGTTTCCTGTAGATTCATCTGAACATCAATGTTATAGCTTTTATCCTGTAACAAGCGTCCATTTGTTTCATGGAAATGATATTGTTTCCCATCAATCCACCGATACCCCTTTGCCATGGCACCTGTCTTGTGGTCGTAAAAATAGGTATTCCCTGCTTGCGAGGGATAGATGTCGCAATCTTTGCTGGATACCGTATACCAACCTTTGATCATGTGTCCAGCGCTATTGTAGCGAACCCATTTTCCATCTGTAGAGCCATTTTGTTCATCTTGGTACACGTAAGGCATCCATACTTCCTTGTCTGTTGCCTTGGCTCCCTCAAAGATTGCGTCAAGCCAATACCAAGCATCGCTATCGGGATCATAGATCTCTCGTCCCCTTTCCTTGCCATATTTGATATCTGTTATGTTCTTCCCATCGCCATATACACCTTGGCGATACCCATCTTCATACCAAAACTTTCGAAACACCCAATGATAGCTTCGATCTTTGATACGTGTGTAAGGTCCAATGTCAACCCCTCCATCAATCGCGTCAAGATCATAAGAGATAATAGTTCCATCATCCAGTTCGATGTATTCAATTTCTGCTTGGATCGGAAGCGTTGTTGCAAGTAATAGTGCTACGAAAAATATTCTGAATAGTTTCATGGTCGTTCTCCTTTGCTGTTCAATATTAAAGACGTAAATGTAGCATGGGAGGATTCATTTTTCCTGAAATTTGGTTATCATGAGAAAGAGAGAAGGCATGGTTATAAAAATATTGTAAAAAAAGCAAGCTGTAGGAGCGAAAATCGTTCTAATTAAATTACACAACATTATCCATGTCGCAAAAAGTGGTAAAAAAGGATTGCTCATAACGCATTTTGTTTTCATAACACCCTGTGCCCAAGAGGGACAAGGGGGGCAGCACTTTGCAAATCAATCTTCTCTGCATAAGGCTAAGAGTGCTTCATTTGAAACTCGCTATTGCTTCACAAGACTCTGGTTTAGGGAT
>OMYM01000348.1 GCA_900315225.1 uncultured Erysipelotrichaceae bacterium | reverse complement strand
TTTTTACAGGTGCAAAAACAGAATCCTGCATTACAAGTTCGCCGCTATACACGGACGTTATTTATATGTTTTCTAAACATTTTCAATCATAAGGATAACGCTGAAAACAAAAATCAACGTCATAACCCAATAACTATCATCCGTTTCTCAGTTTGATCAACGTATTACGGGATTTTGGATTTCCATCGCGGTAAATAACACCTTCATTCAATAGAGGGTTAATAATATCTCTGATAAAGCTGCTTCTACTGTTATAGCCAAACAATGTCTGCAGTTCCTTCGTGGTTTTTCCTCCATCCCTTAAGAAGATCTCAGCCTTTTCTTTCACCGTTAAGTTTTCACTATAATCATGATGATTATTATACAACAAATCATACAATCTCATATCAAGAAAACCTGGATATATCAACACTCCTGGTTGTTTATCCTCACTGGCATCCTTATAACTCCCAACAATCGTCTGGAAACCTGTTCCTCCTCTTTCCATCAGATTAGCGATATCAAGACATGCCGCAATAATAGTGTTTCTTCTGATCGATGGAATTGTGCCAACTGGATACTCATCATACTTTCTTGGAAGAAGCCACGATCCAGGGGAAACTATATCCATTCGGTCATCGTAAATATCAACATCAATTTGTGTTCCGCCTATGGAATAGTCACGGTGAGCAATCGCATTTACCAGAGCCTCTCTCACAGCTTCTTTTGGATATGAACGAACAACCTCTCTGCCACCATTCCCTGTTTTCTTCCAGCCACTCTTTGTATTTCTTTCAATAAATGTCAATGTGTTTTCAAATACATCCGATAACGACCCTTTGAATCTATCACTATCCAAGACAATCCCTGTCTTAGTCTCACCCTTCCATAATCTACAGCACACAAGCGTATCATCATTTTCGTAATCATCCTTGAACATTACGAATCCAGATTTGGCATATCCGTTTGCCGAAATAATATCTTCATTTTGCATTTCCTTTAACTCTGGAACAGACTGATCCATACGATAATGCTTACAAAGTTCCAAATACTTCGACCATTGAGCGGGTTCATAAGGAATTTCAGTTGTCTCATTATCAATCCCGCGTTTCCTTTTCGATAGAGAAATAATATCTTCCGGTGTTGCGGCCGTTGTCAAACCATCACCTTTGATAAATACTTTTTCATTGTAGTCCCCTTCCCTATATCTCACAACCGAATCAGATGGAGCCACTTTTATAACGAGTATAAATTTTTCCGCATCATCGTCCACATTTCTCATCAAATAGCTTATCTTCGCATGAGGAAAAATGTGTCTGTCATTGATTAACGATACAAGATTCTTTGTCTTATCTATTGATGTTAAATCCAATCCAAACGCATCGCGATTGTCAGATACACCTACAAATAACATACCTCCATTACCATTTGCAAATCCCACAATTGACTTTGCCCAATGCAAAGGATTCTCTTGGTTTAAAATGGCTTTAAATTCATATTGCCTATCTTCTGTTAGCACATCCTCAAACAATTCATCGATTTTCATACAACATCCCCCTCTCCTGTCTTACTCACCGTTTTCACGCTATTATTATCTGACATCCGCCGAAACATGTCAATCATTTTTTTGTTGTTTTAAACCATATTTCCCGCAAAAGTTTCATTGAAATCCTGGAAAACGAGTGATACATGCCCATAATCTCAGGGCTTGACTTTTCACGATTCGTGCATCTACACTAGTAGCATATACCACAACACTGTCAATCGTTCATTCGGGTTTAACCATCTTAACGATATCCTTGATGTAGGAAAGGTGATTTCTGACGATAACATCTCGGTTATGGGATAGTTTTTTGGGTAGTACTATCCCCAAAGCCTCCACCAACTATCCCCTCGGCTCCCAATCCTGAAACCATTTGCTAATTCTACGGTTTGACTTTTGTAAAGCTTAGAAACTAAGGAGCAGTTTAGTCAATGATTGGAGCATGCTTTCATTCGACAACTACTTGAACATACTTCTCATAGCTTTATCAGATTTCACTTATTCTATTAT
>OMYM01000054.1 GCA_900315225.1 uncultured Erysipelotrichaceae bacterium | reverse complement strand
ATGTAGAATTCTGCATCCTCTGCCTGCTGTTATATGCGGAACGATTGTAAATATCTGTTCCAGATATTTGATCGTTCCAGTATAATTGTGCATCTGAATATTATTTGAGTATAGTCGCAAGCATTGAGGGGAAAAAGAGCGTATCCATGATATAATCTATGAACCGGCTTTGCTGGTAAAAAGTCTAGTCGCAAGAAGGGTGTTGCGCGTACGCGCGCAAAACTTGGATAGCGAGAATATCAGGAGGTGTTAGATGAATCTACGGAATGCTTTACGCAAGCTTATGGCCTTTGTCTTGGCGATTGCCATGACGGGGACGGTTTTGCCGATAAGCGCAAACGAGGATCTGCCAGGAACCATCGTCTATGTTGAAGATGGCTTGACGAGGTTGCTGCAGATTTCGCAAGACCAAGGGGTTGTCTTACATGAAGATGATGAAGTCGTACGTGTTTCCATTATCCTGGAGAAATCTGCCACGACGCAAAATTATTCTTCCGAGGCAATCGCTACAAATGCCGCTGCCAAGGCGTATCGTTCCACTTTGGCCGCTGATCAGAAGGCATTGGAAGACAGGATTTCGCGTGAAGTCCTTGATGGGCGGGAATTGGACGTTGCCTGGAACCTGACGTTGTCCGCCAACCTGATTTCGGCGTATGTGCCGTATGGCAAGATCGCCGAGATCAAGAAGATGGATGGGGTAAAGGATGTCGTGCTTGAAGCAAAGTACAATGCTCCCAAGGGACTACAGGCCGACAAGCCAATGATGCTTGATGCAGGTCCTATGGTCAATGCTGGCGTTGCCTATGCCGATGGCTACACAGGCGCTGGCTCTGCCATCGCCGTCATTGACACAGGGACGGACACAGACCACCAATCGTTTGACGAAAGCGCCTATCTTTATGCCATGGAAGAAGATGCCAAGACGGAAGAAATGACGCTGGAGGAATACCAGGAAGCCATGGGTGTCTTGACTAAGGAATCCATCGAAGAAGTGCTGCCAGGAACAAACGCCTATCAAAAGAAGCGCAATTTGACGGTGGACGATGTTTATTTGAGCGCAAAGCTTCCCTTTGCCTTCAACTATGTCGACAATAACCTGAATGTCACCCATGACACGGATAGCCAGGGTGAGCATGGCTCGCATGTGGCGGGCATCGCAGCCGCCAACAGGTATATACCGACGGAAGATGGATTTGTTAATGCATTGGATGAAGTGATGGTGCAGGGCATTGCGCCAGAGGCACAGATTTTGACCATGAAGGTGTTTGGAACCAATGGCGGGGCATATGATTCCGACTATATGGCTGCCTTGGAGGATGCGTTGTATCTTGGCGCTGCTTCCAGCAACCTGTCCCTTGGCACGTCAAACGCAGGCATGACCAGCGCGGGTGAATACGAAGAACTCATGGACAGTTTCACGCAAACCAGCATGGTTGTTTCTATTGCGGCAGGCAATGCCTATGCCTGGAATGAGTTTACGCCATACGGCTATCTGTATGGCGATGATGTCAGCTTCAATACCGTGGGCAGCCCAGGGTCCTACAACAATTCCCTTGCTGTTGCGTCTATCGAAAACGCAGGATTGATCGGGCGCTACTTTTCGGTAAACGATGTCAATGTGTTCTACCAGGAAAGCGGCACGTCTTTTACAAATCTTGCGGAAGATCTGGAATACGTGGTTGTTCCAGGCGTTGGCGCCAGCGAAGACTATGAAGGCATCGCTGCCAATGTATCCGGCAGGATTGCCTTGGTTTCCCGTGGCGAAATATCCTTCGTGGAAAAAGCAACAAATGCCGTGGAAAACGGTGCGATTGGCATCATTATCTACAACAATGAAAAAGGCGTTGTAAACATGAGCCTTGAAGGCTTTTCGGGAAAGGAGCCAGTGATTGCGATTTCCCAGGCGGATGGACAGATGATGGTCGAAGCAGCGAAGGAGTCCATTGGTCAAATCAAGAACCACACCGATCTTGGACATTTTACAGCGGATAAGCGTGAAATGAGCAACTTCTCATCCTGGGGTGCGACAGGTGCCTTGGTTCTTAAGCCAGAGATCACTGCTCCAGGAGGAAACATCTATTCCGTCAATGGCTCAGTCAGGGGTGGAACGGCATACGAGTCAATGTCTGGCACATCCATGGCAACGCCACAGGTGGCGGGCATGGCTGCCTTGTTAAGGCAATATGTGCGTGCCAATAACTTGTCCGAGAAGCTTGTGGCCAGCGAAAGGTCGATTGTCAATGCCTTGTTGATGTCTACCGCCAAGCCTGTAATGGAAGAAGACGCTGGTTCATGGTATTCTGTCATGAAGACAGGGGCTGGCCTAGCGGATGTTGGCGCTGCCATCAATGCCAAGGCATTGCTGTTTATGACCGAAGATTCTGTCCTTAACCCAATTTCGGCAGGCGATGGAAAGATCAAGGCCGAGTTTGGCGATGATCCAGAAAGAAGTGGCGTCTATACATATCATTTCATGATGTTCAACATGACCGATCATGATCATATGTACACGCTTGACACAGATGTCATGACCCAGAATATCTTCACGGAAGAAGAACAGTCATTCCTTGACACACAGACAAAAGCGATTGGCGCAAATGCGAAGTATACCATCAACGGTGTGACATTCACCCCTGAGATCTACAAAGAGGCAGATGTGAACAAGGATGGCGTGACCGACAAGAAGGATGCCAAGGCTGTCTTGGCATATGCGACAGGGGCACAGGATGGCGCTGCATACGACCTGTTAGCAGCCGATTTTGACGGTGATGGCAGCGTGACTTCCTATGATGCGCACATGATTCTCGTCTCGATTGAAAACGCATGGTTTAAATTACCGGCGGAAGGTGTGGTGGACATTGACGTGGAAATCACGCTGGACGAAGAAACAAAGCAAATGCTCAACGAAGATTATGTGAATGGCGCATATGTCGAGGGATACACATGGATTAAGCCGGTAGAAACAGAAGAAGGGGAATTGGACGAAGAATACAGCATTCCTTTCCTAGGCTTCTATGGTTCTTATGGCGAAGCAGGCATGTACGACAAAGGTGGCAACCTTGTCGACTTCTACTATGACCTGGAAGGCAATCCTGAAAACATGAACCCATCTCCATATACAGCCGAGACGATGTTCAGAGAATATGAAACCTGGATTGGCAATACCATTGTCATCGATGGTATGTTCCATCAACTCAATCCTTTTGGCATTGAATCCGAAAAGCATCTGGAAAGAGCCGCCTTGGATTCTTCCAGCGATGTACTCTACAATGTTGCATTGATCAGAAACGCAGGTGCAACCCTGACATGGGCAGAAGACCTGGAAGGAAACGTGGTTGCGGAATCCGATGTCTCTTTCGACCAGTATGGAAGATTCTATCATCCTGAATATGGATGGATTGAAATCGTGGGTGATGAAGGATACTACTTCGGCCAACTAGGCGCTAGGTTGAAAGATGACTGGGGAAGCACCTTGAAACAAGGCGATGGCGTTGTGTTCAAGACCCTGTCCATCCCAGAAAACTTCACATACTTAAAGCCAAGGGAAGAGATAACCCCTTCCTACATGCGTTCGCTTGTTTCCGATGGCTTGGTTGGCGAAGAGAATGTCTTGACAAGCTATCCATTCACCATTGACAACGAAAGCCCTAGCGTCAGCGGTGCTGAGCTTGTCACAAACGAAGAAGGTGGACATGAACTGAAGTCTGTCGCTCATGACAATGAGTATGTTGCTGGAGCCGCATTGATTGATTTTAGTCCATGGTTCGAAATGTCTTTGATCCGTCGTTTCCTGGCATTGGTTCTTGGCGAGACGATGTTCGACTATGCCGAGATCGCGGAAATCCAATACAACGAAAACGGCGAAAAGGGACAAGACGTAGAATTTGCATTTGCGGTCGGGGACTCCATTGAAACCATTGAAGATGCGAAATACCTAGCGATCGATGTCATGGACTACGCTTCCCACGAGACAATCTATACGTTCTCCAAGGAAGTCGCAAGAAGACTCTCTGGCGATAATCCTGAAGAAAAGGAATACACCAGGGAAGAAATGATCGAAGCCCTTGGCAAGGAAGGAATCGAGATTCCAGAAAAGAAGAAGCTGGATATCTCTGGTGCAACCAATGTTGTCACAACGGTAGAACCTGTTGTTGAAGAAGAAGTGAATACAGTTGTCGTGGATGTGAAGGCAGATGGCGATACCAACTGCCTCAGCGAGATTACATATGACGCCTCCTTGTTGAAGCTGGAAAGCATCGCCAGCGGACAAGAAGTGTTTATGTCATGTGAAGACGATGGAAAAGTTGTCTTTGCGTTCGCCAATGCAACAGAAGTAAACGATATTATCGCAACCGTGAAATTCAAGTATGAGCCGACAGACGATGAAGCAGCGACGGTTGTCCATGTTTCCACCAAGGAACAAAACGATGGAATCGGTGGCGAGGAGGAAGTCAGGGTTGTCATTCCCGACAAGGAATACGAGCCTGAAATCGAAATCGTTGGCGAAGGAATCGCTGAATTGTCCGACAGGACATTGCACGTAAAGGCAGAGGAAGGACATACGCTGGAAAGCATATCGTCCGATGGTCAAGTCATCCTTGCGTTCGAAGGAAGCTCCATCAAGAAAGCATCCGATGGCAGAGGTGAATTCACCTTGGCCGTTAATGGCGAAAACCTCATTGTCACATACCGCAAGCTTGACCTTGAATTCATTATTGAAGACGATGCCTGGTATTGGTATGAGAATGGCGTAAGGCAAGGCACAATCCAAGACGAGAAAAACATCAAGGATACCCAGTTTGGCAACAACCCTCGCGGCAGGGAAATCTATGACCCCACCAGCAAGGCGTGGTATTGGCTGGATGTTGTCCTGGGTGGCGCCATTGCGCGCGAGAAAGAAGTGTGGATCCCATATGTGTTCCAAGACGAAGAACCAGGTTCCACCTCTGGCAAATGGGTGCGCTACGACAAACATGGTCAAATGATCAAAGGATGGTACGCCAACGACAATGGCGTATACTACTACGACCTAGAGACCGGCGCAATGTACAAAGGCACACATGTCATCCACGGAAAGACATATCACTTTGACGAAATCACTGGCATCATGTATTAACCAAAAATGACCATGGAAACATGGTCTTTTTTGTGGGTTGTAGTTTTTAGCTTTTATAATCATCGAAAAACCCTTACTTGCACAGTGGATATGGAGTCATTGCACCAGAGCCGTTCTGGTTAGGTAGGCCACCACAGTCCCAGATCAGTTTCCCAGTCTCGTAAAATGATCCCATTGGATTGCAAGAAAGACGAGGATGCAGAGGCACCCTCCTGGATCCGGTAATTCAAGCCAAATCCATGCCCCGGACGCACGTTTCGGATTGGGAAGCGGGGAAACGGACGGACGTATCCTGCGCCTTCACCCACAATCCCCCGCACGACCCGCTCGAGAAGGTTGAAATGCTGCTCAACATGGCATTCGACAACCCCCGTACCCTTAGATACCAGAGCTACTATAGGGCAAAGTCGAATTTCGAAAATGGCTCCCAGGACTGCTCTCTGAAAGGT
>OMYM01000347.1 GCA_900315225.1 uncultured Erysipelotrichaceae bacterium | reverse complement strand
TGGTTCACATACATTGGCTGGCGTGGCCACTCAGCTGGATTGGATTAATCATAGGCATTGTGTCAATTCCCTATGGGTTTGGTTCACGAGAGATGCAACAAGTACAGAAGTTGCTTGATGCAATTTCCAAAGTGTCAATTCCCTATGGGTTTGGTTCACGTTGAGGAAGATAGAAGGAAAAGTCTATACATTACTATTATTATAGTGTCAATTCCCTATGGGTTTGGTTCACGGCAACAAAACTGATACAGAAAGAGAAAGCAACAAAAATAGTGTCAATTCCCTATGGGTTTGGTTCACCTCGTCATCGATAGAGGAGACTGGACAGACCAAGAGGTGGTCTCTGGTGTCAATTCCCTATGGGTTTGGTTCACAGTACTGTTCATCGACAGTACGCTACTATATTAGCACATTTTCAGCCAGAATCAAGTACTTTTTGGCGTCAATCCAAACAAATTTCCGAAATGACAAAAACGCAAAACGGTAGCTCCAGCAATAGCAGTTTCTTAATCCGATATATTTTTACCCTTAAAATACTTTCGGTCGACCGCAAACCAAGCGTATGTAAGCGCTTTCTTTACAGTGGTTTTGGCGTCAATCTCACTTTCGCCCATGGGGCATAGTGGAAAGTACCATTATATTCGTATATCATCAGCAAGAATTCATCAATTTTTATATGATTTTCTCACCAAACAAAAAGTGTAATTATACACTAAATGCAGGTTTTGAAAATTGTTTCATTTCTTTCATGTAAGCGTAATCTCCACCTCCATTACAAAATTCCTTGACTGTCCCCTTCTATTTTTCCGAAGCACACTTGAGGCTATAGAGTATACTCCATTGAGCGCTTGTGTCACTCATGTAATCCTACAAACGTTGTATTCCGCAGCGTTTAACCGACTTGCTTGGTGCAATCCGATTTTCGAATGAATACCCAATTCTATTCCGGCAATATTCCATCCCTCCCTAGGCAACATGCACAACGATAGTTGAACAACTTCGCGGCTTGCAGTTTCACTTCACCCGGATAGGAACACATTAGTCGTATTGGATTGACGTATGTCCATATTCTTTTTGTCCCTGCAGGCATTATTCCTCTTGCGTTGAAACAAGGGGTCTGTTTCCATGAATGGAAACAGACCCAACGACCAAAGAAAAAAAGATTCCAATCACAAAAAGAACGTTCCGACAATGGATGGTTCCACAAGAATAAACAAAACCGTCTTTCCTGTTTTTCAATAAATTTCCACAGAGTTTCAATTGATTCACGAGAATGAGAAATAACTGTAACTCAGCTCTGAAAGCCTGTATATGAGGGTACAAATAACTAAAAAAGTCATCGGGATGAACCACTAGAGTATTCATGCCACCGTGCCAGAAGTGATCGTTCACTTCATCGCGATAGAATTCAAAGACATCTACATTGTAGCAGGGGTAGGTGCCTGAATTAGGGTCTGGCAGTATTCCCGTTGAAGTTCAGGATCTCATTTTCCCAATCATAAGCGGAAAACTGACCTCAAGAGTCGCTTTCCACTTTCGGTTTTCATCTTCTTCTGCATGAAATTCTCAACATTCTTCCTGCTGTATCCATTCTCGGAAGCATTAGCGATGTAGTCAGCTTCTATCAGAACCTGCCAGTCTTTTCCGTCCACTCCGTTGTATGTGTGATGATGCCCAACGAGGAACGCAACTCTTTCAACCTGTATCTCTGTCAGCCCTGTATCTTTCAGGAACTCCATTGTCAGCGGAATACCCTCTTCTTCCTGATGTTTGCCGTTGGTATTCCCGTATTTTTCACGGCACAACGGGCAGGCAGTGTCATGGACAATAGCAGATACCTCAAGGATAAACTGTGTCTCTGAATCAAGATTTTCCAGTTCTCCGATTATCTTGGCATACGTCCAAACACGAATAAAGTGGTCAATATCATGGATGTTTTCTTTGGAAAGAGTAATCATCTTTTCCATGATCTGTGCTATTGTCATTTTCACATCACCTCATGATCCCGACGTCTATTGACAGTCGGATATCCACTTACAATCCTCTGGTAGCATGGGCAGTCTTTGTCATGGTCGTTGATGATTCCACATGCCTGTAGGTGGGAGTAAATCGTCACAGCGCCAACATACTTGAAACCTCGCTTCTTCAGGTCTTTGCTGATGCGGTCGGAGAGACCGTTGCTGACGGGAATTTTCCCAACGTCGTGTCCCTGATACAAGATCGTCTTGCTACCAGAGTAAGACCAAATATAATCGCAAAAGCTACCGTATTCCTCGCGTACCTTCTGGTAGCACTGGGCATTATTGATCACTGCCTGCACTTTACGTGGTGATCGGATCATACCTTCCGTATTCAAGATGCGCTCCACGTCAGAATTGTCGTAGACCGCAATCTTATCAAAATCAAAGTTATCGAAGCATTGTCGGAAGATTTCTCGCTTCTTCAGCATCAGATCCCAGCTTAGACCGCATTGCAGGCACTCCAGCGTCAGGTGTTCGAACATGTGGCGGTCGTCATGCACAGGAATGCCCCATTCGGTATCGTGGTATATTCTGTTGGCCTCGTTCATCTTGGCCCAAGTACAATAGCCCATTCTCAAACCATCCCTGTTTCCACATCCGTCGCCAAAGCGTAACGCTCAAACGCAAGCCTACTCTCGTTCAGCAGGGCTTCGAGATCAATATCGTTCTCAAAGCAGTAGATCACGACCAGAATATCCTTTGCTGCATCCGTGACCATTGCCCGTGTCGAGTCGGACATGGATGATCCAAAGATTCCCTCGTCATCCGCAAGAACCAGCATGTTTTCCATATCAAGAAACCCTTTGCCTATCCCAGAATAACCCTCACCATGCATAGCCTTGCGGAATACAACGTCACCGTGAATTTGGGAAATGTCATAGGAGCCGACCGAGAGTCCGCTCTTTACGGAAATCAGGTTGTTTACATCCACCACAGAGTTGACGTGATACAGTTCATCGCCACGCCGCACTCTGCGAACCAACGCTTCAGAGGAGACTCGGTATCTACCTGGATTGCGTCCGAAGGCTTTATAGGCGAGTCTGCTCCCGCGAATACCAGGTATCTCGCTCCACTCTTTTCCTTCAATGGCAGACTGGACAGATGGGAGTACTTCCGTATTCATATAAGCCCAGAACTGCTCATTCGGCTCCCTCACGTTGGCATGAAAGTTGAGAAGCCCCAGCCTGATCTCGGGATATACCGTCAACAGTTCTTTGTCAATCGAAACATTTTTCTTCATCTGAATTATCCTTTCATTACCCCACTTCATCCTCAAAGTTAAGCTGTGGGATTATACTTGTTTGGCATCTAAGTCACCTTTTGCTTCCATGCCCCAAATACCATCGATAAGAGGCTCTATGTATTTTGTCTCTCTTTGGTTTTCTTTTCGCGGAGTTAACGGTAGGTCTCTTCTAGCCGCCAATTCCATCACCTTTTACATCTGTGAATGCAATGTCCGAAAAGTTAAGGTTCAGCATTGGAATAGCACCGTATTTTCCACTGATATATCCTTTGCGAAAGCTCTCTTCTTTCCTGACATTCTTTATCTCAGCGAGGGAATAGAGATCCGTAGACCTATCATCTTTTTTTAGCTCTGTAAACCAAATCTGATCGCGTCTAAACAGATCAAGATTCAGCAAGCCCGTCTCATGCGTAGTGAAAATCATTTGAGCAAATTTA
>OMYM01000582.1 GCA_900315225.1 uncultured Erysipelotrichaceae bacterium | reverse complement strand
TTCTAAGATCCTGAAGCTGCTTCTGCAGTTCGGCGAGTTCCGCGACTTTTTCCGCTTCCTTCTTTGCTTCGGCTTCCTTCACGGCCAAATTGATCTCGTTCTCCTTTGCCTTGAGCGCTTCCTGAAGCTGCGTGACTTCTGCTTCCTTCTTCTGCACCTCCATGTCAAGCGCTGCCTTGGCTCCTTGCGCATCAGACTCCCTAGCATTTCTAAGATCTTGGAGCTGCTTCTGAAGTTCGGCGAGTTCCGCGACTTTTTCTGTCTCCTTCTTCGCCAATGCCTCGCCTATAGCAATTTCTTTTTCGCTCTTTGCGGCAGTCAATTGTTGTTCGAGGACAGATACCTTGTTTTCAAGGCTTGCCAGTGAAGAGTTCATGCGCGTAGCGTATTCAGAATGTTCCTTTTCTTTTGCCGCAAGTTGTTCGGCGAGCTTTCTGTCGTTCAACGCGCTGTTTTCCTTGAGAGCGCCCTCTTTTTCCGATGCAGCGGTTTCCAGCTTTCCTTGCAGTTCAGCGATCAGGCGGTCTTTGCCCAGGGATTGCTCGATTGCCTTGGCAACTTCTTGTTGGCTTAGTGTCTTCTGCTTGTTCAGCTCATCTGTCAGCCTGGCTTCGTATTGTTGCTTTAACAAAACGTTTTGGTGTCGCAATTCAGCGAGTTCTTTCTCTTTTTGTTCGTCTGCTCGTTCGCGTGCATGGTCGGCGTTTGCCTGGAACAGCTTCATGTCAGCGTTCATTTTCTCCTGTAGCTGTTTTTCGCGTTCTGCCAGTTCTTCCGCAAAGGCATGGTCGCGGACTTGCTTGACAATAGAGTTATAGTTTGATTCATCAATTGTAAAAACTTCCCCGCAATGCGGGCATTTGATCTGTTGCATTTTTTTCTCCTTTCGAATAATATACCACCTATTTGTGATTCAATTAACATCCTGCGTCCTTATGATCGTTGCGCCAATCAAGTTGCCGCGCTTGTCGAGGCTGCGAAGCTTGAGTTCCCCTGGTTCGTATCTTATTGAAAACACTGCCTTGTGGTGCTTGAGCGCCTTGACGTCTACATGTCTGCCATTTATGAGCAGCGCTACAAATGGTGCCGCGCTAAACACTTTCACAAGGCAATGGTTTCCTTCTCTGCCATGCCATGTCCATGAGGCTTTGCCCTTTGTCTCCTTGCCAAAGCAGACGATGGGCTGTGGTTTTTCAAAGCGACAGAGAACTGCCCTGGCAAGGAGTGTTTCTTCTCCAGGGTTTCCCTGTCCATCCCATGTTGCGCGCATAAAGACCCCCATGACGTGTTCGCCACAGACTGTCATGATCTTTTCCATGCGTCCATTCCCTCTCGTAGCAAAGGGGATTCCTTCCTGCCCATCTCTTTGGCATGGCAAGACAAGGCTTGGGTGTCGGCTTGCCTTGGCCGCATAAGTTTCGTCTTTGGCTTCCTCCACCGCAAGCAATCCGTTTTTATCGCATGCATTGAGAAATGCTTCCATGAAGGGTGTACCCGTGCTTTTGACGGCTGTAAAGCCTGCCTCTTTCATCCAGATGACTCTCTCTTCGATATCTTCGTTGCGCCAGTCCCATGGATCGACAAGGCACCCTTTCAAGATCGTTGGCTTGCCGTTTAGCATCATCACATTGCGTTCAATGGATATCTGGCGAAAACCTACGTTGAAAACCTCACCGCCTGCAACAACCGTATATATGCATGGATCTTCAAGCGTCCAAGGCCTTGCGCCCGACAACATGAGTTCTACGTCCTTGCCATATCCTTGCGCCATCACGTCATATCCATCAAGGACAAACACCATGCATTCCCTTTGCGCATGCATGCGTATCTTTGCGGGGCGTGCTGCAACAGTCTCGATATCGACATCGGCAGGCATTAGGGTTCCTGGTTCCTTGACAATGAGCCAGACATCACAACGCAATGGGGACGTTGTCTCAACCCGCAGGATGTTTTCCCCTGCCCTGACCAAGTCATTGCATGAAATGGTGCTTGACCTGCTCATTGCCTTTTTCCCGTTAACAAACACCGTGGCATCCCCTGGCATATCCGTAAAAAGCAACGCAACTTGTTTCTTCAGCTGATCGTCTTCCAGCATGAACGAGCGCTTGTAGACAAATCCTTCTTCTTTTGTGGCATGCGGGAGAGAAATATCGCTCCATCGAATGGAATCCTTGCGGCGAAAACGCCAGCCATCGTTGATTTTCCTACGCATTGCCAACTCCTTTCCTGAACATGATATATTCCACAGAATGAAAAGACTCGCCTTCGATGGGCATGTCCTTGAAATATCGCATGCGGGATTTTTCATGCAGGCGACGGGATATATCGTTGTAGTCATAGAAGCCGCTGTTAACAAAATCAAGGTCGTGTTCAACGAGAAAATAGTCCAGTAGACGATCTAGAAGCTCTGTCATGTATCCCTTTCCCTGTTGGCTTTTGTTGATCATGAATGAAAGGGATATGCCTTGCAGGCCATCCAGTTCCTTTTCGTACACTACTTCATGGAGTTCAAAGTTGAACAAGCCTACCATTGCATCGTCTTCTTTGCGGCATATCGCAAAATGCATGGGGAAGCCGGAGATCTTCAACAACAGGACGAATATCATGGCAATGTTCTTGAGATCGCCATATGTCTTGTGGCTTGCGGCCATGGTGACGGAAGGGTCGCCATACAAAAGCGCAAAGCCGACAAAGTCTCCTTCATCCATCGCCCGCATGTACAACCGCTTGCTTTCAACCCTCTCGTTGACCAACCAGTCGGATACTTTCTCAATCACGCCAAGATACTGTTCTCTTCCCATGTCAATTGTATTCCCTGGACAATACCTTGATGTATTCCCGTCCTTTGGCAAACATGGGACCATTTGCCTCATAGGAGTATACTTCCGCCTCAAAGCGGCGTCCTGGGACAAATCCCGTTCTTTCCAGAACCTTTACCATGGCGATGTTGTCAAGCCGCACGTAGGCATGGACATGGGACGCAAAGCTGCTTTTCTTCAAATCGTCCTCCAGCATCAACATGCATTCCGTTCCGATTCCCTTGCCTGTATATTCCTTGCGCAAGACGATGTCCAGCTCCGCGCCTCCATTAGGATAGCGGTTTAGGTCGATCTTTCCGATGATCTTTCCCTCCATCAATACCTTGCGGCATTCAAACACCAGTTCCCCGTTGATTCCCGTTTCCATGATTTCCATGTATCGGTCGGTCTGTTCTTTGGGCAGGGGGATGGGAAGCGCTACCAGACAATGCGATTGATCGACATTAGAATAGAGTTCTTCCAGTGTTTGCGCATCAGTCGTCTTCCATTTTTCAATTTGAATCATATGTGTATTTTGAGCAGGCATTCTCGATGCTCCTTTTCCTTTCAAGCTTGGCTTGGGCGTGCCTGTCGCCATAGGCATTATAATATAATTTATTTTGCATAAGAGTTAAAATTCGTCTATATAACCGAAAGTCTTCATTACTTTCGCAACGTTTGCATCTAATGGGGAAATAAGCTAGAATAATGAAACTGAAAGGGGTGGTTGGAAATGCAACAGAAACGGAAGAAACGTGCTTCTCTCAGCAAAGTCTTGCTGAGGCTATCGGCTCTCTTATTGTTTCTTGTCGCTTCCTTCGTTTTTTTTGTCCTTTCCGGGATCGGCGTATTCGGTCTTGCCGTGGAATGCCCTCGCGCAAATAGAGCGCAAGATGAGGTCATGGCAATGTTGGAGACAAAGCAACGAAAAACCGATGCCCTCCTGAATGAAAGAAAGCTTTGCCCTTCTTCCATTGACACTGATAATTATCGCCATGCCTCGCAAATGCATGTCACAGGAATCGGCGACTCACTGATGGTCGCTGCCGTTGAAGAACTGTACACGCAATTTCCCAATGGTTACTTTGATGCCATCGTTGGCCGTAGCGTTGACGAGGGGCTCCAAGTGCTTATGCGAATGGAGGAGGATGGTCTTCTTGGGGATGTCATTGTCCTTTCCTTTTCCAATGCTTGCGACTTAAGCAAAGAGACTTGCGAGGAAATCATGTCGCATGTGCAGGGAAAGCCAGTCTTCTGGGTCAAGCCCAACGCCATCGCAAGTACTTGTCCAATACTCGACGAAATCTCGCAAAGCTATCCAAACGCATATGTCGTCGATTGGCAATCCGTTGCCACTTCCCACATGCGCGACTACATCCTGTCGGATTCCGTGCATCCCAACCATGCTGGAAGCGAGGCATACGCTTTGTTGATCGACATCGTCATCACCCAAGATCTGTTGGGCTATAAGTCCAGCATAGCGGGGATCGGCGGATGAAAAGAACAAAGAAAGTCCATCGCTTTGGCGATGGACTTGCCTACCTAAGAACCATAGGCATCATTCTCGTTCTTCTCTCGCATATGGGGGAGAGTTTCGCTTCGGCTTTGCCGCTGGGCGTTTGCGTCTTGCTTGTGGCGGCGGGGCATGCCATGGCGCAGAAGGCTGTTTCCGAGATAAACAAAGGTACATTCTCCGTTGTTCGATTCTACCGTAGCCAGCTATTGCCATACATTTTCCCCACCTTGGTCGTGATGTTGTCAACGGTTGGCTTGGTAACGATATTCGAGAAAAGAAGAATGATCCACATCGCGTTGGAATTTGTGATGGACATGCTGGGGGCGGGAAATTTTCTTTTGATCTTTGACACCCACAGCCATTTCCTTGTGACCCTGGGCAATTCTCCTCTCATGCATATGGGATACGTTGCGATATTCATGCAGTTTTCCCTGGCTTGGCCTCTGGTTTGCCTTGCTTATGCCAAGGTGAAGGAAGGGCTTGGGACGGGGGATGGCATCATCCTCATGGCGATATTCACTTTATGGTCGTTCACTTTTCCAACGATGCACATGATCTTTCGTCCCGACACATCGGAAATAGCGCTTCGCTTTAACACGGCAATCCAAATGCATGCCTTGTTTTGCGGGGCTTTCATGGGCATTCTTGACGCGGAGGGTGTATCCCCCCTGGCAATAATGGATGCGCCTACAGCCAATATGGTTTCTGTCCTGTATATCCCATTGCTTGGATGTATCATGGCGCTTTACAAAAACAGAAGCTTTGCCTATATGATCGTAGCTTGCATGGCGACCGCCTTTATGGTCGGCGTTCTTTCCAGCGACAAGGAGAAGAAGACGGTCATACCCGACAATCCGTTGACATTCTTTATCAATTCGATTGTCTGCGAGATGATTCTGCTTCATCATCCCATCTGCTATTTTCTCGACAAAGCGCATCCTGTGCATGATGCCTGGTATGCGGCTGTTTCCCTTGCACTGATCATAGCGCTTTCCATTTACCTGCGAAAGCTCACTGAGATAACAAGAATTCTCTTGAAGTAATTGAAAAAAGGATGTCGACGAGTCGACATCCTTTGTCTTATTTACCGTAGTAAAGATTTGCGCCGTACTCTGCGTCCTTCTCGCTAAATCCCTTTTTAACCAATTCTTCGACCAATTCATCAAATTTCAAATCTTGCGACAAAAGAAGATTCGCAGCCTCGATCCCCGCAAGGTCTGCCCAATCGACTCCACAATGCGCAATGCCATACGCCGCTTCTTCTTGGGTAAACCCTTCCGAAATCAGCATTTCCTCAAGTCGCACTGGGCTTGCGGCAACATTCACAAAGATCAATTTAGCCCTTTCCGCCGCAATCTCGTTGAAATCAACACCCGACAATACACTGGAAATCTTTCTTCTGCTGTATCCTTCTTCCTCCAGGATTGATTGCAGGACAGGACTCGAAACCTTGCGCTGGGACAGGATTTCCATTGCTCTATCGGTCGGATCTTTTGAACATCCCGCAAGCAACATAACCGCGACAAGCGCCATCCTTGCTATGATCTTTGGTGTTTTAGAAGCCATGTCCGCCTCCTCCGCCCGAGGAACCTCCGCCTGAGCCAGATGAGCCACTTGAAGAATCGCTTGGTGGCGAATAGCGCCTGGTTGTCGTCAAAAGATTGTTGGTCGCATTTGTCGCAATCATGGCGAAGCCAATGCCTTCCGCAGCGTCCTTTGGATCCAATGGCTCTGGACTTCGGTCGAAGGAAAGAATGATAAAATTCACCATGATTCCAATCGCAAGGGAAATCAACAGGTTTGTAATATGTTTCATGGGACGGGCAATCTTGCCTCCCTCAAGGAGGGTAAGCTCTTGGGCAAACACTTCCCTGGCGCATTCATAGTAGCGTCCATCGGTCGCATAGCGATAGCAGTTATCGGTGATCGTATTGGCATACGCATTGGTAATGGTCTTGTACACATCGCCATCGGAGAAAATATAGATATTCCGTCTTCCCATGTCAATGACAAACACTGTCCCCGATCTCGCGCCAAAGAGCCGATGATAGGCATTCATGGCGTATATGGATGTTGCCTCGCTCTGGTCTACGCTGATAAAGGCCACATTTCCATAGGCGGTAATCTGTTGCATTTGCTGGGCAAGGGCGTGTTCTTGGCTACCACTCAAAAGATTGCACATATCCTCAATGACAACGACATAGCCTGTGTCAGGGTTTTCATATTGCTTCTCTGCCGCTTGCACATGGACAAAGGACAAGAGCGCCATGAGCACAAGCAATAAGGCAAATCTATTCTTTTTCACTGTCGTCTCCCCCTTCTCTGTCAAAGAACGTTGGCATGGGGCGTGTCGCAAGCCGGTTTATCTTGCGGATCAGCCCAATGACTGTCACGGCCATGGCGCAAAGGCAAAGGATGGTCGCAAGGTAGTATTGCCAATCCTCGAACGCCTCTAGAAGCAACAGCACAAAGCCCATTCCAATGCCGGCAAAGCCAACGAGCGTCTCGAAAATCAAGGATTTCTCGCGAGCATGGCGCGCCAATTTCAAGGTCGGCACAACATTATACAAGGCAAAGGGAACGATCAGAAAACTGGAGATTTTCGCCTTTGTCACTGGCATTCCGTAAGACATAATATACATTGTGATCAGAATCGATATGGCAATCAAAGCGATTGGCATCAAAATAACCGCCTCGTTGCCTAGGTGCAATCGCTGTTTTCGTATGTCTTCCGCCATGTGAAGAGACATGTCGGACTTGCGCCCCTCGATGAAATATCCTCGGTCGAACACATGGTTTTCCCGATCATGGATCTGTACCATTTGCCAGCGATATAGATAAAGCGCAAAAGATGTCATCGCCATCGAAAACATGAGTGCCGTAGGCGCGGTCATGGAAACATACAGCGTCATCAAACCAAATACCACTGCCGCAAGCTCGAGTGAACACAAAATGAACGATCCATACGACACTGGCAAGTCGCTGGCAATCCTGCCGGTATCGCCATTGACGGTGATATACGCTACACGGTCTTTCTTGCGCCATGTCAAAAACCAAACGGGAAACAACATCAGCCGCTTGTCTTTGATGCGCGTCCCGAATGATTCAGCAAGCTTGTCGCTAGGCGGCATCTCTACACGGATTTCTTCCTTTGCGAAAGCATCCGTGATGCTTTTGGCAGCCTTGGTGGTGATCGAAGACACCGCTTCCTTGGCGTATACCTCGCTATCGACATCGGCTCCATCCGCATAGAAGCCCGCTAGGTAGCCTGGATGGTATTCGCAGATGTCTTTCTCGCGAAACGGCACAATCTGGCTGGCGAAAGAATCGTCGAAATTCGAAGACGCATCATAAGGGACATCTGGCGCTTCATTGAGTTGCACGCCAAGGTCATATGTTTTCTCAATGACATAATTCCCATCCTGTTGACTGGATGATCCCTTGAACGTTTGGTCGGGATGGTCAAAGGACATGTCGAATTGCCAATAGGGCATATAGATTCCCCTGAACTTATCGATGAATTCCTGCGACTTGAGTTCTTTTGCGACAAACGGGCGATAAACGATAAACTTCTTGTATGCGTCCTTGCATTCCTTTTTTGTCAGCTTGAAGGGAATGATGTTGCGCGGCCTTTGATATCTGGCAAGTTTCCCTTCCATGACCTGCTCTCCCCCGCAATATGGGCAAAACGCCGTGGCGGCCGGTGTAACGGCATATAGCCTTGCGCCGCAATTGCGGCATAGATAGACATTCATGTCCTCGCCATCCTGGCTTGCGCTATTGTTCTCGTCATAGTCAGGGACATTCATGTCTCTGCCGCAATATTCGCATTTGAGTCGTTGCGTGGCGATGTCAAAATACATGGACCCTCCACAATTGGGACATTTGAACATATGTGTTTTCTCCTTTCCTTCTCATTTTATACCAGATTCCCCCGAGAAATTTCCAATTGTCCCCGATTTATATACATTTGAAAATATCATGGATTAGACATATTATATCTTATTATTGTTTCGATTTTTTTATACATTATCTGTCAAAACAGATACATTTTTTGATATTCATTCTTGCAAGCATTATTTGTTATGGTAGACTTTTATCGCAAACAGGAGGGATATGTTATGAAATTATCCAAAATCGCATTAGCCGGGCTCCTTGCGTTGAGCCTTGGCGCATGCGCTGGCGGCAGT
This sequence comes from uncultured Erysipelotrichaceae bacterium, assembly GCA_900315225.1. GTDB lineage: Bacteria > Bacillota_I > Bacilli_A > Erysipelotrichales > Erysipelotrichaceae > Bulleidia. The sequence continues at coordinate 10,675 of OMYM01000582.1, read as the reverse complement.
TCCACTGCCGCTTCCAGCGCGCCTCAGTCTTCCGCCGCTTCATCCGCAGCGAGCACACGCTTCACACCTGGCACATATGAAGGTTCTGCTGCTGGCTTTAGTGGCGAAGCTACCCCAATCACTGTCAAGGTTACCCTTGGCGAAGAGACAATCGACAGCATCGAATATACCGATGAGGGTGAAACGCCTACCGTTGGTGGCATGGCCATCCCGAAGCTAGTCGAAAATGTCATTGCGGCGCAATCCACGCAGATCGATGGTGTCTCTGGCGCTACCATGTCTTCCAACGGATTCTTCGCAGCTGTCAATTCCGCTCTTGAAAGCGCTGGTGTCGACCCAGCCTCCCTTGAGCCGCTGGAAATAGCTTCATCAGCCACAGACATTGAAGAGACAACGGATGTTGTCATCGCGGGCGCAGGTGGCGCAGGCATGACGGCAGCCATCACAGCTGTCCAGGCAGGCAAAAAAGTCATCCTGCTTGAAAAGGCAGCGGTTGTCGGTGGAAACTCCTCTCGCGCAACGGGTGGAATGAACGCCGCTGAAACACATTACCAGAAAGAACAGAACATCGAGGATTCCGTTGCATTGTATGTTTCCGACACAATGAAAGGCGGACATGACCTCAACGATCCTGATCTTGTCCAGACACTGGCAGAGAATTCCGCCGAGGCAATCGATTGGCTCGATTCCATTGGCGCACCTCTTTCCAACGTTGGCCAGGCAGGTGGCGCATCCACAAAGAGACAGCATCGTCCCGTCAACGATGAAGGAAAGATCCTCTCCGTTGGCACATTCCTTGTCGAGCATCTCTATGAAAACGTCCAAAAGCTTGGCATCGAAGTCATCTTCGGCGCTCAGGTAGATGAAATCCTGATGGAAGATGGCAAGGCGACAGGCTTGCACGCCACTGGATCCGAAGGCGAAGACATCACGATCCACGCTAGCAGCGTTATCGTCACAACCGGTGGCTTTGGCTCCAACCCTGACCTGATCGTAAAATATCGTCCTGACCTGGAAGGCTATGTCTCCACAAACGCTCCGACAATCACAGGCGATGCCATTGCGTTCCTTGAAGCGGCAGGTGCCGATTTCGTTGATCTCGACCAAATCCAGATCCACCCGACAGTCGTTCAGTCCGATGGACACCTGATTTCTGAATCGCTCAGAGGCGATGGCGCAATCTTGCTCAACGTCAATGGCGAGCGTTTCACCAATGAGCTGTTGACAAGAGACGTTGTCTCCGCCAACATCATCAAGGAACCAGAGTCCTTTGCATGGCTGCTGATCAACCAGACAATGTACGATGAGTCCACGGTCATCGCGGGTTATGTTTCCCAGGGCTATATGGTAAAGTGCGACACTGTCGCTGACTTGGCAAAGGAAATCAACGTCGATGAAGAAACGCTACAAGCCAGCATCGACAAGTGGGCGGCTGCTTGCGCAGCGCAAAAGGACGAGGAATTCGGCAGAGAGGCATTCGATGCAATCAAGACCGACCTCGCCGAGGGACCTTACTACGTTGCCAAGATCGCCCCAGGCATCCACCATTGCATGGGTGGCGTCCACATCAACACAAACGCAGAAGTCATTGACACCGAGGGCAATGTCATTCCTGGTCTCTTTGCGGCAGGCGAAGTGACGGGTGGCGTCCATGGTGGCAACCGTCTTGGCGGAAACGCTGTCGCGGATTTCACGGTATTCGGAAGAATCGCTGGAACAAGCGCTGCAGCATACGCAGAGTAACGCCAAATAAACATCAAAGGATCCCATCGGGATCCTTTTTTCATGATTCGTTTTCAAACAGCCCGCGAATTCCATGAATCACAAGGACGGAAAGAAAGCGCGACAATTCATCGATGTCCTCTTTCATTCCCTTGTCGACCCAGCTCTTGTAGGCAATGACTATGCCTGTCAGATGATAATCGATGGCCAACTCAAACTTTGCTTCATTCATGTTTTCACTGAAAACCTCAAATAGCTTTTCCTTCAAAGCCCCATGCATCTTTGCGTATACGAGCGTGTTTTGCGGTATCCTCAATAGATTCTCGTAAAGCAAAAGCTTTTCCTGGAAAAGCCTTCCCAGCTTGATAAACACGATCTCCGGGTTGTTCAAAAGATCCATGAAGTCAATGTCGCTCAATGGGCCGCCGAAATCATCCGCGATCTGTTGGGTAAGTTCCTCTAGCGCCATATGGATGCCAGTGTAGTTGTTATAGAACGTCTTGCGGTTGATTCCTGCGCGCTGCGCAAGTTCCGCCACGGTGATCTCGTCATACGCCTTTTCCGCCAGCAGCTGGGCGAGCGCAATGCGCACTTTGTCGTGCGTCTGTGTCTTCCGAATGTGTCCCATGTCCTAATTTCCACATCTTTGGTAAAACATGTGGTTTTACCCTTAATTCCACATATGTATATTTACCATGTTTTAAAGGAGGTTTCCACAATGAAGCAATACAAAATACTGATCGACGCAAGCATGGATGTCGACCAGGAAACCATCGAGGGCAACGATATCGGCCTTGTCCCCATGACCTACACTCGCAACGACGTGGAAGTCATTCTAGACCATATTCCTTCAGATGAAGAAAGCAAGATATTCTATGATGACATGCGCTCTGGCGTCATCATGAAGACAACCCAGGTCACGCCTTTCTACTATGAAAAGATGTTCCGCGATGAAGCATCCAAAGGTAATGACATTCTATACATCGCTCTTTCTTCCGGTCTTTCTGGAACATATGAATCCGCCAAGGTCGCCTCGCAATTGACACGCAAGGAACATCCGGAAGTGAAGATCGAAGTCGTTGATTCCCTAGGTGGCACCGGGGGGATGGGATTACTGATGCGCGCCGCTATCCGCAACCGCGCAAGCGATATGTCTCTTCAGGAAAACGCCGCCTGCCTAAGAGAGCTTGCGCCAAAGATCTGCTATTGGTTCATGGTCGATGACCTGATTTATCTCAAGCGCGGGGGACGTATTTCTGCCGCAACTGCCTTTGCGGGAAACATGTTGCAGTTGCACCCGATCCTCAAGATCGATAACGATGGAAAACTTGTCGCCTTTGCCAAGGAACACGGCATCCGCAAGACATTGAAAAAGCTTGTCTCGCTTTATGATGAAGCACGCAACGACAACAACGAAGTCATTCTCATCCACGCGGACGCATTGGACAACTGCAACATCCTCAAGAATTCCATCCTTGCGGCGAACCCTTCTGCCAATATCACGACATGTTCTCTTTCGCCCATCGTTGGCGCGCATACGGGTCCCGGCATGTTGGCTCTCATCCATTACGGCAACCGCAACATCCAGTAACATGCATCCCCAAAAAAGCATCCGCAAGCGGATGCTTTATTGTTCTTCTTGCGTTGATTCATCCTTGTCCACGACCTCGGGGACAATAACCTCGGCGGGCATGGGCAGCTCGGGAACGCTGGGTTGCGCTTGGGAAGGTTGTTGGAGCTGGGAAAGCTTTTCCTTTGCCTCTTCCTCCTTGCGTTTTTTCTCTTCCAGTATCCTGGTTCTTTCCTCGTCTTCCTTCTTGTGTTGTTTCTTTTGGTATCCTCTTACCGCAAGCCGCGCAATCAAATAGGCACAAACGACAACGCCCGAAGAAACAAGCAATGCCCACCAGGCAAATTTATAGAAACGCGAAAGAATAAAACTAACGTTCATGAGAACCGCCATGGCGGCGCCAATGGCAATGATCGACAAAAGGATCATCGGCTTCCAGAACCAATTCCCCACCCTTGCAAGATCAATGGTGTCCTGGACAAGATACACGCCCATGACCAAGGTCGCCATGCCTGCCAATTCATCGAAATGCACGACAATGTCCTTCGTGCGATAGAAGCCTAGGATCGCCATCAGCGTCAGCATCACGCCATAGGCAAACGAATTATCGTTGATGACCGAAAAGCCTGAGCCAAACAGGTATTTCAAGGCCATCAGCACGCCAATCACGCCCAATACCAGGAATATCACATGGCATACCAGGATAGCATCGATGTTCTTGACAAACAGCATGGCGTAAGCCGTTGCCCCGGCTGTAAAACATGCCGCAAAAAACATGAAGGATGAAACCCGTTTCTCGTCATACTTGCGCATAATCCTACACTTCTCCTTCTTCTTCCGTGATATACACGGCTTGGCTTTCCTCTTGCCTGAGATGGCTGAAATCAAGGGCATCCACCTGCTCGCAATAGAACGTTATGCCGTCAAAGGCATAGCGGAAAATCAAGCAATCGCCTGGCCGCAAGCCATTTTCAACCTTGGAAAACTGACTGTACCTTGCATAAAACAAGTCGGAAACCTCCTGGTCAACGACCATCAGGACAACCGCATAATCATGCGCCATGTCCATCAGCCCCTTGACAGTCTTGACAATGCGCTCGACAAACTCGTGCTGGTCTTCGCCATGGAACTGAACGGGAAATGAACCGTATGGAAACGCCGGCAACAGGGATACGTCGTTTCCCTCAAGCTTGCCGAAATACCAAGACTTAAGCCCCCTGACACGCACAATATCCATCAATCCTCCGGTAACAATCTCCAGTGTGTCAAACGTCCTTTCCGAGGTAGAGCTATACGCATTGTCGAAGGCAATATTCCACTCCCTGAACCATTTTCCCGCTTCCTCCGCCTCTTGGCGACCTAGGTTTGTCAAGGGAGAGTCACACCATCCCTGGATTTTTCCCGATACATTGAAGATGGTCTGACCGTGTCTCATCATATATAATGTTTTCATATGCCACTCCTGTGAATTATATGTATTATATCATTGGATGCGCCTTTCATACACAAAAAGGAGAAATGAAAAATGACGAGACAGTTTTGGAAACCAGCCAATCTGCTATACCCTATCCCTGCCGCCTTGGTCACATGTTGCGATGAGGAAGGGAAGCCAAATGTCATGACCGCCGCATGGACAGGAACCATCTGTTCCGATCCTGTCATGGTATATGTATCGATCCGAAAACAGCGCCATTCCCACGATATCATCGCAAGAACCGGCGAGTTTGTACTGAATTTGACAAATGCTCCCCTTGCCTACGCAACCGATTTTGCGGGCGTTCGCTCGGGAAAGAACACGGACAAGTTAGCAACGCTAGGCCTAACGACTTTTCCCTCCAGGCATGTCAAGGCGCCTGGCATTGTGGAAAGCCCGGTATGCCTGGAGTGCAAGGTGGAAAACATCCTTGCGCTAGGCTCCCACGACATGTTCATCGCCCGCGTGCTTGGCAGCGACGTGGATGATAAATACCTGGATGAAAACGGCAAACTCAACCTAGAGAAAGCAGGCCTGATCGCCTACAGCCATGGCGCATACTATCCCCTAGGGAAAAAACTTGGGACATTTGGCTATTCGGTCAGGAAAAAGAAAACGGGGAAGAAACATGGTCAAGGGCATCGGCACTGACATTGCGGCCATTCCTCGTTTTCAACGATTGCTTGACAAGCCGGAAACTTCCTTCTTCGCTAAAACATTCTCGGAAAGAGAACGTGCCATCGGCCACACCGCTTCTTTCTTTGCCGGACGGTTTGCGGCCAAGGAGGCGGTGTTCAAGGCACTAGGTCCCTTGACAGAGAATAAATCATTCGACTGGCGCATCATAGAGACATTGCGCAACGAGGATGGCAGCCCCTATATATTCCTCAGCGAAGAATTGTCATCGATCATGAAAGAGGCAGAAGTCGATACGTTGCACATCTCCATCAGCCATGAAAAAGACTACGCCGTTGCGTTTGCTATCGCCGAGAAGAGGCAACATGATTCACATTGACTAAAAAACGTTTGGACATTACAATGAAGCATGTGAAAGAAGGGACTATGGACTACTATTGGAAAGCCTTGGCCGATGAGGAAAACATCAGCGTAGAACAATTGATCCTGACCATCAGGGACACATACAAGCGCTATCTTTCCCTGCTGTATAACAATCCCAGGCATATTGTTTCATTCAAGATTCACTTTTCAACCGTTCTTCCCACGCTTGGAGTCGCGGAGACGACAGGCTACGACATCCTGACTGTTTCCCACGACAGCAACGATGTCAAGCGTTCCCATATCGTCAATCTTTTTGACCTAGAGAATTTCGAGTATTCCTACAGTAAGTACGAGGAACGGTATTTCGTTGTCTTCGATTTCATGGAAAAAGGCATCTCGGTGCTCCAATTCATTACTAGCTCGTTTTTCTCCGAGCTATCGCGCCAGCTTGATGTCTTTGGGGTTTCAAAGCTGCGACTCAAGCACATGGCCAGCACCTTGATTGCTTCTGGCGTATCCCAGTTTTTGCATGGCTACTATCGCATTGATTTAAGCCTCCTACAGGTTCTCAGCTCCTTGACATACGAAGGGACTTTCATCAACTGTTCCTTGATCGCCCCACTGTACACCTCTTGGGCCAAGCCGCGCTCGGTGGGAAACGGGCTTGACCTGGCGTTTGAAGAACCTGTAAGCTTTACGGTTGAACACCTGCGGCAAATCCGCAAGCTGGTGGAACTTTCCGACAAATACCTCGACTTGGTATTGAACACCAACCAGGAAATCATTGGTCTTTCAGGGGAAGGACCACGCGAGGAGGAATGCCGCATACGGCTATGGGGTCACTTGACTTGGACACTTACCTATGCGGGAGGAAAGAAAATATCCTACTACAACGGTGGCTACCATGTGCATGCGGAAACCATCGAGCAACAAGGGCAGTTTGTCAAGGACATTGTCCCTGGCATCAATAACGAGCAGGCGGAAAAACTTGAGACCATCATACGCATGGCCGCAAGGCAACGCCATGGAACCATCCTGATCATTGCCGAGCCAGAGACCGTCATACGCGAAAAGGAACGCTTGTGCATTGCACGCAGTGCCATTGCTGTTCAAAAGACAAACTTGTATGAAAAGCCGCATTTGATCCACTATTTGACAAACATCGATGGAGCGTTGATGATCGACACGGATTGTTGTTGCCCATGCATTGGGGCGATTTTGGATGGCGATGCCGTGACCATTGGCTCCCCGGCCAGGGGCGCTCGATATAACTCCACCGTCAACTACATCTCGCGCCGCAGACAGCTGGGACAATCATTTACCGGTATCGTGGTATCCGAGGATGGAACCGTGGATGCCGTGACCGACCAACGCATCATTCGCCTGAATCTGACGAATTAGCCAAAGGAGAGAATTATGAATAGAATGACATCGGAATACACCGATTTTCTCAAGCGAGAAGAAGCCAAGGGCGCAATCGAAGCATTGCGTGAAAAAGGGGGACCAGACGACAAGATCTTCCAGATCATCCAGAAAGTCTATGGCTTCGACGATGAATCCATGTACGAACTAATGGGAATGGAGAAGCCAAAAAAGGAAGTCCAAAAAACAAAGGGGAAACGCAATGCTTCCCATGGCTTGCGCGCCAACCTGCCCATGCGAATGCTCCGCAAGGAAAAAAGAAGATGGTAAGGAAAACGACCATGCATAAGCATGGTCGTTTTTTGTCTTTAAAGCCATTTCTTTTTCTTGAACCATATCAAAAAGCCTAAGACAATCAAGATCGAAGACAGGATCACCACGGGATATCCAAAAGGGGAGGTGAGCTCCGGCATGTTTGTGAAGTTCATTCCATACCACCCGGCAATCAACGTCAAAGGCATGAAAATCGTCGTCACGATCGTCAATAGCGTCATGATGTTGTTTTGCCGAATGCTCAATTGTTCGCTGGTGAGGTCTCTGAGCTGAATGATATATTCGCGCAATTCCGCCACAAGGTCGTTGAGCCTTTCCACCCTGTCGCCAAACAATCGGAAATACCGCAGGTTCTCCTCGGCGAAAAAACCGTTTTCGTTTTCTTCCAGTTCCTTTGCTACATCTATGAGATGCTCGTAGTGCGTGTGCAGGTCGAGCAGCTCGGAGCGTATTTCGTTCAATTGCGCGGGAAAACTCTCGACATACCCCGAAATGATGGAATCTTCCATCTTGTTGAGATTTGCTTCAACGCTCTCCAGCAGCGACAAGTCATTGGAAATCGTCTCTTCCAGGAAATCGTAGACAAACCTCTCCATGCCGGGAAACTTCCATTTCTTGCTTTCCCTGATCTTTTCCACTGCCTTAAAGGCATAATCGTTGCTGGCGATCAAGACGATCCCTCTTTCATCCAGGGCGAAGGCAATCGGAAATTTCCTGTCATTGAATTCTTCGTGGTCGGGAATGTTCAATGTCCCGGAAAGGCAATCGTAGTTGACGATTGCCTTGGTATCGCTGATTTTCGAGAGATCGATGTCGATGTCAATGCCCATGCCAAAGGCAGGGCGTGCCTCTAAATATTCTTCTGTTGTCAAGACGGCCACATATTGGTACAGGGAATCCTTGATATCCTCGGCAGTGCAGGGAACAAGGGTTTCCTTAATGAGATAATAAGCCATTTCTATACCTTCTTTTCCATGGTTTCTTCCGCTATCCCCTGTATGATTTCCACTGCTTCCTTTACCAATGCACCGGTGTTTTTTTCTTGCACGCCCACGATGTAGGAATCACAGTTTTGAAACGGAATCAAAACCCTTTTGCCTTCGAATTGCCCGATGGCCTTTGCCATCGGGGGAGTCACTTCTCCCATCATTGCATCGGCGATGACGATGCCAATGGGTCCAACAACGACATCCGCCGTCCTCAGCGCTACCAACACGGCGTTTTCTCCCGTTGCGGCCTTGTCGGCTCCTGCTTTCAACATTGCCATCGTGGCAATGGCATTGGTTCCCACTGCCATGATCATTGCCTGTGGCAAAACTTCCCTTAGCGCCATGATCAACTGCCTGCCAATGCCGCCACCTTGGGCATCCAACACCAATATCCTCATTCCGACAACGCCTCCATCAAGCTAGGCATAATCTGCTTCTTGCGGGAATACACATGCTTTTGCAGGGAATGTGTCTCGCCTGGCTTATCGGGAAACACATTGCGCACCAATTCCGCTTTTTCGCCTGCCGCATAAAAGATCGAGCCATCTTCCATGACACTTGTAAAGCAAACAACCAATAGATCCAGTTTTTTCTTGGCAATCAATTTGTCCATGTCCGCCACAATCTCTTTCTCACGCATCTTCATGTCGGTTGCGGAAGGCACAACCGATTGGGACACCATGGTGCGGATGCCGTTTAGATCGTAGAACTTGATGTCCTGCACAATCATCTCATAGATGCTTTGGTCGGGATTGGCAGCGGATGCATTGAACATCCCTGTTGCCAGTTCCTCGATTTCCACATCCGCTAGCGCCGCCAGCATGTACGCTACGTTTTTGTCTTTCTCGGTCGTCGTGGGCGATTGCAGAACAAGGGTGTCCGACAATACCGCCCCCAATAACAAGCCCGCCAACTCCTTGGTCAACAACATCTGGTTCTCCCTGAACATGGTCGCAATGATCGTTGCGCTAGAACCAATGATCTCATTGCGGAAAGACACGGGCTGGCTGGTCTTGAAATCATTGACGCGATGATGGTCGATGACTTCCAGGATCTGCGCTTTTTCGATGTTTCGCACCGATTGGGAAAATTCGTTGTGATCCACCAGGATCAATTTCTTGTCCTTGTGGTTGAGGATATGGTAGCGCGAGACATAGCCACACAATCTTCCTTCGTCATCCACGACAGGGTAGCTCCTAAAGCGTGTCTTCAACATCTTTGCTCCGGCATCCGAGGCATATTCATCCACCTTGAAGCACACAGTATCCTTCGTCATGATCAATTTCACCGGTGGCGCCAATAACAAGTATCGCGTGGTGTTCATTGCGCCATATCCAGAAACCACCAATGGGCAATGATGAGTCTTGGCCGCAAGGACGACATTGTCCGGGATATTCTCCGTCCAAACCATGATCAGGCATCCTGCGCCTTTTTCAATCAATGCTTGGTTGACTTGCGGGTCATTGCCGACAACGACAATCCTGTCTTTGACATCATAGCCTTCCACTCCCGACTCGCTCATGACAATGACGGATACTTTCCCATTGACATGCGTCTGGCTATCGTTGTACACAATCCTGCCATTGATCGTCTTGGCAATGTCCTCGATAGGTGTTTTCGCCAGGTGTTCAACCTCTGCCGCCGTGTCTCCAAGGCCAATATTGGCCAAGTCGCTTTTCGACACATAACCCGCCATGCGCATGTTGCCATCGACGACCGCAAACGAGTTTCTGCCGCATTCGTGCATTTTCTGAAGCGTTTCCCTGACCGTTGTGTCCATAGTGATATAGACCGCCTCATCCAAGGGAATCTCCCCCAATGTTTTGCGGGCATCCTTCAACAGCATTGGCTCCTTGAAGCCAAAACGATCCAGAAGGTATTTCGTCTCAGCGTTCACTTCCCCCAATCGGCAAGCACACGCATTTATGCCATTGGCACGCTTGAAAAACGCATAGCCGATCGCCGAGGCGATGGAATCCGTATCGGGGTGCTGGTGCCCTGTCACATACACAGGGTCTTCAACTTTATTCTCCATTGATTCTTCTTTCCACATAGCCGCAAACTTCCTCTTCAATCAATCTTGCCTGCCTTGCGCCTTCTTCATTCACGATGGCAATCCTTTGGATCATGCGAGGCAAAAGCCGCTGTTCCTTGACATGGCGAAAGGCAGGCGCATAGTTGATGTCAAACACAAACGCAAGCACCGACACCCACAAATCCAGCGTG
>OMYM01000344.1 GCA_900315225.1 uncultured Erysipelotrichaceae bacterium | reverse complement strand
GGCTGTCAGCTATGAACTGAACAAGGCGGGAATTACGCTGGAGCGTGCTAGGCAATGGTCATTTGAAAGCAAGGACAATCTTCCGCAATGGGAACAGCCTGTGCTGTGCATCCATCGCTCCAATGGCTGCGGTGCCATCGTTGTCGCCTCCCGTGCATTGCCATGTGAAAACGGCCGACTACAGGCGCAAGGCGTATTCACGACGACGAACCGCGCATTGGCCAAGGAACTGGAAAAATCTGCCTCACGCCTGTCGCTCAATGGCATCCTTGAGACGGCGGGGCAATTTGCCAACGTGTCGACTTTTGCCAAGGGACCGGAAATGAACGTGTGCATCTCCGATGCCATTAATGCGTGCCCAGAAGGGAAAGCAACGGATTTCCATGTCTTCTCCTTTGGCACGAAGGCGACCTATGTCGGTCCAAGGCTATCGCGGTGCCATTTTCACTTTTGTTCCTCGGAGGAAGAAATGGTGGATGCTTTTCGTACATGGTTTTTGGAGCAGTGGAAGGGATGGCTGATCACGGCAAAACGGCTTGGTGAAGCGGACAAGCTTTCCCAGCATCTCCTGCAATATGGTAGCCATGTGAAGGAAGGAACGGCACCCTTCAATTGGCGGCTGAAGTGGCTCCCGAATGACAGCGGGCATGGAGAAACACAGAATCCAACGTGCATGAAAACGATGGGCGTTTTGTCTGAAGTGAAAAGCTGGGCAGACCTTGAGCGATTGATTCTTTCCAACAACGAGCTGAGGAAGTCGGACGAACCTTGCACAAGAGTGGGAGCAGTTGTTTTCCAGACGAACGAGGACGGGGAGACAACATTCCGGATCATTCGCAGCAAGGAAGTCTTCCCGGCGATGGGAAAGTTCGATTTTAGTAGCAAGGAAGGCTTCGAACACAGCATGACTGAGCTTGAGAACTGCTCACTTCTTTTCGAGGAGGATATCGTTGATGCGAACAACGGGCTTTTCATTGAAAGTTCAAAAAAAGACAAGGATTGACGGGGTTGCCCTTCGCACTGAAGTAGAGATGCTGCACGGGCGCATCATCGTGCTACTTCTTAATGCAAAGGGCAGGATGTTGCGATATAGCTGTTTTTTGGGTTAAAACGATTTATGTCGGAATATGATAATATCAGCATTCTCTGCATGGGTGTTCCTCGTTCTCCCTGCCGCAGGGCATGAAAAAGCATCCTGGATCTTTCCAGGATGCTTCATGGCGCTCTGTGTTCCTATAGTTCTTCTATTCTACAGTCAGTCATCTGTTTTGTCTGATCTCTTCCGTATTGATTACCACACTGATCTTTAAAGCCATCTCCTCATCACTCATGATAAAGTAGATAAATGGGAGTGAACAACATCCTATTCATCCTTTTTTCACCAGTACTTCTTTTCCTTTGTAGCCGATGCCAAACTTTCTGATTTGATTCTCGGGAATGCCACGCTTGACAAGTTCTGTTACATACTGCTTTTCATCAATTTGTTTCAATGCCCTTGCGCATGTGCTGTCAAGCTCCTTCTCTTTTTCGGGATTGAATACTTTGAACTCAATGACGATGCCGTAATCCGCTGTTTTGTCCAATGGTTCCAACATGATGTCATAGCGTCCATATCCGCTTTCTCGATTAGATTCTATTGCAAACCTGTCGGATAGGCTGGCAACAATGCCGAGGACAAACCCATGATAGAACTGTTCTGGATCATGTTCGCCTTCATGTGTCGATGTATCATGGGCGCCTAATAGTTCCCTTGATAATATAGAAAGCTTTTCTTGCATTCCTTTTTCATTGCACTCCACAAGGTGGTTAATGAATGTATTGTAGGTAGAGTAGCCGGCTTTTGTCTTGAACCATTTTTTGATCAAAGTCTGCATCATTTCCTTAACCTCAAGGTTAACGATAGCCATCGTATATTTATTCCCAATAGTATTGATTGCTTTCAAGTAACCACATGACAATAGAAGACCCCAGATGGTATCTGGATCGACAAGCATGGTCATATAGGTGGCTTCTTCATTGATTTCTGAGGTAACTGTTCCTCCTTGGATAAGTTTTACAAACTGATCCTTCAGTTCTATCGTACCATTTTTAATGACATACGAGACAATTTCATTGGATGCGGAGTTTGCCCAATACATGCCTATTGCTCTTTTGTCTAGAAAATTACAGATGGACCATGGATTGTACATATTGGACTGTTCACCAAATTGGTATCCATCGTACATTTGCTTGACCTTTTCCTGTAAATCTGACAATTTGTATTCTTGCAGGGCTGCATCAACTTCTTGCTGGGTAAAGCCGAATGTTTCAGCATAAGAGGAAGACGTAACAGAACACTCGTCTAGGTTGTTAAGTAGTGGAAACAGGCTTTCCTTAGCTACTCTTGTGATCCCTGTTATCAGGGCTTTGTGAAGGTAGGCATTTCCCTTGAATGTACTCTTGAATAGTTCAACGAATAAACTGGAAGCTTCGTTCCAATATCCGTTTAAATAAGCAGACTGGAGAGGAGTATCATATTCGTCAAGGGTTATGATTACCTTCTTTCTTTTGTATTTGTAATAGAGTGCCCTTGAAATACGCCACAGCGAACTCGTAATCGTAGAAATGGGCAGAGGAAGTATTTTCCCTTCACTGTCATAATTCTCTTTTATAACATTTTCTATATAATCAACGTCTTCTTTTTTGATTCCTCTCAATCCAATGTCATATTTGACGTGGAAGAAGAAGCTTCTGATTGCCTCACTGAGCTTCTCTACCATGTTTTGATAAGAATCGCCTTGGACATCGATAAACGAAAGGGCGATAACGGGAATAGTACCTTGAAGCTTCATCATTTCGCTATCCTTGTTAATGGCAAGGTTTAGAAAGGGTTCTGGTTGTCCTTGGTATTGAGTAGAAAAGAAGCGATCAACCATCCCCATGGTCAGCGTTTTGCCAAAACGGCGTGGTCGAGTGATTAGCGTGACTTTTTTCTCTCCGTTGTACCATTGACTAATAAAAGACGTTTTATCGACATAGAAAGTAGTTTTCTTGGCTATTGCTTCGAAGTTATCCTCGCCAAGAGCAAGGTTTCTGGCTGGTACAGTCTGCTGATTCATGGTTTTCTCCTTTCTGCATCTTTCCTAGATACTATTATACATGAAATATCAATTAGAATAATGTACTATGAGCTGAGTGCAACCGCAGAGGAAAATATCCCTTCTCTATTGTTCAACCATTTCCGTGAGGCATGTGTGCTTCTTTGTCGCTTCGCTGTAATTGATGCCCACCAGTAGGACGCGTTTGTGTCTTCTGAAGCGTGTAATATAGCCACGCTCGTGGATGCACTTCAACGCGTTTTTTGCCGAATGGTTGTACTTTAGTTCTAGGATGATGGGAATTCGTCCATTTATTCTTGGCGTGAAAATGAAGTCGGCATATCCTTTTCCCGCTTTATCTTCGCGGGAAACCTCATATTCATCCATTGCCGCAAGATATCCCAATGTGACAACACACGCCAGGCTATTTTCATCATTGTACTGGATAAGCGGGATGTTTTCATCGTGTACTTGTTCGACAAGACGGGCAATCTTGTCTTCGTCTTGGTTTAGCGTAGCTTTGAATAGTGCCATGGAATTTTCCAGTGTCTGTTTCAAACCCATCGGTTTTGACGAGAGAGCTTCTTTGAACTTTACCATTAGCTCGTGATTTGGAATACTGAGGTTTTTACCATCATAAGAAAGGAAACCGTAGACAACCATGGCTGAAAGGATTTCGTCTCGCGTAGAGAATTCGTTGTCTTCGACCGAAAATCCGCCGAGTCGTATTTCAAGCGATTCTCCTGCGACCATACGAAGAATATCGTCCCTCAGTCCTTCCGCATTGTTCTGTAGGAGAAGCTTGATTTCATTCATCCGACCAGTGCCACTCCAGTTGTTCATGCATACGCCATCTCCAAGCGCCTTGGCAACAGATGCAGGATTGTATACATGTATGCCATCCTTTCGGACATAGCCATCGTACCACGCTTCCAGATCCTTCAGCTTCGGTTTCTTGATGCCCATTCTTTTCATCAAGGTGGATATTTCTTTTTTTGTCAGTCCAAAATATGGATAGAACACAGAGTCGTTAATGCTTGAGAATTCAATGAACATATTCAGAGGGGATCCGCTAGAATGCTTTGCAATAGGCATGATGCCTGTCATATACGCAAAGTGGACATACGCCCTGTCCTTTAGCATGTTCTTCAGGAACTCGAGGTAATCCTCTTTGTTTTCACTTGTCATGAATCGCTTTTCAAAGATCGCATCCCACTCATCGATCACGAAGACAAACTCTTCACCTGTCATATCCATCAGGTCTGCAAGGGTATTTTCTGTAGCATCAACAGGTAGAGAAGGGAATGCGGAATGCAAATCCTTCCTTAGTTTTCTGTCCAATGCATTCTGGAAATCCATGTAGGACTTTGTTTTGTCATCAAGCACTTCAATCATGTTGATGCGAATGACATTTTGCTTTCCCTGCTGTTGCCAACAAAGGGCGGGGGCAGGCTCCCAAGGCTTTTTGTCTGGTTTTTCCAGCCATTCTTTCTGCTCGACATCCTGTTTGTCACGCAGCTTGCCAATCTCCATTCCTTCAAATATCAGTCTGCTGTTTTCAGCGGTGCTTTTATCAAAGAAGCCAGCAATCATGTTGGCGGCTACTGTCTTTCCAAAGCGCCTGGGACGGGTAACACATATGTATTTCTTCATCTCGCGGGCGTATCGATAGACCGTATTGATCATGAGTGTCTTGTCTACATATGTTTTATAGCTAGCTTCTTCCTTGAACAAGGAATAGCCATTTCCACTGTTTAGAAAATACATTGTTTTCCCCTTTCATTCCTGGCTGTGCCTTATTTTCTGCACCCGCTTCTTCTGACAAGAATAGATGCACGCATCGTTACGCACTGCCTGTAATTATCTTACCACATGTCTGCTTGATTGGCAATTTGCTTTCTATCTCGCGTTTTCACGTCGCATTTTCAATCCGAGATCCCATTCCTCTTTTCGGGAAAGTGATTCAAAAAAATAACTGAAAGCACATGGACATGGACATCACTTTCCGAAAGATTTCCAAACTAAATTTTCATGGCTGTTGTACTAAAGGTAATTGCATGAATATTCCCAAAACTGACACTTAGAAAAATTACATTCATAGAGAAATTTATATGGCGTGCATCTACTGTTATTTGTTTTCTGGACTTTTTGGATACTTTCCTGCCAGTATGAATGAAATAGTTATCTACTTTTGCCTTTTGTACAACGTGACACTAAACTGAACGATAGTGGAAATTTAGGATTAAACAATCGTGATCGATTTTGCTGGGTTAAAGCAATCTTCGATAGCTTTTTTCAAGGGTTGGCTACGCTTTTTAAATGGCAAATTAACAGATAATATATCTGTTCTTTGAGAATACATGAAATAATAGATTGTGCTATAATAGGTATGCGTTATATTTCTTGCTGGAGGATTTGGAAATCAGAATCGTTTAGTCGGATATAACGCAGTGAATCGATGCAATAGTGGCTAATAGAGTGAATAAGAAATACCTATGGAGGTTGAATTATGGGAAGGCAAGATTCTTTTACAGAACATGAAGCAGTACTGTTGCTGGATGCTTATCTGAAAACTATATCCGGCGAAATGTCACGAAAAGAAGCAATTGAAAGATGCTCAAATGATTTGAGGCATCTTGCTGCTGAAAATGGGGCTGTCATTGATGAAAAATTTAGAAGCCTATCGGGAGTATCTTCTCAAATGATGCGCATGGAATCAGCCTATTGTGGTAAAACGGTGGCTTTGGCTTCTACAAGATTGTTTATCGAGATAGTAAGCATTTACAATAGCAATCCCGAAAAGTACGAGAGGCTTTTGATTGAAGCGAAACAAATGATGAATCCAAAAAATATATGAATTATTTTGGAATTTACCCTTTGGTGCATATATAAGGCGAATTGAGAAGTGCTTCTTCCTAAAAGCCAATCAGACAATCCGATCACATTCCCAGAATGGGCATACTGTTTTTGCGGTATACAAAGCTATAATATGGGAGATTAAAAGCTGCCTATAGTGCGTTAGGCGGCTATTTTCAGCCGTTAGCGAAGTTATAAAATGGATTTCGAAGCCTATGAATTATAATTTTTCTTTACAATTAGGAATAAAATGCAAAATTTGTGCTATACTATATTTGCGAATTCTAAGATAAGACGTGTTTGGGGCTATTTTCGAAACAAACACTTTATTTAATTGAATGCGCAAAAAGTCAGGAGAAAAAAATGGGAAAAATGATTGATCAAAAACCATCGCATGAAGGCGAAGCGGTAGTATGGGAATGCTTTAGGCAGAATTTGCCAAGGAACTATATTGTATACAATACCCGTTCAGTCAATACTTGGGAATATGATTTTTGCATTATGGCTGAGAACAAAGGGCTATTTGTTGTGGAAGTCAAAGGGTGGAATCCTGATTTTATCGTTAGCGTTAATAACTCAAGAAAGGTAATGTTGGCTGATGGGAAGATATGTACAAATCCCTTAAACCAAGCGAGAAGATATCGCTTTGATCTAATCAATTACTTTAATAGAAAGCTTGGCATCAATCCGCTTGTTATGCATTTTGTGTGCTATCCATTTCTATCTGAAGATGATTACAAAGCTAAGAGACTAGACGCATTGAGCGATCCAAAGGAAACGTTGTTCAAAGAAGATTTGGAAAATGTAGCATTATTAGGAAGCATTCTTAAATAAAGTGTAATTTCCTTTTTTTCATAAATGAAAGCATTATTAAAATAACTTTTCAGATAATGTCAT
>OMYM01000115.1 GCA_900315225.1 uncultured Erysipelotrichaceae bacterium | reverse complement strand
CCTGTGATAGCTTCGTCTACATAGCCATGTTCCTTGATGTAATCATCGATAAATTGCTGTGCCTTGGATTTTTCGTCCGCTTGCGCGACAATGCTTGTCGACAACATCGACATGGCAAGAGTTGCGGATAGAATAAGATTCTTGAATTTCATGATACAATCCTCCATTTCATGTTATAAGTATTTTATAAAGCCTTCCATATTTATGCAATTATACGATTATTTCATATATATATATATATATTACGATAGTAAAAAATCAAATCTCCTTGCGGGATACAGTTAGCTCAGTGTTAAAATAATTTGTATATAGATAAAACAAATGAAAAAAGCTGCCTAGGCAGCTTTTTACTTGCGCGCAAATATATCGGTATGGTAGGTATCGCCAAACAATGTCCAGTTCTCGATGCCGGGCGCAAAGATGACATAGGCATCGTTTGGTTCGATGCCAAGAATCTCTTGCAAGGCCGAAACAATAGCTAAGCCTAGTTGTTTTAGCTGCGCAGCATCCGCATCGCCAAAGTGATAGACCTTGACGCATGCGCCATTGTCTAGGGTGCGTCCTGCGAGGTAGATGTGCTGGTTGTCGTTGACAACGACCATCAGGTATTCTTCGGTTTTTCCTGAAAGAAGCGTGATTGCTTTTCCCATTTTGTCCTTGAGTGCGTCTCTTTGTTCAAGGGTTGTGCTTTGCGTAAGTGAAAATTCAATGCATGGCATGGTTGTACCTCCTGGTTATTTGTCCTTGCCTTCGTATATTTCATTGAAGTTATGCAGTATGCCATCCTTTTTGTATCCGGGAAAGGAATCAAGGTAGACGGCGTGCAGGGAGCGGAAGATATTCTCCTCGATCTCGGGGTTGTTTTTCTTCAGCTCGGCGATTAGGAGCTTTGTCTCATGGCGTTTGGAAGCGTTAGGACTGTCGTTGTTGCGTGCGCTGACGGAACAAGCGCACTGGATGAAAGAAAGATCGTTGTATGCGCACCAGGCGTTGATATCGGCTTCCTTGACGCAATACATGGGACGAATCAACTCCATGTCGGGGAAATTCTCGCTGTGGCTTTTCGGGATGATTGTCTCGAGTTTCGAGCTATAGAACATGGACATCAGGGTTGTTTCAATAGCATCGTTGAGATGATGCCCTAGGGCGATCTTGTTGCAGGAAAGCTCGCGTGCCTTGGCGTAAAGGCTGCCACGGCGCATTCTGGCGCAAAGATAGCAGGGTGATTTGGATTGTGTGTCGGCGATGGCGAAAATTTGCGTCTTGAACTCTGTCAATGGGATTTCCAGCAAGGAGGCGTTTTCTTTGATCTTGTCCCTGGTTGTTTGGCTGTAGCCAGGATCCATGAGAAGAAAGACTGTTTCAAAGTGAATGTCGCTATGGCGCATTAGCATTTGGAACAATTTCGCCATGCACATGGAGTCTTTTCCACCGGAAATGCATACGGCGATGCGGTCTCCTTCATCGATCAGCTTGTAGCGGTTGATTGCGGTCAAAAAAGGTGCCCAGAGTTCCTTGCGGAATTTCTTGGAAATGCTGCGTTCGATCATCTGCAGGCGGGTCAGGTTGCGGGTCATTTGCGGCCTCCTTGCGCAATGGCGCGAACAACGTAAGAAGCCATGAGAAGACCGGCAGCAGGTGGCACAAATGGGCTAGAGCCTGGAGTGCTGCGTCGGTTCTCGCTTTCCAGCTTTAACAAGGGTTTGATCGGTTCCTCCGCGGAATAGACAACCGTCAGTTTCTTGATTCCCCGCTTGCGCAATTCATGGCGCATTACCTTGGCCAAGGGATCTCCTTTTGTCTGGTATATGTCGCAAACCAATAGTTTCGAGGGATCGAGGCGATTGCCACAACCCATTGCGCTGACGATGGGCGTTCCAGCCTTTTGGCATTGCACGATAAGATCTAGCTTGGCGCTGACTGTGTCGATGCAATCAAGCACATAGTCATACTTGTGGAAATCGAACATGTCGCTGTTTTCTGGCAGATAGAAACAATTATGTGCGCTGGCATGGATGTGTGGGTTGATGTCGTGGATGCGGGCAACAGCCGCATCAACCTTTGCTTGGCCAAGTGTTTTTTCCGTGGCGATGATTTGTCGGTTGAGGTTGGATGGCGCAACAATGTCATTGTCAATGACATCAATGTTCCCGATGCCACTTCTAGCTAGTGCCTCCATGGCGCTGCCGCCGACACCGCCAACGCCAAACACAGCCACATGTGCGTGCGCCAATGCGTCCATCTCCTCTGGGTTCAATAGGCATGCTAGGCGTATCAGTCTTTCGTCCATAAAAACTCCTTTTCACTTTCTTATTATATCATTTGAAGCATTGTATCAACCTTGCTCGCACTTCTTGAGGCAAAGCAACTATAATATCCATGGAACATCAGACAAGAAAGGAGACATGATGAACGCAAGAAAATGGCTGATAGTGTTGCCCGCCATGCTTTTGGCAGGTTGTGCCTTGGCAACAGGCAACATGGCGGTTGTTACATACGACTTGAACGGAGGAACCTTGGGGCAAACGAAAAAGGCTTCGTTTGTCGAAAAATACGATATGACGGAAACGTGGGATTTGACGCGATACCCTAGGCGAGAGCGTGATTTCCTGTATCCTGAAGGCACATATGCCTTTGCGGGATGGAGTGAAACACCGGTTGTGCCAGGCAGCGAGGCAGAAGCATCGCAAGGAGTGCAAGTCAAGGATGGAAAGACATACTACGCCGTTTGGAAGGAAGGGATAAAGATATCTTTTGACATTGGCGAAGGAACGTTCATGAATCAGACGGGCATGATTGAATCCATGGTTCCATTGGGCGAGAGCCTTGGCCAGGCATATGCCTGGCCGGACGTTCCCCAAAGCATTGAGAAAGGGTATTGCTTTGGCGGCTTTTATTTGGACGATCCCTCCGACATGATGGAAGGGACCGACTTCTATTCCTACGTGCCAGAAGAGGGAGCATGCCTGCATGCAGTGTATCTTCCTTCTCATACGGTGACATTCGATGCCAACGGGGGATCGCTTTATGTCGACAGGGATCTTTCTTCCGGCTCCATGGATTTTGTGGCGGGCAAGCCTGTTGGCTTCTCGTTGTATCCCGTTACGCAAGATGGGACGCTGGCGTTTGCCGGATGGTCGTTCGATGAAACAAGCAATTCGGTTGAGATATCTGGGGCGCAATTGGCGGACTATGTCGTCGACCACGATGTGACGCTATATGCAAAATACACAAGTGTATGCGTGGTCACGCTGCATTCGATGGAAGGATATTTCATCAACGATTCCTACCAAGAAGCCAACCAGATGGAGGCTCACGCTCCAAAGGGATTTCCCTTTGGCTACGATGTGGATGTCTACCGCAAGGATGGAGGGGCATCGCACATTGGCTGGGCATTGGAGGAAAATGGCGAAATCGTCTATGGTGCCGATGATATTGCGCAGGCGGTATTTCACGAAAATACCCACTTGTACGCTGTTTTTGGCGGCGAGGGCATGGATTGTGCCTTTGCGGAAGTTGCGGGCAAGCGCTATTGGTATGAGAATGGCGTTGTGCAAGGGACGGTCAACGATCCATTGATTGTTTTTTCCATGGGGGAAGCCAGGGGACGGGAAATCTTTGATGATGCAACGGATTCCTGGTATTGGCTTGATGCAAGCCAAGGTGGCGCCATGGCGCAAGGCAAAGAGGTCTGGATGCCATACGTGGTGCAAGGTGAACCCAGTGTAGATGGAAAATGGGTGCGCTACGATAAAAACGGCAAGATGGTCAAAGGATGGTACACGGTTGAAGGGGAGGATGCTTCTCTGTACCCTGGGCAAGAAGGCAACACCTACTACTATGATCCGGTTTCAGGCGCCATGCTAAAGGGGGACGTGGAGATTGAAGGAACGCTTTACCACCTTGATTCCGATACAGGGGCTTTGCTTAAGGAGTGAGTGCCTTTTGTTGTCTTGCTATGAAATATACGAACGAATTATTGCGAATAGGAGGATAATCATGAAACCAATGCCAAAGGGATTCCTGTGGGGAGGCGCTACCGCCGACTTTCAGTACGAGGGTGGCTTTAATGAAGGCGGAAGAGGTCTTTTGTCGCACGACTATGAAACCGATGGAACGCATTCTACGCCAAGAACCCATACCATGCGCATGCCGGATGGCTCTATCATCCGTCCGGCAAGTTCTTTTTTCTTTGCTGAGGCGGTGCCTCAGCAGGCACAACCAGTGTTTTTGGAAGACCAATACTATCCAAGCCACAAGGCAGTCGACTTCTATCATCGCTACAAGGAAGACATTGCCTTGATGGCGGAAATGGGGTTCAATGTCTTCCGTTTCTCCATTTGCTGGTCGCGTATTTTTCCGACTGGGGATGAAGATGAGCCAAACCGCGAGGGAATCGCTTTCTATGAAGATGTCATCCGTGAGCTAAAGAAGCATGGGATGGAGCCGTTGATCACGATTTGCCACGATGAGATGCCAATGGAGCTTGCCCTCAAATACGATGGCTGGTCTTCGCGTCACTTGATCGATTGCTATCTCCGTTATTGCAAGGCGTTGTTCGAGGCGTTTGGCAATCATTGCCGCTATTGGCTGACGTTTAATGAAATCAACGCTGTGAGGGGATTTGGACCCTGTGGCACGCGTGATTCCAGTTCCCCGACACATTATCAGGCTGTCCACCATATGTTTGTAGCAAGCGCCAAGGCCGTGGCATTGGGGCATGCCATGATGCCGCAAGCCATGTTTGGCACCATGTATGCCATGAGCGAGTTGTATCCTGCCACATGCAAGCCGGAGGATATGTTCCGCCACATGCAGGTAAGAAGAGAAAACTGGTATTTTATCGACACCATGGCGAGAGGACGCTATCCCGCATATGCAAAGGATCTTTTAGAGCGCAGGGGCGTGGCAGGCATCAAGATGGAAGAGGGCGATGAGCAAGCATTGCTTGAAGGGACTCTGGATTTTGTTTCCTTTAGCTACTATCGCTCCAATACGGTCAAGGCAGGAGATCCTAGCTTTACCGTTGGCGGCAGCCCCAATCCATACCTGGAAAGCACGGCATGGGGATGGCCTGTCGATCCACTGGGCTTGCGCTATTGCATGAACGAGATCTACGACCGCATCCAAAAACCTGTCTTCATTGTGGAAAACGGTCTAGGAGCCATTGACGAGGCGGATGAAAACGGATATGTCGAAGATGACTATCGGATCGACTACCTACAGAAACATTTGGCGGAAATGAACAATGCGGTGAATATCGATGGCGTAGATTGCATCGGCTACACGATGTGGGCGCCGATCGACCTTGTTTCTCTTTCCACTGGGGAAATGAAGAAGCGCTATGGCTTTGTCTATGTCGATATGGACGACAAAGGCAACGGAACCTTGCGGCGCTCAAGGAAAAAGTCTTTCAGTTGGATGAAGCGTGTCATTGAAACAAATGGTGCAAGTCTTGACGAATAATGCCGCAAAGATTCATTTTTCTGCATGAAATTGACTAAATTTATCTTTCTATTTGTGCTTTTTTCTGATTAAATATGCAGAATTGACGATGTTGAAAAAAAATTCCGATGTTGTGAGAGCATTTTAGTGTATTTTGTGATATAGTGGTTTTGGGGTGGTAATGATGAAAACATTGACAAAGAAGGAAACTGCGATTATGAACATTCTGTGGAATTCTGAAGAGCCGCTTTCCCAGAACGACATCGCGACGACACATCCTGAATTGAACAAAAACACAATTCAGGCTGTGTTGAAGAAATTGCTTGAAGCCGACTTCATCAAGATCGAGCACATTGGCTATAGCGGCACTGTATTGACGAGACAGTATGCTCCAAAGGTAGATCAGGCGGATTACCTGAGTGAATCCATTTCAAGGGATGCGGCCTATCGCATTGCGGCGCGTTTCATTGAAAAGGATGCCAGCATTGATGAAATCGACAAGCTTGGGACATTGATTGAGAGAAAAAAGAAAAAGCTCAAGGCCTAGCTGTTTCAAGGCAGGAGAAATCCTGTCTTTTTCTATATGGCGCTTCAAGGGTATAATCTTGGAAAAGGAGTGAATCATGGCAAGGATATTGATAGTTGACGACGATCGCGATATTTGCGCAGCATTGAGAATATATTTATCTGGTAGCGGGCACGAGGTGCTGGAGGCATATAATGGCTTCGAGGCATTGCGTCTAGTGCGGCAAGGCGGCATCGACTTGGTTCTCATGGACATCATGATGCCGCAGATGGATGGCGTCGAGGCAACGGTGAAGATCCGGGAGATTTCCAACATCCCGATCATTATATTGACGGCGAAAAGCGAGGATACGGACAAGGTGCTTGGGCTGGATGTTGGCGCGGACGACTATATTACAAAACCTTTCAACCCATCGGAGGTAATCGCCAGGGTCAATTCGCAATTGCGCCGCTTCATGCGCCTGGGAGGGCAGGCAAAGCTGGCTGATACGCAGATCGTCAATGGTGGGATCACCATTGACGACTTGGCCAAGACAGTGACGGTGGATGGTCACAATGTAAACTTGACGCCAATGGAATACGGGATTCTCTTGTTGTTAATGGAGAATCTAGGAAAGGTGTTTTCCTCTGCCCAGATCTATGAGCATGTTTGGAAAGATCCTTCCATCGGCAATGAGAGCACGGTAGCCGTGCATATCAGGCATTTGCGCGAAAAGATTGAAATCGATCCATCCGATCCACGCTACATCAAGGTGGTATGGGGACAGGGCTATCGGATGGAGGACATGAATGGCAGGAAGTGACCAAAGGCAAGGGCGTTTTCTCGCCAAGGCAGCGGGGTATGTGTTGTTTGGGCTGCTTGCGACGGGGCTGGCGTTGTTTTCGTGGGCAGCGAAATATCTCTTGGACAACAATGCGTTTGATGGAGTCGATTGCTTCGCAAAGACCGCTTATGCGGGAATAGAGGCATATGAGCGCGCTGTTTCCGCCGCAGAGATCTATGATGAGTCGCATGATTCCCTGGAAATGGACATGATCTATGGCGAGAACCTGACAAACGTGTCAATTGCGATCAAGGATCCCCAGACCCAAACCATCGTCTATAGAAACTTTGCGGCAGAATTGGTCGCAAGCGACGACTACTACCATTATGGCGAAGATGATGTGTTGCGTTATGTCGTGACGTATGGCTTGCGCAAGAACATGATTGTCTCCGACCTGTTCAAAAGGGGCGACAAGATGTATTCGTTCCTTTACGCATATCGTTACCTTTGGATTATCGGGGTGCCGTTGTTGGTGCTGTTGCTAGTGTGCGATGTGTTATACTTGCTGGCGCTTGCCAAAGGGGAGGATGGCACGCTGTTTTGGCTTGATCGTGTTCCCTTTGATGCTTTGACTTTGTCCATAGCGCTATTCTACGTCTGGACAAAGAGCAAGCTGCAGGCTTACGGGATCATGTCGATCAATCCAATTGACTCCATTTCGCGCCAGATTATCGCGTTGGCGTACATCAGCCCGTTGGTCTTTCCTTTGGCGTACATGTCATTGGCATGGCTTCTGTGTCTTGCCAGGCGTTTGCGCGCTGGCACGCTTTGGCAAGGTGTCCTTGCCAAACGCCTTTTGGCATGGGTGGCGGATTTCGCCAGGGGCGTGCCATTGGTGCCTTTGACGATTCTTGGGTATACGGCGTTCTGGTCGCTGTTTTTGTTCTTTTGGCGCGGGTATTATCCTAGGCGCGTGCATTGGATCATGATTAGTTCTGCCGGCATTGCGATCGTGTATGCGGCATATCAGCTAAAGCTATTGCACAAGGCAGGGCGCAATCTTGCCCAAGGGCATCTTGACGAAGCCTTGGATGACAGACACATGGTAGGCATGTTGAAGGAACATGCCATGGACTTGTCGAAGATACGCCAAGGCGTCTTGATCGCCGTTGAGGAGCAGATGAAATCGGAACGCCTAAAGACGGAATTGATCACCAATGTATCCCACGACATCAAGACCCCGCTCACCAGCATCATCAATTATGTCGACCTCTTGCAAAAGGAGCATACGCCGGAAGAGGAAGCAAAATACCTGGACGCGCTTTCCCGCAACAGCCGCCGATTGCGCAAGCTGACGGAAGACATCGTCGAGGCATCCAAGGCATCCACCGGCAACATCCAGGCAGAACTTGCGCCATGCCACCTCAAGGAGATGATCGAGCAAGCCATTGCGGAATATCAGGACAAACTGGAAAGCGCTAGGCTGGAGGTCGTTGTTGTCGTTGGCGAACCTTCCCCTGTGGCGATGGCGGATGGAAGGCTATTGTGGCGTGTCTTAAGCAACCTTTTGTCCAATTGCGTCAAATACGCGCAAGCCGATACAAGGGTCTACATCGAGTCGGCTGCCATTGGCGCAAGAGCAAGGATATCGATCAAGAACATATCCCGCGATGCCCTGAACGTGTCGCCAGACGAACTGATGGAGCGCTTTGTCAGAGGTGAAAAGAGCCGCACAAGCGAAGGATCGGGGCTAGGGCTCAACATTGCGAAAAGCCTGTGCGAGATCATGGGTGGCGAGCTTGCCTTGGTCATTGACGGCGATCTGTTCAAGGCGATGGTCGAATTGCCCGTGGCGCAAGAACAGGGAAACGCATAATCATATCAGAAAGGAAGTAGAGGTATGAAAGCATGAAAATTACATTTGCGGGCGGAGCCATGGAGGTTGGCGCCAGTTGCATATACATTCATTCAGGTGGAAAGGGCATTTTGCTGGATGCGGGGATCAGGCAAACGTCGGGCAAGGATCCCTTGCCGGACTTTCGTGCCATTCAGCTGCAGGGTGGCATTGATGTCATTCTCGTCAGCCATGCACACATGGACCACATTGGTTCCCTTCCCTTGATATCCAAGGCGTATCCCGCTGCGGAAATATACATGACGGCGATGTCGATGGATCTTTGCCGTGTGCTTCTCTACGATTCCTTGAAGCTGATGGGCGAATGGGAGGATGAAATCCCCCACTATGTCCAGCGGGATGTGGAGATGATGATGGAAAGAATCCGTCCTGTTCATTATGAACAACGCACCGAGGTATTGGAAAACGTCTTTGCGACATTCTATCCAGCGGGCCATATCGCAGGAGCAGCATGCATAGATCTGCAGATGGAGGAAGGAACGTTGTTCTATTCAGGCGATGTATCGATGTTTGCCCAGCGCACGATCGATTCTGCCTTGGTTCCCCGCTTGCGGCCAGATGTAGCAATCTGTGAATCAACGTATGGCGACCGTCTTCACGCCAACCGCGAAGCGGAAGAAAAGCGCCTTGCGGCGCTTGTCGCGCAACATGTCGCGCTTGGTCACAAGGTGCTCATCCCTTGCTTTGCGCTTGGCAGAAGCCAAGAGGTTCTTTCGATCCTGAAATCGGCGATGGGAAGGAAACAAATCCCGCCTGTCCCGGTGTATGTCGACGGCATGGTCAGGCAAATCTGCCAGGTGTACGAATCGCATCCAACGTATTTGCGCAAGTCGCTTGCCCAACGCGTCATGAAAGGACAAAAACCTTTCTACAGCGACAATATCCGTCCTGTCCTCAATTCGGAAAACCGCGAGGAACTCGTCAAGCAAGAAGGAGCCGCGATCTTTGTCAGTAGCTCCGGCATGTTAACGGGAGGACCAAGCGTTACCTATGCCACGCAGCTTGCAAGCGATGAAAACGCATGCATTATCATTACCGGCTACCAGGATGAAGAGTCGCCGGGAAGGGCGCTATTGAATCTCGTGGAAAAGAAAGACAAGACGCTCACGCTTGGCGCAAAGACAGTGGAAGTGAAGTGTTCCGTGGAAATGGTTGGGCTTTCCGCCCATGGCGACCAGATGGAACTCTCATCGCTCATGGAAAAGATCACGCCGCGCCATATCATCCTCAACCATGGCTCGACCAGCGCCATAGAATCCTTGTCGCAACTGATGGCGGACGACTACCGCCGTCGCGTATATATGCCAGAGGATGGCGAAACACTGGAAATCACGCTTCATGCCAAGCGCAAGCAGTCGGATGGGAAAATGCCGCATATCATGGAAAAAGGCGGCACATTTGACGATCTTGCGTCCTATTGGAACGTGAACTATTCCATGCGCGCCATGAATATCATGGAAATCATGCAGGTGATGAACGTACAGGAAGATCCCGATGCATTTGCTGAAAAGCTTCTTGCTAGCGGTCTGTTTGCCCGCGACAAGCGCCGCTTGTTCTTGTTCCGTCCCAAGAGCAGCGAGGAAAAGGAAGAGGACAGAAAGAAACTGGAGCCTACGCCGCAAGACGTGGAGTTTATCATCAGGGAATCATATACCGCTCCCATCCGTCGCATTGGCTATTACCCGATGGAAAAAAAGGCTGTCTTGGCGTTTGATTATCCCGATGCCCTGGATCGAGAGATGATGGAAAAAGCAAAGGCAGATCTTCTAGCGAAAACCGGCTGGTCTTTAGAGGTCAACCCTTCCGTTAACTTCAATGCCATGGCGCTGCTAGTTGGAACGTTGTGTGGAAATGTCAAGAAAGCCTCGTATTATCCCGAGCGAAAGACATATGTAGCGACTCTGGAATCAAGCCTGGCAGACATTGCGCAGGCAAAGAAGGAATTTTTCGCAACAACCGGTTGGTCGCTGCAGATTGCTGGCAGCGAGCCGCAAGTATCTTCCACAGTTGCCTTGGAAGATGAAGATCGTTGGTTTCCCGCTGGTCAAAGGACTTTGATGGAACAAAACGCTCTGTTCCGCCTGGTGGATGAAAAATTTGCTGCTTCTTCCATCAAGCCATATAAAAAGGGCTTGATGAATGGTCCAACGGGAAAATACCTGGAACTGAGTTTTACTTCGCCAATGCTTGGCATGCGGACAAGGGATGTGCTTGTGGACATTGGGCAAGAAAGCGGTTGGCGCGTGCATATTGGCGACAAGGTAAACCAAAATGCCTTGGCGCAAGAAGCCATGGCGATTGCCGCAAAGCGTGGCCATGTGTTTTCCAAGGCTCCGTCATATCGTTCCATGGAACAGAGCCTCGTGGTGGATTGCGAAGTGGACGAAGACATGGCAAGGGAATTTGAAGAGCGTACAGGATGTAGGCTCGTAGGGCGATAGGGAGGATAATGTCGCATGGATGAATTAAAAGAAACAAAGATTTCGACCCAATATATGTTTCACGGTTGCGTGGTGAACGTCAGGGTTGATCAGGCAGTGCAGGCAGATGGCAAGGAAGTGGTGCGCGAGGTTGTCGAGCATCCAGGAGGCGTGTCGATCGCCATGGAAGATGAAGAGGGAAAATTCTTCGTGGTTACCCAATGGCGCTATGCCTTGGGCAGGGTGTCCAAGGAGTTCCCGGCGGGAAAGAAAGAAGCGGGAGAAGATCCCTTCGAGACCGCCAGGCGCGAGATTATTGAAGAGACAGGATTTGAGGGAGAAGGTTTCGTCAGGCTTGGGCAAATGGTGCCAACGGGCGCGTATGACACGGAAATCGTCGATTTGTACTATTGTCGGAAAGGCCGCCATATTGGCCAGCACCTTGATGCGGATGAAAATCTGTATCTTGCGACCATGACATTGGATGAAATCATCGAAGAAGCACTCGCGGGTAGCTTGGATGATGGAAAGACTGTGATGAGCGCTTTCTTGATCAAGGAAAGAAAAGCAAAGGGCATGTTATGACAAATGCACACGCGCCATTGGCGCGTGTGTTTCTTTTATGTGGTTGTTCTGTCTTTGGTATATAATATAAAAATGAAGCCGATGAATTTCTTTACCGTAGACGCTGATTACTGTAATTACCTTCGCAGATACGATCCGAAGGTCTTTTATAATGCCGGGATGAAATCCACCCGTCCCTTTATCGGTCCCTTGTTTCCTTCCCGCGCGGGGGTAGACTACTACGCCCCGCTTAGCTCTCACAAGCATAAGCACGATGCTCTTCCTAGAAGCGTGGAATACATGCGCATTGGCGAAGACAGGAAAGGCTTGATCATGTTCCGCAACATGCTCGCGGTGCCTGAGCAATGCCTCAAGCGGATCGATATGTTCAACTATCCTTCGGATTCAAAGGAAACGGAGTACTATCGGACGCTTTTGCGCCAGCAAAAGAATATTGTCCGCCGCAACAGCCAAGAGATCATCGACCAGGCAAAGACGCTGTATGAGCTGTATTGGGAGGCATCGCCGTTTTCTCCCTTGCGCCATAGGGTGTGTGATTTTGCGACAAACGAGAAATCATGCCGCGACTATATGCACTATCTCTCTGGCGAATACGATGATTCGATCATTGAAAGAGCTGCCAGGTATTACCGAGGATGGAACTTGCTAGAGCCTAGCGATGTCCTGGCATGGGATCCCGATTGGCGACAATCCGTGGTGGATGGCTTCATGCGTGGGTTCAGCGACGACGACGTTGAGCTTTTGGCAGGCTATAGGATCGTCATCGATCCCATGATGAGCGTTGATACATTTCGCCAGCTGACCATCTGGCTATACGGCAGAAACATGGAGGTACGCCCTTGGGAAATGGATGGCGAGACAATCGAATCCATCCGTGAGATCCTCATGAACCTGTATGTGCGCGACTTGCCGGTAACGGTGCGTTGGCTGGAATCACGCAGCGATATGTTGAAAGGGCATGGCGGTTGATGCCCTTAAATTTCCCGCTTATAATAAAAACATAAAAAAGGAGAACATTATTATGCGCTACGATATAGCGATCATCGGCACCGGTCCTGCAGGCCTAGAGGCCGCAATCACCGCCAAGGTGAGAAACAAGACCGTTGCCTTGTATGGCAACCGTCTTCTTTCCAACAAGATGCAGGTTGTGGATCACCCGATCCTGAATTACCTTGGCCTTCCTTCAATCACGGGAAAACAGATGGCGGAAGCATTCACCAGGCAATTGGCTGAGCTTGGCGTAGAAATCACTGAGCAAAAAGTCACTTCGGTGTATGCCATGGGCGACTATTATGGCCTTCAGCTGGGGAATGGCGAAATGGCCGAGGCAACAACGGTCATCCTTGCTTCGGGAGTTGTTGCGGGCAAGCCATATCCTGGCGAGGAAAGGTTTCTTGGGCGTGGCGTGTCCTATTGCGCCACTTGCGATGCGCCATTGTACAAAGGCAAGACGGTAGCCGTGATTGGCGGCTCTAGCGAAGAAGAAGCAGAAGCCGATTTCCTTGGCGAAGTGTGCGCAAAGGTGTATTACCTGCCACTGTACAAGGATGAGCCATCCTTCACCCATGAAAACATCGAGATTGTCAAGGAAAAGCCACTGGAGATTCTTGGCAAGATGAAGGCAAACGCGCTCAAGACGGATCAACGCGAGATCAATGTGGATTGCGTGTTCATTCTGCGGGCAGCGGTTTTCCCGGGACAGCTTGTGCCAGGGCTTGCTTCGCAAGGAAATGCGGTGCAAGTCGATCTCATGATGAAGACCAATCTGCCAGGTCTTTTCGCGGCAGGAGACATCACGGGACAGCCATACCAATACATCAAGGCAGCAGGACAGGGCAATGTGGCAGCTTTGTCGGCGGTGTCATACATCGATGCCTTGAAGAGAGCAAATGCATAGGACAAAAACAGGGGATCCCCTGTTTTTTTGCTTGAATATGGCAAGCGCGACTTGAAGGATTTGGGCATTAATGAAATAATATAATCTAAGTCACAAGGAGGGTATATGAGAATTATACACTGCGCCGACCTGCATCTCGATGCAAAAATGACCGCGCATCTCAGCAGGGAGCAGGCGAAGCAACGGAAAGACGAATTGTTGCATACATTCGGCAGAATGGTGAACTACGCCGAAGAAAGAAAGGTAAATGCGATCTTGATCGCAGGGGATATGTTTGATCGCAATACAATCAGCGTCCAGGCAAGAAAATATGTCTATGACCTAATTACGTCTCACCCATACATTGTCTTCTTTTATCTGGAGGGCAACCATGACGCCGCCTCCTTCATCGTCGAGGGACAGGCAACGCCGGAAAACCTCAAGGTATTCCCGATGGGATGGAAGACGTACGTTCTTTACGATGATGGCGAAAGGGCGATTACATTGAGCGGCGCGCAGGATGCTACCTTGGATGCGGATGGCTTGCGGCTCAAGCAACAGGATTTCAACATTGTCACCTTGCATGGACAGATTGGCGAAAAGGACGATGAGATCAATCTGAAAGATTATTGCGACAAGGGAATCGATTATTTGGCGCTTGGTCATATCCACTCCTACACCGAAGGGGTTTTGTTGCCGGATGGCGTGTATTGCTATCCTGGCTGCCTGGAGGGCAGGGGCTTTGACGAGTGTGGCGACCATGGGTTTGTCATGCTCGACATTGACGAACGTAATTTCTCCTTGATGCGCCAGTTTGTCTCCTTTGCGGCAAGGAGATTGTATGAGTTTGAGGTTGACATCTCCGGGTGTATGTCCACCTATGAAGTGATCAACCGCATGGAAGCGCTGGAAAGGCTTTCCTCATACCGCAACGACCTTGTGCGTTTTGTTCTTGTGGGAGAAACTGACATTGACAGCGAAAAGAACCTGGGCTTGATCGAAGAACATTTCCAGGATGATTTTTACTTTGTCACGGTGCGGGATCGTTCTGTAACGCGCGTGGATTATCGTCAATTCCGCCTCGACAAGTCGCTCAAGGGCGAGTTTGTCAGGCTTCTTGAAGGCAAGCAAGGCATTAGCGAGGAAAAGAAGGCGGAGATCATCCGTTGCGGCATCCAGGCATTGAATGGAGAGGAGATTGTACTATGAGGCTGATCAGGGCGCATGTTGAGAATTTTGGCAAGCTTCAGCATTACGACATGAACTTTGCGGATGGCCTAAACACCATCCTCCATGACAATGGCTGGGGGAAAAGCACGCTGGCGGCGTTTATCAGGGTCATGTTGTTTGGCTTTGAGAACACCCGCAAGAGAACCGAGGTTGAAAATGAAATGCGCCGCTTCACGCCATGGCAGGGCGGGGTATATGGCGGCTATATCATCTTTGAGGCAAATGGCAAGACGTATCGTCTTGTCCGTCGCTTCGACAATAAGAAATCGTATTTCGAACTCTACGACAACGAGACAAACCTGAAATCCGACGATTTCAGCGAGAACATTGGCGAGGAATTGTTTGGCATCGATTCCCAATCGTTTACCAGGACGATATTCATTGCCCAGCAGACATGCTCGACCGAGGCAACTTCTGGCATTAGCGCCAAGATCGCTGACCTCAACGATGAGACGGCTGATCTTGCGCGCTTTGATGCGGCAGATGCCATGTTGAAGAAGGAATGCGACAGACTGACCCCAGACAGGGTAACAGGTCTTTTGAGCAAGCTGAATTCCTCGGCTGCCGACCTTAGGGCACTGGCTTCCAACCAACCCAACGTTGAAAAGAAAATCAGCGATCTCAAGGCATCCCTGTTGAACACCCAGGCAGAGATCAATGAAGCGCTAAGGGGAAAGGATGAAGTATCCCGCCAACGCGACGATATCTCTCGTTTCCATATATATGAGAAGGATATGCAAAGGTATCGCTATCTTTCGCAAGAGGCGCAAAGAGCAAAGGAACAATACGAGGAACTTCGCTCGTTCTTTGGCGAAGAGATTCCCGATGAGAATATTGTTTCGCAAGCAAAGGAAGCGGCTGGACGCATTGCGTTCGAGGAAGAGGAAAGCGAGCGCAACCGCTTGAGCGACAAGGAAAAGACGCAACTGGAGGAATTGCGCAAGCAATTCGCGGAACACGTTCCGGATGAAATGGAGCTGAATGATATCCGCAAGGACATTGCGACGCTTTCCGAGATCCACGAAAAAATGGCGATTACCCGTTTGTCCGATGCCGAGGCGGAAAGACTTGCGGCCTTGGAGGTTTCCGTTCCGGAAAACCATCCCGCCAATACCCAGGTAGATGCCATGATCGAAAAATGGCGCACAAGGGAAAAGCTCTTGCAGGAAAACACAATTGCGGCGGACTTTGCGAAAGTCAAGCTGTTTAGCGCGCTCGTGATTATCCTTGGCGTTGCGGGCATGATCATTGGTGGCGCATTGTTCTATATGTACAGGGACAATTACGTGATGCTTGCGGTTTGCGGCATTGGCGTGCTGGTCTTGATCTTTGGCTTCTGCATGCGCAATCGCTCGGCAGGACACACAAAAGTCGATAACGATGCCATGGCGCGCCAGATCGAGGAAGACGTATGCGCCTTGTTCAACCAGGCAAACGTGACCTACAGCCAAGACCAGGCGCTATCCAAGATGTACGCGATGAAAAACGATTTTGCGGCATACGATGACCTCAAGACGCGCGACAAGATGTACCGCGCGCATGACTACGAGAGAAGGGAAGACCAGCTGGAAAGCGGCTTGCGCTTCTTCATGAACAATTATGGCCTCAAGGGTGATGATTACTACGACATGTATTGCGATATCATCCAGAGGATCCGTGATTTCCATATTCTCAGCGAACGCAGTGAACGCTTCGCCAAGGCGGAGGAAGGCCTCACGGCGGATCTCATGCGTCTTGACGATTTCTTCAGTCTCGTTGGCAACGAGAAAGAAGAAGATGTTGCTGGCCAGCTGGCGCAATTCCAGGAAAAGGCAATGCTGTTGCCGCAGAAAGAAGCGGAAATGAACCGTCGCCAGCAGCAGCTCGATGAATTCCTGGAGACCGTCGACATTGAATCGCTGGAAAAGATCGATTGCCCTCAAGGCGATGAATCGGAACTGACCGAAAAAATCAGAATCTACGAAGACCAGATCGAGGATTTGCGCAACAAGCTGTTTACCTACAACGACCAGATCGAAGAATTGCGCGAGCAACAAAACGAGATCATCGATGCTTGCGCTGATCTTGAGGAAAGAGAAGCGGAGATCGCCGAGGCGCAACATCGCTATGATGTCGTCAAGAATGCCCGCGCCTATCTTCAGGAAGCAAAGGCAGCTTTCTTGCGCCACTACATGGATTCGATGCAGAAGGCATTTGATCGATACTACACCATGCTCACGGGAGACAAGACGGATGTCTACGACCTTGACGCATCCCTGAATGTCACCATTCGCACCAATGGGCAAAACCGCGATATTCTCTTCTTGAGCGAAGGATACCAGGATCTCATTGGCATGTGCCGCAGGATGGCAATGATCGATGCCATGTATGAAAACGAAAAGCCGTTTTTGATCCTTGACGATCCGTTCGTCAACCTTGACGATGAGAAAGTGGAAAGAGGTCTCAAGTTCCTTGAGGCAATCTCGCGCCAATACCAGGTAATCTACTTTACCTGCAGCCAATCCAGAAGGGCTTAAGCAAAATCCGAGGCAGACACTGACGTGCCTGCCTCTTTCTTTTCGGGCGGAAACGTGGGAAAATGTGGCAAAAGAATCTAGAGGAAAAAATCATGGGCATACTGACAAAAATAAGGCTGGCGGTGCAGGAAAAGCAAAGCGCCGCCCTGATGGAAAAAAGCAAGTATGAGCCGCTGCCTGTATCGCAAAGCTCGTTTGCCTGCGGCGACATTGTCCCCGCGCTAGGAAAAAACAAGCGCCTGTATCTTGTTGCGGATGTGCATGGTGGCGTAGCGCGCGTATATGGCCTTACGGAAAAAGAACATTTCTACCGCCATGGCGAAGCCATCAAGCTCCTTAGGCAAGACTATGACCTTGAAAAAGACCTGTTCCTCGTAGCAAGCCAGGTCATCGAGATCAATGAGAGCATTGTCTTGACACCAGTCGCAAAAATCAAGCGGGAAGACGCAGATGCATTGAACAGGTTGCTGGACGCATCCGGCAGAAACAACAAGGACTTTCCACGCGTGACCATCGAAACGAAGATCAAGGCACCTTGCACCATCAAGCTTGACCCAGGAATGTTCTTTGTGCGGCGCATCGATGCAGGCAAGGCGTATGTTTATCCGTTGCGCAAGAGAACAAGCGATCTTGTCGTCATATGCGAAGGAGAGGAATATTGGCTTACGCTTGGCGAGGGGAGGATGATCGATCTTCCTGTAAGCCCCACGACGCTGCCGTTAGAAAACGAAGTGCATGCGCTTTTAGAGACACTCGATCCACTTCCTATCGCTATTTCCTACCGCTATCCATGCGGCACCTTCCTTGGCTTCCTTGACGAAAGCATCGTCTATCTGTTTACGCACGAAGGATCTGACTATGGCGTCATGAAAGCTGACATTGCGCAACCGGTCATCGTGGACGTGACCCACCTGCAGACGACAGTCATGTACGATGCTCTGCCGCTTGATCAGCTCAAGGAAATGCTAGGAAAGCTTGCGACAAGATACCAAGCGTGCCTTCAGGCGCTTGAAGATTTATAGGCATGGCAACCCCATGCTTTTTTTAGTTTCTTGGCAATCCATTGATATTGTTTCATAATTGGAAACATAAACCAAAAAAACAAAAAGACAAGGATGAACAAGTTATAAAAATGTCCTGCGATATCTTGAAAGCGCTTTCTCCAGGGTCTACTATACAAGAGAAGTCAAAAGTCGCACACTACAAACCCAAGAGGTATCCACAACTGTCTGAAATAAAGCGACCTGCTATTGGGGATGAATCTGTCTCCAGGGAACGCAAACATTTTTTTACATGCGCAGGGAGAGCGCATAGACAGAAGTAGAAACTTGTTCGTTCTTCAGAATCATGTTCCATGTCGCAGCGCTTTGTTTTTAGAATCAACCATAATATAAATAGAAAGGGAAAGGTATTATGAACGCACTTAAGAAGTTGATGGCGATGACGCTTCCTGTCTTGACCGCGATCTCCATGGTGACCCCGGTCATTGCGGAAGAAGGTGAAGCCCCATCAAAAACGACAGTGAACTTCAGTCTGAATGCTCACGTCGAAGAGTATGGTCAGGTTGTCAACCAAGTCGTTATCAATGCTTCCAGCCTGGGAATCACTACGCTGGATGGCATTGACGCCGAGTCATTCAAGGTTCTTGCGACTGCGTATGAAACGGAAGATCCTTCCGTCATCGCATACGAGAACGTTGAAAGAACAATTGCTTCGGTTGATGGAATCTATGGTGGAGGCTGGTGGAACAGAACCCTTCAGTCCATCGTACTGAACCTGGAGACAGCGTTTGGCGCTGCCGGTCAGGGTACATTGAACTGGAACATGGCACGATTCTCGAATCTCGATACTACCCAGGTATACACCATCACGCTGAACAAGGCGATTGGTGAAAATGAACCTGATAGCTTCGAATTTGTACAACAAGGAAACTACACCGATGCGGAAGTGGATTCGTTTACATCCGGCTCGCTCGATGGGACAAACTATCGTCTCTTCACGCCTGCCAATGCTAACGATGGAAACCTCCATCCATTGATCCTTTGGCTCCATGGCGGTGGCGAGGGTGGAACAAACAATTCCTCGCAGATCAGAGCCAACAGGGGTGCCCTTGGCTTTGTAACGCCAGAGGCACAGGAAATCTTCGGTGGCGCGTTTGTCCTTGCTCCTCAGGCACAGGCAGGCTGGAGCGATGCAGAACGCAAGACGGTCATCAATATTATTGAATACCTGAAGATAAACAATAAGATTGACCCGCTTAGAATCTACGTCGCAGGTTGCTCGATGGGTGGCTATGGCACAAACAACATCGTGGCAGACAATCCTGACTATTTTGCGGCAGCTGTTCCGATTTGCTCGGGCACTGGTCTCTCCGATGCCGACTACATCGCTGCTTTCTCCAGGCAGAATGTATTCTATGTCCATGCTGCAAATGATGACACGGTAACAGTGGAAAACAGCCGTCATTTCAAGGAAATCATCCCAACGGCGGAATATGCGGAATATCCAGATGTCAATGTCGATGGCGTTGATTATCCTGGTCACTGGAGCTGGATTTGGTTCGACATGAACGATCCTGTCGCCAGCGATGGACAGCACATTTTCCAGTGGATGGCTTCGAAATCCTTGACCGAGGCTTCCTTCACAATGAAGGGGCATGTATTCGACTGGGGCGAAGGCATCAACCAGATTACGATTTCCGTTCCAGGCGTCAACTTCTCTAGAAGCGACATTGATGCGGAAACATTCAAGGTCTTTGCAACAGGTGTCTATGGCAATCAGACATCTTTCGCAAAGGCGGAAAGAGTCGTTGAGTCGGTAAGCGCAGGCAATGGCACAATCACCCTGAATCTGAATTGCGACTTTGGTGCGGCGGGAGCTGGCACATTGATCTACACAGGTGGCAGAAACCAAGTCCTGGATCTGAGCTATGATATCGTCCAGACAAAGAATATCACCCTCAGGAATGGCGATGTCATTGCGACAAATGCCTATCATTACATGCAGAATGGCCAGTGGACAGACGATGAAGTCGATGCATTCCTCTATGATCAGAAGGATGCGGTTCCTTACAGGCTGTACATCCCGGCAAACGCCGATGATGGCGAAAAGCATCCGTTGCTTGTCTGGCTCCATGGCGCAGGCGAATCCGGTGAAGCCAATGAAGCACAGATCAGAGCCAACAGAGGTGCATTGGGCTGGGTCACTCCAGAAGCACAGGAAATCTTTGGCGGCGCATTCGTGCTTGCTCCTGAGACATCGGCAGGTTGGAACGACACAGATGTAGCGACAGTCAAGGCGATCATGGAAGAACTCGCTGAACAATATGCGATCGACACCAACAGACAGCATGTCGCTGGTTGCTCGATGGGTGGCGGCGGAACGATGAGAATCGCGGTCAGCTATCCAGAGATATGGGCAACAGTTACACCGATCTGCGCGGCTGGAAACGGCGGCAAGGGCGAAGATGGAATGGTTGCTGCACTCGAAAACAAAGAAGTCTGGTTCATCCATGCGGCAAACGATACAACTGTAAATGTAAATGGTTCAAGGAACATGCATGCATTGTTGCCGAACAGCCATTATTCCGAATATGAGAACAACCTGGTTGACGGAGTAGACTACCCTGGACACTGGAGCTGGATCTGGTTCGGAAACAACGATCCGAAGCTGGAAGATGGCACAACGATCTTTGAGTGGGAAGCAAAGACAACCCTGGAAGGAACAATCGAAACAGCTGGAACATTCACCTTGAAGGCGCATGTATTCGACTGGGGCGAGGGAATCTGCCAGGCAATCATCGATGCCAAGGATCTTGGTCTTGATGAAGAAGCACTAAAGGCTTTGACACCTGAAGATTTTGCGGTAATCGCATATGGCAATGACACATCCAATGGCAATGTTGCATACAATGGCACAGCAAGAATCATCGACAGCGTTGCAGTTGATGGAACGACCATCACGCTCAACCTGAACTGCGACTTTGGCTCGCCGGCAGCTGGAACATTGGCTTACAGCGGCAGAAACAACCTCATCGACCTCCGTTACCAGATCACCCTGAAGAACCCGCTCGTTCAGTTCGAACAGGAAGGTCAGTTCACGGACGATGAAGTAGACCAATTCCTCTCTGACAAGAAGGACAATGTTCCTTACAGGCTTTATATCCCTGAAAATGCCAACGATGGCTCCAAGCATCCGTTGCTTGTCTGGCTCCATGGCGCAGGTGAATCTGGCCAAAACAACGAAGCGCAGATCAGGGCAAACCGTGGCGCGCTTGGTTGGGTAACTCCAGAAGCACAGGCAATCTTCGGTGGCGCATTCGTGCTTGCTCCTGAAACAGCGGCAGGTTGGAATGACACAGACGTTGCTACAGTCAAGGCAATCATGGAAGAACTCGCTGGCAAGTATGCTATCGATACCAACAGACAGCATGTCGCTGGTTGCTCAATGGGTGGCGGCGGAACGATGAGAATCTCCGTCACATATCCTGAGATGTGGGCATCCGTCACGCCGATTTG